>SUWI01000116.1 GCA_015061565.1 Lentisphaerota bacterium
TGCGATCATCTTTACACCTTCCTGCCGGACGGCGGTTTCACGCTCGAGATCAACGGCAAGCCGCAGGGTGAAATGCCGTTCTTCCCGCGTCTCGGCTTCCAGCTTTTCCTGCCGGAAGAGATGGATCAGGCGCAGTGGTTCGGATTGGGGCCGGGCGAATCCTACCAGGACACCAAACAAGCCCAGCGCGTGGGCCTTTTCAAGGCCGGGATCGATGCGCTTTACACGCCGTATGTGAGGCCGCAGGAAGACGGCAACCGCAGCGAAGTCCGCCGGGCCGCGTTTTACGATCTGCACATGGCCGGATTCGCGGTCGCCGGGATGAATACGCTGTTCAATTTCAGCATGCACCGTTTCACGCCGGAAGCCGTCTGGAAAGCGAAACATCCGCATGAGATCGAATATTCGGACAACATCTGCCTGAACCTGGACTGGAAACAGAGCGGGATCGGATCGAGTTCCTGCGGGGAAGCGTTGAATCCGATCTACCGGATCCCGGCCGAAAAGTTCGCTTTCGGCATGCGCTTCCGCCCGTTCCGCCCGGGTGAATTGAACGACATTTCTTTCTTTACCATGTAAAACCATTTTTACACAGGAGAACCAAGTATGGCAAATCCATTGGATGAAGTGACCGGTCCGCATAACGACGAAGGACGTGAAGCGCGTGTGATCGAGAAACAGCTGCCCGTGACCATCGGAATCGGTTCGACCATTTTCGAGATCGCGATCTGGCTGGTGGGTTTCATCCCCGGCGCAATCATCAGTTTCGCCGTCAAGCCGAACTGGGAACCCTGGATCCCCGTGCTGATCTGGTGTGCGGGCATCCTGCCGGGACTGATCTATCTGCTGCTGAAAGTCCAGGCGAAAAACTATTTCAACCAGCTGCAGCAGCGGATCCAGGCCAGTGCATCGACCATCGGCAATTACCAGGAACAGCGTTATGAGATCCTCAAGAATGTGGCCGGGCTGGTGAAACAGTCCGTCGCTCTGGATAAGGAAGTCATGACTGCGGTGGCCGCCTACCGCGGCGGCATGAAGCCGGACGGCGGCAGCCTGAGCGCCGACGCCGAAACGCTGGACCGCGGTTTTGCCAGGCTGTTCCCGCAGGTGGAAGCGTATCCGGAACTGAAAGCCCATGCCCAGATCGCCGAAGCGATGCGCCAGAACAGTTATCTGCAGCGTGAGATCACCGCGGCGCGCGACCTTTACAATCAGGTGGTCCTGGTCTGGAATACCGATGTTTTCGAATGGCCGGTGAAACAGATCGTTGCCGCCCGGGCGCATTACACCACCCGGATCCCGTTCACCGTGTCGAAAGCGGTCATCGAAGGATCCAAAGCCACGTTCTTCTGATCATCCCCCTGCAGGGAGCCGTAAATGGATCATGAGGAAATACCTTATCCGGTAGCCATGTACCGCGACCGGCTGCGGGCGGAACATGAACACAACACGGATGAAGCATTCGAAAAACTGGTGCGGGATTCCGGTGTGGATCAGGAAGCGAATGCGGCTCTGGTCAAAAAAATCCGGAAACGCGAAAAGCAGATCGATGCCCTCAATTCCACTCTGTCCAGATGGAAATTTCTGAGGGGAATATTCATCCTCCTGATCCTCGCGGGTGCGGCGGGGATCACGCTTGCGGTTTTTCAGCTGATTGACGAGCCCCTGATCGATTTCCAGCTTCCCCCATGGGTGCTTCCGGTCTGCATCGGCGGCATCATCCTGTTTCTGCTCCTGATCTGTAAGGGATTGAATCCCAAAATCCGTGCTTTCGAATCATCATTGAAAGAACAGCAGGAGATCCTGCTCCGGGAACAGGACGAAGCCTGGGCACAGATGGCTCCGCTGATCCGTCTGTTTCAATGGGATACGGTCAGCCGGATCGTGATGAAAACGTTGCCGATCGTGAAAATCGACCAGTATTTCGCCAATGTCCGGATGGATCAGCTGGTCCGTTACTTCCACTGGGATCCCGGCTCGGACAGGGCAAATTCCATCCTTTGCTGCCAGAGCGGCACTTTGAACGGCAATCCCTGGATCCTGGCAGAAAGGCTGAAACAGGTCTGGGGAACCAAGACTTATTACGGATCGATCACGATCAGCTGGAAAGAACGGGTTTCTTATACGGATTCCAACGGGAAAACCCATACCCGTTGGGAAACCCGCTATGAAACGCTGACCGCTTCCGTGGAAAAACCGGAACCACAATATAAGAAGGTCAAATTCCTGCTGTACGGCAATGAAGCGGCACCGGAACTGACTTTCAGCCGCGAACCCAATTTCCTCTCCTCGCTCGGCAATGGTTTTTTCGACCGCAGACAATTGAAAAGCGCCATCAGGACCCTGGAAAAGAAAAGCCGCGATCTGGACAGCGGTTTCATGATCACGGACAACCGGGAATTCGATGCCTGTTTCAATGCCGTCAACCGGAACAACGAACAGCAGTTCCGGCTGCTCTTCACCGTGCTGGCGCAGCAGGAAATGCTGGCTCTGCTCCGCGATCAGAAAGAAGGATTCGGCGATGACTTCACCTTCATCAAGCGGAATATGATCAACTGCCTGTTTTCCGATCATCTCGACCAGTCGGATTTTTCCGGCAATCCGGCCACATTCTATCACTACGAATTCGCGGAGATCAGCAGGATCTTCCATGATTACAGCTGCAGGTTCTTCCGGAATTTCTATTTCACCATGGCGCCGCTGTTCTGCATCCCGCTGTATCAGCAGCACCGCAATTTCCCGGATATCTACCGGGGGATCATCGACCATGGCGAACCCGCGGAATTCGAATATGAATCGCTGGTAAACTCCATGGAAGAAAGAATCTTCCGTCCGGAACAGGCGATCACCCAATGCATCCTGAAACCAACCGTCACTGTCAGGGACGGGTCCGCGGCCCAGCTTTCGGTAACGGCATACGCCTTCCGCGGAGAGAACAGAACCGATTATGTTTCCGTTTACGGCGGCGACCGGAAATGGCATCAAGTCCCGGTCCCATGGATCGAGTATATTCCGGTCTCCCGGCAAAGAAACTTGTCCGTCTGCGAAGCCGGCACTTCCGATCAGGAAGAATTCAGACGGCAGAAGGGAAACGATTACTGGCGGTCGATTTTCTCCCGCTGGGATGCGGTTTCCGATTCCGTCATTTTCCGCCGCGGACTCGTCGCTTTCCTGCAAAACAAGTAATCGGAACCGTCCGTCACTTTCCCGTCATTCTTCCGTCACTCTTTTGTCAGGAAGATTTTTTCCGCCGTGGCAGCCAACGGATCACTTCCTGGATCTTGCGGTCCCACAGACCCCAGTCATGGGTGCCTTTGCATTCGTCATAGGTGTATGGAATACCGAGTTTCTGCAGATGGTCGCGGAAAGCGGTGGTCTCGCAATACAGGCCGTCTTCCGTGCCGCAGGTGAGGAACAGTTTCGGAAGGGAGCATTTTTCCGCAGCGCGTTTTTCCGCTTGGGCGAAAAGATCATTGAATGAACCGCGGAACTGGTTCAAGTCTCCGAACATGCACTCGAATTCGTCTTTTTTGGTCGGCATGAATTCCAGCAGATGCAGGGGGTCCAAGGCGCCGGAAAGGGAAGCGGCGGCCGCGAATTTGTCCGGACAATGCAGCGCCAGCTTCATGGCGCCGTAGCCGCCCATCGAAAGGCCGGCGGCAAAAGTGTCTTCCCGTTTCGTGGAAAACCGGAAGAACGACTGCATCACGCGCGGCAGTTCCTCGCTCAGATAGGTCCAGTATTTGCCGCCGTGGAACATGTCGGTATAATAACTGCGGCCTCCGTCCGGCATGATGACCGCCAGTCCGTACTGGGTGGCATACCGTTCGATCGAAGTGCGGCGGAGCCAGATGCTCTCGTCGTCGGACAACCCGTGCAGCAGATAGAGCACGGGAGCGCCGTCGGAATCGGCCACGCCCTTCAGTCCGATCTGGGCCGTAGTCTGCTGCGGCAGAAGCACATTGGCCGTGACACTCACGCCGAGAGCTTCCGAAAAGAAACGACATTCCAGAAATGCCATATCATTTCTCCTTTTTCAAACTGACGGTGATGCTGTGGACCGCTTCCGCCAAGGTGCGGTCATGGAAACTGTTGAGCGTATTCTGGCTGCCCAGGTATGCGAAATTCACGTTCGGGAGCAGCACATGTTCCGGATGTTCGGCAATGCCGGTGCTCCCCGTGATCCCGGCCGGAATGAACTTGCCTCTGGCAGTTTTCGCGCAGACATAGGCGATCCCCTGTCCGGCATATCCGCAGGCCTCGATCCGGACTTCCTTCGGAACGGTGATGCCTTCCGGCAGGAAGAAATAAGTCTCATAGAACGGATCATCGCCGTGTTTGAAAACGCCGGAAGCGACCTGCTGCCCGTCGACGATGATCCTGACGCGCTCGGCACCGTAACCGTCGGGCAGGGCAAACAACACTTTGATCCAGGCTGCCGAAGCCTTTTTTCCGATTTCCTTGAGCCCGGCGATCCAGCCGTCGATCATCTTCTGGAAATTACTGACATCGCGCTTGCGACGGTGGCAGACATAAAATCCGGCATACTTGGCACCGGCTTCGGCCACTTCCTTCTCCAGAGCGGTCAGGGATTCGCCCTGCTGTCCGTGGAACACATTCCAGCAGGCGCGTCTGCAGCGCGTTTCCAGCAGTTTGAGCACACAGTCGCCGAGAATGTCGTTCAGCACGAATTCCGCGCGGGTATCCCGCAGCCGGCCCGGATACTGCATCAGCACCGAGGTGATCGTCTGCAAGGCATGCAGGCGTTCGGAATCGGGTCCGAAGTAAGCGAAATTCTTCAGCGAATTCAAGGATACCTTCGGCATCCGGTGGGCGAAATTGGCGTATTGCGCCACCGCCTGGATGAACGGTTCGTCGTCGATGCCGAACAGCTGCCGGACCGCCAGCGAAATGGCGGCGTCGCCGTCCTGCGCCATCTGGTCCCAAAGCTGTCCTGCCGCCGCCATGGTCGGGAAGTATTTATAGAGCAGCGAGATGGATTTCTCCCACGACGTGAGCAGCCCGCCCATGGGCTTGAATTTATCACCGTGCGCGGTGGAGGTGTCGATATTGTTCCAGCAGAAATCCGCCGGGGCCGTCAGATAGTCGAATCCGAGCCTGTCATACTGTTCCATCAGCTCGTGGAAGCAGAGATTGCAGAAATGTCCGCGGTAGCCGCTCACATTTTCCTGGTACTGCCAGTTGACCATAATGATGTCGCGCGGCATGTCGGGCAGGATATCGGGATAATATTCGAACATGTCATCCCACATCATCATGCGTTTGCCGAGCTTGGTCACCACCTGATGGATGAACTTGAAATGTTCCAGATAAAGCTTTGCTTCACCCTCGAACCCGGCGGCTTTCTTCCGGCATTCGGAACAATACGCCATGTCGAAGACCTCATCGCCGCCGACATGAAAATACGGTGTTTCGGTGAAGATCTCCGCGACCTCGGAAAGGTAGGAGTCCAGAAATTCGCGGGTTTCCGGCAGGGAAGGACAGAAATCGGGCGTGAAGGACTGGCCGAAACGGCCGGTGATCCCTTCGCGCAGTTCGGAATACGAGGCATATTTCTTCTGACGGAGCAGCAGTTCGGCATGGCCGAGCGTGGCGAGTCCGGGAATCACATTGATCCCGCGCAGAGCCGCATATTCGATGATCTCGCGCAGCTCTTCCGCCGTATATCCGTCGTTCTTGCCGATATCAAAGGTTTTGGTGCGGATCCGCCATTCCAGATAGAGGAACAGCGTGTTGTAATGGTTTTCCGCGATGAAATCGATGAATCCCTTCAGGAAAGGGATGGTTTCCATCTGCCGGGCCAGGTCGACCTGGACGGCGCGGATCCGGTAACTCTTCTTCATGATGATTTTCCTTTTATATTGAAATGCTATTTGTGGAACAGCAGGACGGCCGCCTGTGCTTCGAGCCCTTCCAGACGTCCGGTGAAGCCCATGCCTTCATTCGTCTTGGCTTTGACGGAAACACGGTCGAGCGGGACCGCCAGCGCCTCGGCGAGATTTTTCCGCATGGCCTCGATATGCGACGCCAGTTTGGGTTTCTGCGCAATGACCGTGAGATCGACATTGCCGACCTGCCAGGCGGAGAACGCCGGATTTTCCAGCGTACGTTTCAGCAGGTTCAAACTGTCCGCACCTTTCCAGCGCGGATCATTGTCAGGGAAGAAATGGCCGATGTCGCCCAGCGCCAGAGCACCCAGCAGAGCATCGATCAGGGCATGGACCGGCGCATCGGCGTCGCTGTGTCCGGCCAGACCCAGTTCGAAGGGGATCTTCACGCCGCAGAGGATCAGCGCCCGGTCCGGGGCGAACCTGTGGGAATCATAACCTTGACCGATCCGGATATTCATGACAGTCCCCTTTGCTTAAATCGTGGTGTTGAGCAGGAAATTAGCAAGCATGAACATGCCGACCGCGCCGGCGATGGCAATTCCGGCGCCTAACCAGGTCTTGATGATGAATCCGGCCGCCGCCATGCCGAGACAATAGATGAAAGAAAGCACCGCCAGTCCGAGCGACAGCGCCATGGACAGGTGCAGCAGACAGAAATACATATTGGACAGGAAACTGTGGGTATTTTCCACCGGCCGGAAGCCGATGGAATCCAGATAAATGAACAGTCCGCCCAGTCCGGCAACCGCGATCGTGATATAAACGGGGACCATAAAACAGGAAAATAAAAGTTTCATGTCCGTCTCCCCGTCATTATCAGTTGCGAACCAGGCGTTTTTCAGGCTTTCGGCGTATAGTTGGGAGCGTCTTTGAGCATCAGGATATCATGCGGATGGGCTTCCTGCAGAGCCGAGGAGCTGATCCGGATGAATTTGGCCTTGGCGCGGAGTTCCGCCAGATTTCGGGCGCCGCAGTAGCCGAGGGAATAACGCAGCCCGCCGGCGAACTGATGGACGACTTCCCAGAGGGAGCCGCGGTAGGGAACCATGCCTTCGACGCCCTGCGGAACGAGCTTTTTGCTGTCGTCCACATCCGACTGGCCGTAACGTTCGCGGCTGCCTTTGTTCTTCTTCATGGCTTCGAGACTGCCCATGCCGCGGTAGACCACAAACCGGCGTCCCTGCTGAATGATCTTTTCGCCGGGGCTTTCCAGCGTGGCGGCGAGGACCGAACCCATCATCACTGAAGTGGCTCCGATCGCCAGCGCTTTGGCCACATCGCCGGACTGCTTGATGCCGCCGTCGGCAATGATCGGCACCGCCCCCTTAACCGCTTTCACAGCCTCGTAAACCGCGGTGACCTGGGGAGTTCCGACTCCGGCGACCACGCGGGTGGTGCAAATCGAACCCGGGCCGATCCCGACTTTGATCGCATCGGCGCCCGCTTCCATCAGCGCTTTGGCGGCTTCGCCCGTGGCAATGTTGCCCGCCACAATATCCACTTCCGGATAATCATGCTTGAACAGGCGGACGGTTTCGATCACGCCCTTGGAATGGCCGTGCGCGGTATCGATCACCAGCGCATCCACCCCGGCTTCGACCAGCGCGTTGGCACGTTCCATGTCATACGGGCTCACCGCGGCGGCCACCCGGAGACGATGTTCCGGATCCCGGTTGTAGTCCGGTGCCATATTGGACAGCAGCGTATACACATCCTGATAGCTGTAAAGGGCTTTCAGGTGTCCTTTCGAATCCACCAGCGGCAGCTTGCCGACTTTGTTTTCGCGCATGATGTTGAAAGCTTCTTCCATCTGCGTGGAAAGCGGCGCGGTCACCACTTTCCGCGTCATGATCTCGGAAACTTTGCAGCGGTAGTCGGTCAGGAATTTGATGTCACGCGAGGTGATGATCCCGACCAGTTTGCCGTTCCGGTCGACGATCGGGAATCCGGAGAAGGAATATTGTCTGCTCTTCTTTTCGTTGAGCATTTCCTCGACGGTAATATTTTCGTTGAACACCACGGGGTTGCGGATCAGGCCGTTCAGATACTGTTTGACCTTGCGGACCTCATCGGCCTGCTTCATCGGTTCGAGATTCTTGTGGATGACGCCGATGCCGCCGAGCTTGGCCATCGCAATGGCCATGGGACTCTCCGTGACCGTGTCCATTGCCGCACTGACAAAGGGGATGTTCAGCCGGATATTTTTGGAAAACGAGGTGGAAATATCCGTATCGCCAGGCAGGAAATCCGCATACTGGGTTACCATTGAGATGTCGTCGAAAGTGAGACCTTCGAATTCGAATTTCGCCATGAACCGGTCTAAAAAATTGTTGCCCATAAAAGATTCTCCGTTAGGTTATGGGCCGCTGAGAAGCGGCAAAGGTTTCTTTTTCATTTGCCATTGAAATATAACGCAAAATTGAAAAAAATCAACTCCGGATTCAAAAAAAAATAAAAATCTCGGAAAATCGCCCGGTCATGACCAGAAAACAAGGGCCGAACCGGGTTTTGCTCTGCAATAATTTTTTTCCCCCTTGACATTTCGGTTTTTCAAAGTATATTGCATTGATATTGCTTTGAAGAATTGTCGAGAAGGATAAAACTATGAGAATTTTGACTGCAGTTTTTTTGACTATCATTTTCTGCGCGATTTCAGCCAGCAGCAAGGATCATGTGATAGGATCCAATCAGAGCTTCTTCCGGAGAATAAAGGTAAAACCCCGCCAGCTGAATTATAACCGCTCTTTCCGCGATACACTCTGGGAAGAAAGTTTGAAAGACTGGCAAAAACGCCATAGCGGAGTTCCCCAGAGTCTGCCGCGCGCCACCTTCCAGCTTAATAAGCAGTCTTCATCAAGAAGTTTCAGGTCGTCTCATCGAAGCTTCCGGTCGTCTCACAGCCACCGAGTCAGACACGTCAGGCGCGGCAGGACTCATGTCAGAAGAAGATCAAGGAGATAAACCGCTTCTGATATGGCTGTCCACTTGCAGCTGCCATGGTTGGGATTTCGGGAATTCCGCAAAAATAATGTCCGCTCATTCCGCCCCTGTCTGAGCCAGGTGAAAGCGTCTTCCTGAGACAGTCGTTTTTTTGCTGTAAAATTCTTTTTTTTCTTGACATTTCGTTTCTGCAATGTATATTACTCCATCGTAACAAAGAAATTATGCAGGAGAACAGAACGATGAAAAATTTGACGGCTGCCATTTTTCTGACTTTGCTTTTCTGTACTGTTTCCGCATCCGGTGAGGAAACCGCCGCAGGTTTCAACCAGAATCCGGAATATTCCATTCCCTCGCCCGAACCGGCAAAACCTGCCGACGAGGCAGCAAAACAGCCTGAAAAAACAGATGCCGAAGTCTTCAGGAATGAACCGGATAAAAAAGATCGTCCTCCCGATAAAAACCAGACTGGCTACGCCGCGGGAAAGCCGAAAAAAAGCAGTCCGCAGAACCAGGCATACAGGAACCAGTCATACCGTGGTTCTCTTTGTGAAGACGAACTGAAAGATTGGGAAAGACGCAACAGTCCGGTTCCCCAGAGTCTGCCGCACGCCACCTTCCCGCTTCAAAGACAGTCTTTCACTACATCAGGAAGGAGCAGGAATTTCCGCTCTTCCTCTCCCAGAATCAGCCGTGTCAGGATATCCTCCAGCTGCGGCAAGACCACCAGCTGCGGCCAGAAAACCACCAAAGTGACCTGCAGCAGCTGCCGATAATATGAAAGCCCGCGGCCGGGATCTCGGAATTCCGGAAGAATGATCTCCGCTTATTTCGCGGCATTGAGGATTTCCTGTCTGAGCCAGGCGAAAGCTTCTTCCCGGGGCAGACGCGACACGGGTTTTCCGAATTTGAACACCAGCAGTTCCCCTGCCTGGTTGCCGCCCGCGATGCCGATATCGGCATCGGCGGCTTCGCCCGGACCATTGACCGCACAGCCCATGACCGCGACTTTCCGCAGAGAGATCTTTTTGCCGGAACTCTTGACTTCGGCAATGAACCGCTCCACCCGTCCGGCCATGTCGATCAGATCCCAGTTGGTGCGGCCGCAGGTGGGACACGACACCAGTTCCGGCGCCGCCTCGCGCAAACCGGCGGCTTCCAGAATGGCCTGTGCCGCACGGATCTCCTCCACGGGCGGCGCACTCAGGCTGACCCGGATCGTATCGCCGATGCCGTCCAGCAGCAGCGCACCGATCCCGACCGCGGATTTGATCGCGCCGCGGAAGGCAGTTCCCGCCTCGGTCACGCCCAGATGCAGCGGATGGTCCGAACACCCGGCAAATATCCGGTAAGCTCGGACCGTGACCGGCACCGAACTCGCTTTCAGGGAAACTTTCAGATTCGTGAAGGAATACTGTTCCAACAGTCGGACCTGTTCCAAAGCGGCTTCGACCAGCGCGTCCGCCAAAGCCTCGTCATGAGAGAGACCCGAGGCGAGCTTGGCCTGGAACAATCCTTTCGGCAGACTGCCGGAATTGGCTCCGACCCGGATCGGGATCCCCGCTTCGCCCGCGGCTTCCGCCACCGCTTTGACCCGGTCCGCCGATCCGATATTGCCCGGATTCAGACGGATCGCATGGATCCCGGCCTTGATGGATGCCAGCGCCAGACGGTAATCGAAATGGATGTCTGCGATCACGGGCAGGGGCGATCCGGACAGGATCTCCGGCAGGGCGTCGGCCGCAACCTGATCGGGGACAGTGACCCGGACTACCTCGCAGCCGGCGGCCGCCAGTTCCCGGATCTGCGCCAGCGTGGCGGCGGCATCCCGCGTGTCGGTATTGGTCATGGACTGGATCACGACCGGCGCGCCGCCGCCGATCTGAACGCCGCCGACCTTGATGGCTTTACTTGTTCTGCGCGGGTGCTGCATCTGCGGGTTTCTCCACTGCGGCCGGCAGGCTTTTCGGCGTCCGTAGCGATTTCACCGCCGGCGTCACCAGTTTTTTCACATCGTAGAACGAAACGAACACCATGAAACCGATCAGCAGGACCACGAAACAGATGGAGATCGGCTCCAGGATCTTCCGGGAAACGCTCCGCCGGAAGATGATCTCCAGCAGTGCCAGCAGAATATGTCCGCCGTCCAGGATCGGGATCGGCAGCAGGTTGATGATCCCGAGGTTGAAAGTGATGATGACCACCACGTTCAACCCGACCACCAGCGAGCCGCGGTAAACCGAAAGATAAAGATATTTGCCGATGCCGATCGGGCCGCTCATGTGTTTCGGCCGGATCGTGGTATGCTGTTCCGTCAGCCGCAGGCTGTTGCCGATGCTGTAGCCGATCCCGCGCAGGGAATTCCAGGTCAGCACCAGGACGCGCTTCAGCTGCACGAACGGATTCGGGTGGGTCACCGAGGCGAAATCGACTCCGAGCGTGGTATAGCGCAGGAACTGCGGCGTCACCTGGATCGTCATGGTTTTTCCTTCCCGCTCCAGTTTCAGCTCGATGGGTTTGCCCTGGGCTTTGCGCACCAGCTGCTGGATGTCGCTGATGTCGCCGACCGGATGGCCGCCCGCTTCCACGATCTTGTCGCCTTTGCGGGCGCCGGCTTTTTCCATCGGCAGGCCCGGCTCGACCGCGGTAATCGGATTATTGGTGAATCCGACCAGCCAGCGCCCTTTTTCGCCGTTCACTTCAATGGGTTCAGGGACCAGGTTCCGGATCACCACGCGTTCTTTACCCCGGAGCAGTTCCAGATCCAGCGGCTTGCCGTTATGGAACAGCAGCTGGTACTGCAGTTCGTCGATGCTGTGCACCGCCTTGCCGTTCAGCAGCATCAGGCGGTCGCCTTTGCGGATACCGGCTTTTTCCGCCGGAGAACCGCGGCGCGGATACAGATACAGCGGGATCTCCGGGAAGAAGAACGGATAGGCTATCTCCTCTTCGGGACTGACTGCCTTGTTGACCGCGGGTTTGTAGGTGATCTTGAGGTCCTGGCCGCCGCGGCGGACGCTCAAAGTCACATCGCCGATCGTGAACAGGATCTTGTTGATGAAACCGTTCCAGGTGGTGTCGAACCGTTCGCCGTTGAGGGCGTAGATCACATCGCCCTTGCGGAGTCCGGCTTTCCATTCCGGCGAATTCTGCTCCACGGATTCGACCTTGATCTCGGTCAGGGACGGGGTGTCCTGCGGCAAACCGTGGATCCAGATCACGATGCCGAGCATCAGCCCGAACAGCATGTTGAAAAAAGGTCCGGCGAACGCCACGATCATCCGGTCCAGCGGTTTGGCCCGCGGCAGGATATTCCCGGCTTCGTCCTTCAGCTCTTCCGCAGTGGAATCGATCTGGGGCAGATCCACATAGCCGCCGACCGGGATCCAGCCGATCCGGTATTCCACTCCGTTGATCTTTTTCCACCAGATCTTCTTGAATCCGATCGAAAACGCCACGATATGGAGCCCGCGCCATTTGGCCGCCAGGAAATGACCCAGTTCGTGAATGAAAATGCACAGTCCGAAGAAGATCACCATGAAGGCGACCGCACCGATTTTCAGCAGAATGTCGTAAATCATCTCAGCTCCCTCTCCGGACCGACGCCGCAAAGGCCCGCGCCGCACGGTCCGCTTCCAGAATATCGTCCAGCGACGCATTCCGGATGTTGTTATGTTGTTCCATGGTCTTTTCGATCACCGCGATTATATCCGTAAAGCCGATCTCCCCGTTTTTGAACCGGACAAAAGCCGCCTCGTTGGCGGCATTCATCACGCACGGCATCGTGCCGCCGGCGCGGATCGCCTCGCGCGCCAGATCCAGCGCCGGGAAACGCTCCGTATCCGGCTCCTCAAAATCCAGATGTCCGATCTTCGCCAGATCCAGCCGTTCCAGCCCGCCGTCCACCCGGTCCGGCCAGGTGAACGCATACTGGATCGGGAAACGCATGTCCGGCACACCAAGCTGCGCCAGCACCACTCCGTCCGGAAATTCCACCATGGAATGGATGACCGACTGCGGATGCACCAGTACCCGGATCCGCTCCTCCGGACAATCGAACAGGAAATGCGCCTCGATCATCTCCAGCGCCTTGTTCATCAGCGTGGCCGAATCGATACTGATCTTCTGTCCCATCGACCACACCGGATGCGCCAGCGCCTGTTCGAATGTCGCCTTTTCCATGACTTCGCGCGAAGCTTTCCGGAACGGTCCGCCGCTCGACGTCAGGATCAGATTCGCCGCCCTGCTCGAATCCAGTGAATTCAGACACTGAAAAATGGCACTGTGTTCGCTGTCCACCGGGATCAGAACGGATTTTTTTGCTTTCACCAGATCCATGACCGGTTCGCCGGCCATGACCATGACTTCCTTGCTGGCCAGCGCGATCTCCTTGCCGGCGCGGACCGCCTCCATCACCGGCAGCAGACCGGCAGTTCCGACGATCGCACAGAGGATCATATCCACATCCGCCGCTTTCACCAGTTCGATCAAGCCTTCCGGGCCGCATAAGACCCGGCAGCCGGGCAGCGCCTGTTCCAGCTCCGGTTTCAGCGCCGGATCCTGGATCGCTACGGTCCGGCATTGGAACTGGCGCGCCTGTTCGATCAGCAGAGCGGTATTCCTGCCGGCGGCAAGGGCGGTCACTTCGATCCGGTCCGGCAGCGCCGCCGCCACACGGCAGGCATTGACGCCGACGGAGCCGGTCGATCCCAGGATCGCGATCCGTTTCATACGCCGACCCCTCCCCGGCTTTCCAGCATGAAAGTCACCGGACCGTCATTGAAGATCTTCACTTTCATGTCCGCGCCGAATTTGCCATGCTGCACTTTTTTGACTCCGGCCTGCGCGATTTTCGTCAGGAAATGTTCGTAGAACTGTTCCGCTTCGGCGGGATCGGCGGCATCGCTGAATCCCGGACGGCGCCCTTTCCGGCAGTCGCCGTATAACGTGAACTGCGAAATGACCAGCGCTTCGCCGCCGATATCCAGCAGCGAAAGGTTCATCTTGCCGGCTTCATCCTCGAAGATCCGCAGATTCGCACATTTTTCCGCCAGATAATCCACATCCTTTTCACTGTCGCCGCGGCCCGCGCCGAAGAGGATCACCAGACCTTTGCCGATGGCACCGATCACCTGTCCGTCTACAGTGACTGAACCTTCCGTTACCCGCTGCACCAGAGCTTTCACGCGGTCACCTGCGGTTCTGGATCAGGTTCAGGAATTCCATCCGGGTGGCCTGTTCCTTGCGGAACGATCCCAGCATGGTCGAAGTGGTCATGATCGAGTTCTGTTTCTGGACTCCGCGCATCAGCATGCACAGATGCTGCGCTTCCATCACCACGCCCACTCCCTGCGGATGGATCGTGCTGAAAATCGCCTGGGCGATCTGCTGGCAGAGCCGTTCCTGGATCTGGAGCCGCCGGGCGAACATATCGACCAGCCGCGCCAGTTTGCTCACGCCGAAGATCTGCCCTTTCGGGATATATCCGATATGGCATTTGCCGAAGAACGGCAGCAGATGATGTTCGCACAGACTGTAGAATTCGATGTCCCGGACGATGACCATGTCATCCTGTTCCGAGGTGAATATCGCGCCGTGAATGACATCTTCCAGGTTCTGCTGGTAGCCGCGCGTCAGATAGTGCAGGCTTTTTTCCACCCGTTCCGGCGTTTTGACCAGACCTTCCCGTTCCGGGTCGTCGCCCAGTTCCAGTATGATTTTTCTGACTTCTTCCTGCATCATGTTCTCCTGTTTTATATTCTCGATCATGAAAAAGTAATATACACTCTCATCAAGGGAAAAACAATCACGGTTTGTGAAAAAGCCGCCAATCCTTTCCCGCATTTTGCGGTTTTTTGCATTCGGGACTGGAAAAAAAAGATTCCTGTGCTAAAGTAATGAGTCGTTTTTTAGAGAACATGTTATAAAAATCAACGGAAAAAATACATGAGCAACGAAGCTTTTCTGATAATCTTTCTGATCCTCATCGCATTGATGACTCTGGTGCCGCTGCTGCTGCGGCGGTTCAAGATCCCCACCGTGATCGCCCTGCTGATCACCGGCATGCTGATCGGCAAAAACGGCATCGACCTGATCGGACATGTGGCTCCGCTGCTCGCGTTCCTGGGCTCCAATGCCGCCCGGATCGAATCCCATGCCATGACGCTGATCAATTCTCTCGGTTCGCTCGGTCTGCTGTTCCTGATGATGCTCGCCGGCATGGAAGCCGATTTCAAACTGTTCAAAGGCAACCGCAAACCGGTCATCCTGCTGAGCGTGCTCACCTTCCTGCTGCCGGCCGTTTCCGGATATTTGGTCTATCAGTATTTCAAGCAGGACGATTTCCCCGGCAAACTGCTTTACGCCTCCCTCTTCGCGTCCCACTCGGTCGGCATCGTCTTCCCCGTGATCCGGGAACTGAAGCTGACCAGGACCTTTTTCGGCGCGGCGATCCTGATCTCCACGGTCATCACCGATATCTCCAGTATCGTTCTGCTGGCCGTTTCCGTGCAGCTGAAAAAACTCGAGATCGCCGCCAATACTCCGGCCGTCATGCCCAAATCGCTTTCGCTGTTCGATTACATCGATCCGAAGATCTTCGGCAGCTGGTTCACGCTGTTTTTCCTGGCGGTCGTGGTGATTTATTTCGTTCTGGTTCTCGCGGTCGTGCCGCGGCTCGGCGGGTATATCATCCGGGTCCTGGGCGGTGAGGACGGCACCATCACCTCGTTTATTTTCGTGGTGGTGCTGACCGTGCTGGTCGGGGAATTCCTGGGCATCAATCTGGTGGTAGGCGCGTTCCTCGCGGGTCTGGCGCTCTCCCGCGTGGTCCAGAGCGCAGGCGAAATGTTCCGTAAATTCGAAGGCATCGGCTACGGTTTCCTGATCCCGTTCCTGTTCATCTCCATCGGCATGCAGACCAATCTGAGGATCGTGTTCAACTCGGTGGGCAATCTGGAGATCATCCTGCTGACCGTGGTCGGTCTGGTCGGCAGCAAAGTGTTTTCCGGCTGGCTTGCCATGCGCTGTTCCGGATTCGGCAATCAGGAAGGGCTCTGCGCCGGCATGATGACCGTTCCGCAGCTCTCGGCGACTCTGGCCGCCGCCGCGGTCGGCAAGAACCTCGGCATGCTCGATGAAAACTTCTTCAACGCCATTGTGGTGCTTTCCATCGTCACCACCCTGCCCGTCCCCAACATCGTCCGCTGGATCATCGAACATTATCATCTGACTTTCGCCGGCACCACGGAAAAAGTCTACGAATTCAAGGAAGACCAGGACGAACTGATGTGAGTTTTCCGACAGAACCCGCGCAGTGCACAGGATCTGTCGGAATGAAGTTTTATTTCCCGAAATCAGGATATCGCTGGCGGTAAACCTCAGCGCTGAGTTGCCCCTCCGCGAACTGGATGGAATCGCGAATGCAATGCTTTTTGCATTCTTCCGGGAATCGGTCAGCAGTCCGCTTCAAGGCGTCGATAAACTCCCAGCTTT
>SUWI01000117.1 GCA_015061565.1 Lentisphaerota bacterium
AAAAAAACACTCAAAATCGTAAAAAAAATGAAAAAAGTGGCAAAAAAAGGCAATTGTCACTTGACAAAACCTAACATAGAAGGAAACGGAAAATGGCAAGATTCTATTGCAAACATTGCGGAGCCAGTTTCAGCAGCGTTCAATCGTTGACGGGACAGACCTGTCCCCGGCATCCGGCGGGATGCAACCGGGGCAAACATGAACTCTATGAGGGGGGAGAGAAAGATCGCTACACGTGCAATTACTGCGGTTCGAATTTCAGCTACATCAGCATCATGACGGGTTCGAGCTGTCCGCGTCATCCCAACGGCTGCAACAAGGGAAAACATTCTCCGGCGTTGTAAATGAAACCGGACGGCGGAGCATTCATAAAAACGGAATACTCCGCCGATTTCAAAGGAACAAACGATGAATGCATTGCTGAGTTATCTGCTTACGGTCATTTTAACCGCCCATGCCTTGAACGCAATGAAGTCCGAGACAATCAAGTTCTCGCAATTGCCCAGAGAGTGTGCGGCGGAATATGATTCCTTTTTACGAAAAGAACGAAAGACCAATTCGACCGCAGCGATCATGTATGATCTGGACGGCGACGGGATCAATGAGATACTGATCTGGACCGGAAACGGCGGTTCCGGCGGGGAGGAATGGAGCATCATGCGGAAAGACAGCCGGGGCTGGCACCGTCTCGGCAAAGTTTTCGGTCTGCTCTATCGGGTGGACGCCGAACCGTATCGCGGACTGTTGGTCTGCAGTCCCTGCGGCTGGGATCAGGCAACCTGGTCTTTTTATCAGCTTCAGTCGGGAAAACTCCATAAAACGATGGATTTTGAGATTACTTACAGTCGGCCAGTCAGAGAACGACCGATCGAAATAAAAATCAAATATGCATCCAAAGAGCATTCTTTGCAGAAAAGAATGAAATAAAAAAATGCAGCGAAAATCGGAAAACAATCTGTATCCGCCATTGTTTTGGGCAAAAGATGCGAGGGAAACCCGGAAATTGCTGGCCGGGGGAGCTGATCCCAATTACTGTACGGATATGGGGCGGACCGCATTGTGTTTTGCCCGTTCACCGCGGCAGGCGGAGGTGCTTATCCGCGCCGGGGCCGATTTCAACGGCAATGAACTGACATCGCCTTTGCATCATATTTCCGATCCGGATACGATGTTGTTCCTGATCGATAAGGGAGCGGATGTCAATAAACAAGATTATTTTCGGGAAACCCCTCTTTTCCGGGTGAAGAATCTTTCATGTGCCGAAATTCTCGTTGAACACGGGGCAAAGACCGAAATCTTTGATATATTCGGAATGAGTCCGCTGCATTATGCTACAACAAAGGAAGTTGCGGAATTTCTGCTCAACCATGGGGCGGATGTCAATCAGCATACCGACAAGGGCCCATATCCGATGGAAAGTATTTCGGATCTCGGTATTCTCCGGTGTCTGCTGTCTCACGGCGGGCAGATCCCGTTCCGGAAGAAAGGAACTCTCTTCGATCACGACAAATCGTTTTCAAAGATCGAACTGTATTTGCAGGCCGGAGCCAATCCGAACATGAAAAACAACTGGGGGAGGACTATCCTGCATGGACTGGATGATCCGAAAACCTTCCAGCTGATGGTCCATCAATATGGGGCGAACTTCAACAGCAAGGATTCTCTGGGGAGAACCCCGCTCTTTTATGTTAAAAATGAGGAAATGCTCCGTTGTTTTCTGGACTGTACCGATCTGGATCTGAATGCTTCGGACCGGGAAGGGAAAAACATACTGCACACGGTCAAAAATCCGGCGCTGGTGCCGATTTTTGTCCAGCGCGGGGCCGATGTCAACAAACAGGATCATTACGGAAATACTCCGCTCCATTACAATATCCATTCCATCGAGATGATCCAGACACTGCTCTCCTGCGGTGCCGATCCGAATATCAAAAACGTGGAAGGCAATACGCCTCTGAGCATGGTGCAGAGCAAAGAAGTCCTTGCCTTGTTTTACTATTCCGGGGCGGATATTTCTGTTCAGGACAATACCGGGAAGACGGTTTTTGACCGATGCCGTGATGACAAGGCGGTCCGGGATTTCATCAATCAAAGCCAGGTGGCGATGCCGATTTTCGACACGTCTGTCCCTGTTCGGAACGACAATAACATAGCCGCCATCGTTCCGCCGGACCTGCTGGAAGCTGCGAAAAGCGGAAACGGGGATTATTTCCTTGCCATGCTGGATCTGTATGGCGACGAAAGCATGATGCCGGATCTCTTTGTTTTCCTGCTGCATCAGGATCGACGTCTCTGCTCCCTGCTTGTGACAGAGCATAAAATCACGGACGGCATGCTGCAGCAGATATTCAGGAAGGTTGATCCTCAAGACAGGAATCTTGTTCATAAAATCATTGAAGATGCGGAGAATACCAAAAAATGAAAGAAAACACACAATCCATCACGATGTCCGAGCTGAAGACTTTGATCCAGTGCAATCTGAATGCGCTGTGGAGCAAAGACAATTATCTGGCGGATACTCCTGAAAAACGGGCATCCATGATCCCGCCGTTAATGGTCTGGGGCGCTCCCGGTCTGGGAAAATCGACCGTGGTCCGTGAAATCACGGAAGAGCTGAAGATCGGGTTCATCGATGTTCGTCTGGCCCAGCGTGAGCCGGTGGATATGCGCGGACTGCCGGTTCCCGAAAACGACCGGGTCAAATGGCTGGTCTCGTCCGAATGGCCCCGCGACCCGAAGTCACGCGGGATCATCATGTTCGACGAACTGACCGCTGCCGACCGGACGCTGCAGGTGGCGAGTTATGAATTCATCCTGGACCGGAGATTGGGCGACCTGTATAAAGTCCCGCCGGGATGGTATATCCTTGCCGCGGGAAACCGGGTCGAAGACAAAGCGGTGGCCTGTGCCATGTCCAGCGCGCTGGCAAACCGTTTCCTGCATGTGGAAGTCCGGGCCGAGGCGGAAAGTTTTCTTCAGTGGGCGACCAGCCACAATATCCATCCGGCCGTGATCAACTTCATCCGGTATCGTCCAGAACGACTTTTCTGTCAGGAAAAGGAAAACCTGCAGCGCGGCTGGCCTTCTCCGCGAAGCTGGGAACGGGTCAGCACGATGCTGAAAATATCCGATCATTGTCAGCAGCCGTCGATTTTGAACAATGCGCTGCCCGGATTGATCGGAGAAGGAACCGCGGCCGAGTTCCAGTCATTTCTGCAGAACCGCTTTTTCATGATCGGCAACTGCGACATCCGGGAACGGCTTTTGTCCGGGGAGCCGATCCAGCCTCCGGAACGGATCGACATGAAATATGCCTGCTGCGGGGCGATCAGTTATCATATCAGCATGGAACCGGACCCTGACAAATTGAAAATGATGCTGGAGAGCTGTCTGAAATTCGCCTTGAAACTGTCCGGAGATTTCTCCATGATGCTGATCACGGATGTCATGAACAACCTGAAAAAGACGGGCGACTTGAAACTGCTGCTGACGCATCCGCTGTATGCCGAATGGCGCACCAAATTCCAGAAGGGGAAAAATGGCAATTCGTGATTACAAACCGGCCGATCCGGAATCTGCAAAAACCGTCGGCGAGCTTTTCGGCAATGCGCGGAAGGAACTTCTGGTAAAGCATCCGTTCAGCGGAAGCATGGCGCTTCATCTCACGCCGTATTTTACCGCCGATCCAGCCATGCCGACCTCCTGCACAGACGGCGCAAGCATTGCCGTTGACGCCGATTTTTTCAAACGTCTCTCGGATGAAGACCGCATGGTGGTTATCGCGCACAATGTCTGGCATTGCGCCTTGCTGCACTGGGACCGTCAGCAGCAGATCGGGAACGATGTTTTCGATTATGCTGCCGATTTGGAAATCGATCTGCTCCTGCAGAAGGACCATTTCAATTTCACCGTTCTGCCGCATGATGCCGAATGGGAAAGTCTTTCATTGGAACAGGTCTGCGAACTGCTTCCCGCAAAAATAAACCGTAAGCTCTTTTGGGATATGCATTTACGCAAGGAATCCCGTATCGGAGGAACTTCCAGCCAGTTTCCGGAAGCTGAGAAGGGAAAGAAAAATAATGAGGAGGAATCGGAATCGAATTCGGACTCCGACTCCGAAAAAGAAGAGACTTCAGAACAGCCGTCCGCCGGGAAAGAAAAAGAAGATGCGGGGAGCGGCGGGGAGGCAGAATCCGCTGCGAACGGCAATGCGGGGAGCGGCGGGGAGGCAGAATCCGCTGCGAACGGCAATGCGGGAAGCGGGGATAATAATTCAAATGGGCAGGGCGACGAACTGAATGCGGCATCCGCTATGCCGGCCATGGACAGTGAAGCATGGAAGAAGATCCGGCAGGACTGTGCCGGGAAGTGCAAGGGAAGAAGGACGCTCCCCGCCGATATGGAAAATCTTTTTCTCGCCGGTGAAAAGTCAACCCAAAACTGGAAGGAAATTCTGCGCGATTGCATCAGTATGTGCATCAGCCACAGCCGGACATGGATTCCGCCGAACCGCCGCCATGTTTACCGCAAATTATACCTTCCCGGAACGACACGGGAAGCGGAACTTGAGATCGTCATCGCCATCGACACCAGCGGAAGCACCGGAATGTTTCTGCAGCAGTTCCTGGATGAATTGAGTGCGATTTTCCGGTCATTCGGGGAATACCATGTGACCATCATCAACTGCGATGCCGATATTTCCTCTGTGAAAGAATACTCATCGGAAGATGGAGAAGAGTTCACCTCCGAATACAAGTTTTCGGGCGGCGGCGGGACCGATCTGCGGCCGCCGTTCCAATATGTCAATGATGAATTGGAAACGCCGCCGCAATGTCTGCTTTACTTTACGGATGGTTTGGGTCCTGCGCCCGAGGAGGCTCCGGCATATCCGGTCCTCTGGTGTCTTACCCCGGACGGAGAAGTTCCGGCAAATTGGGGATGTCCTGTTTTTATCGGAGAAACAGAAGATGAATGAAGAAAATATCCGCTGTCTCGACATCATGGAGCATATCCGTCTGCGTCCGGGAATGTATATTGCCAATACCCGAAACGGCGAAAAAATGGAGGACGGCATTTACTCCCTGTTTCAGGAGGTTTTTGAAAATGCGCTGGACGAGCTTTCTTCCGGATACGGCAGCAAGATCCATGTCACCTTGAAAAACAGGACACTGCAGATCCGGGATTTCGGACGAGGTATTCCGCTGGATGCTTTGAAAACGGTTTTGACCGAACCATTCTCCAGCGGTAAAATCAATCAGGACATTTACCAGCGGCCCATCGGAATCCATGGCCTCGGCTTGAAAGTTGTCGCCGCGCTGTCCGATTTTCTGAGTGTCCGCACCGTCCGGGCGGGAAAATACCGCGAGATCCGGATGTCCAGGGGCGCTGTGCTTTCCGATAAAAGCGGGGAGTGCCGGGAGCTGAACGGATGCGAGATATCCTTTTCGCCGGACTCGGTCATCTTTTCGGATTTTCATCTTCAGCCGCTTGTTCTGGAAAAGCTGATCCGCCTTTATTGCTGTGCGAACCCGTTTCTGACCGTGGTATTCAACGATAAGGAGTTCCATCATTTTCACGGACTGATGGATTCTCTTATCAACTTGATCCACTTTGACAAAATGGTCGTCGATCCCATCAGGCTTTGCTGCGAGGATATCGAATGTGTTCTGGTGCAGTGCGACCAGCAGGATGCGGAATGGTATTCCTTCGTCAACGGACACCGCACCGTGCATGGCGGAATCCATGTAAATGCCGTGCGGTCCGCCTTGTGGGGAGCGGCAAAGGTCATTATGAAAGGCAGCAGCCACATACGGCCGGATGATGTGTTTACATCCGTGACCGGAATCGTCTCCGTCCGTATCAATGAACCCATGTTCGAAGCCCAGACCAAAAACCGCCTGGGCAATGTAGAGCGGTTCGCGGTCTGGCAGAGAAGCATTCAGGAGGCCCTGCTGAATTACTGGTATGGAAACGTAGACTTCTGTGAAACGTTTTTTACCCAGATCGACCGCAATATCGAACGGCGCGAAAAGGCGGCAAATGCCTTAAAAACAATACATGACAACCAAACGAAAGGAACGAATGATGATCGAACAGAAATTTGAACAGGAACAGACTCCGCAGACTCAGGGGAAGAAGATCCTTTGGATCGTCGGCCCGGAAAACGAAGAACAGATCAATCAGGTCTTGCCGAAAATGCTGGAATCTTGTGGAATTCATGGGAAGCGGATCATTTACAACAATCTGCGGTCAAAAGATGAATTCCCCGGATGGGAAAAACCCGACAATCGAACCGAAGCGGAACTTATGCAGCAGGCACACCGGCTTTCGGCAGGAGACTGCTATGTTCTCGACTATCTGCAGCTGGTTCGATTTTCGACAGATACGGGGGCTGATCTTTCTATGGGGGAATCCTTGCTTCAAATGGGTAAAAACTTGTTTCAATCGGCATCATCCCGTGGCGCGGACTGTCTTATCATCTGCTTCCGCCGCGCCGAAAAAGTCGCTGAGACACTGAAAATCCCGCAGATTTATGATTGGCAACAGTCTCTCATAGAGGATGCAAATATCGTTTTCGAGGATGAGTCCTTGCAGCCATCCGGGGAGTTGTTCCAGCTGCATTTACAGATTTCGGGTCACGAATATAAAATAATAAATCCATCAAAAACATTCAGCACAGGAGAAAAATAACATGACTTACGAACTTCCGCAAATGGAATTGCTCAGCCGGGGCGAAGAAAAATCCGACTCCAATTTTGTTAATATACGGTCCATTCTGGAATCGGACGAGTGGCGCAACAGCAAGGCGGCGATCCCGCTGATCCTGGGGAAAGACCCGAAGGGCAAAAACGTCATTATTGACCTGGCATTAGCTCCGCACATCCTGATGGCAGGGTCAACCGGCAGCGGCAAGTCGGTCTGCATGGATACAATGATCATGAGCCTGCTTTACCGTTTCTCGCCGGATCAGCTGAAAATGATCATGGTGGACCCGAAATTTGTCGAATTGGAACAATACCATTCCCTGCCGCATCTGATGACTCCGTTGATAAACAATCCCGAAAAAACACCGCAGATGCTCGATTGGGTCATCCATGAGATGGAACAACGCTATCAGCAGCTGAGGCAGGTCAAAGCTCGCGATCTGAACTCATTCAACCAGTCTCTTCTGACGTTGGAAACGATGATGGGGGAAAACAACGGCAAAATTCCGCGGAAACTGCCGAGGCTTGTCATTATCATAAATGAACTGGCAGATCTCATGATGACAAATGCTTGGGAAAAGGTTGAATCTTCTATTTGCAAAATAGCACAGCGAGGAAGAGCCGTCGGTATTCATCTGGTGATTTCCACACAGGCTCCTCGCAGGGATTTTTTCACCAGCATTATCAAGGCAAACTTTCCGACAAAGATCGCGTTCAAAGTTGCTGTCGCCATGGACAGTCGTTTGATTCTGGATACGGATGGGGCGGAAAAGTTGCGCGGGTTTGGCGATATGCTGTTCAAAGGCGTGGGCGATGGCATACTGAAACGGATTCAGGGTGCCATGACCAATGATTCTGACATCCAGAAAGTCGTTGATTTCGTTTCTGCCCAAGCCGCACCGCAAGACGATGAACAGGTCCGGAAGGATCAACATCTCATCGAATCCGCCCCGCCCCCGGAACTCCCGGCAGATATAAAAAAATACATTCAGCCTGATGATCCGCCGCTGACGGTGAGGGCATTGCTGCAGATCCTTCACTTCCGCCGATGCAGCACGCTCTTTCTTCAGACCGACCTGAAGATAAGTTACAATCAAGCCGTAGAATTGTTGGATCTCTTTGAAGAACGAGGGGTCATTGAGCGTATAGCAAGCCACCGATACAAGATATTGATCCAACCGGAAGCAGACGAAGAGGAGAAATAAAATGACGAATGAATTGATCGACATGCACAACCGCATCACAACCGAGGAACTGGACCACCTGGTGCGGCATCAGCTGAAACAGATTTTCGGACATCCGGAGGAGGCGAAAAAACTGCCGCCTTTGATGATCTGGGGCGCACCAGGAATCGGAAAGTCTTCCATCATCCGGCATATTGCCGAGGAACTCGGAATCGGATTCATCGATGTCCGGCTGGCACAGCGGGAACCGGTCGATATCCGCGGACTGCCCGTCCCGGATCAGGATTCGGTCAAATGGCTTGTTTCAGCGGACTGGCCGCGTGATCCGCAAAGCCGCGGGATCATTCTTTTCGATGAGCTGACGGCTGCCGACCGCAGTCTGCAAGTCGCCGCATACGAGTTTATTCTGGACCGACGGCTCGGTGGGTTATATCAGGTCCCGGACGGCTGGTATATTTGCGCTGCGGGCAACCGTGTGGAGGACTCCGCCGTCGCCATGACCATGAGTTCGTCGCTGGCGAACCGTTTCCTGCATGTGGAACTCCGTGAGGATGCGGAACTGTGGGCGCAATGGGGACTGCATCACAATATCCATCCCGCGGTCCTGGGATTCATCCGGTATCGCCCGGACCTGCTTTTCCATGTTGATAACGAGAATCTGGAACGCGGCTGGCCGACGCCCCGCAGCTGGGAACGGGTCAGCAGCATGCTTCACTCTTTCGGCAGGGACGATGATGTTCTGCTCAACAAAGCGATTTACGGCCTCGTGGGGAACCAGGCTGGTGTCGAGTTCTGTGCCTTCCGGGAGATTTCCGCCGAGTTCGATAACGTTTATGAACTGATGACGAATCCCTCCAAAAAGATCACGATCCCGGAGAAACCGGATCAGAGGTATGCCTTCTGTGCGGCGGTGGTCTACCATCTCTGGCGCGGCACGGACGAGAGTGTCGAGAAAAAGCTGCTGGACGGTTTTTACCGTATCGCGTTAAAGCTGCCCAGCGATTTCGCCACGCTCATGATGATGGATGCCATGTCCGGCAATGCGGAGACAGTTACGCCGGTTTTCGCCGACAAACTTTTCCGGCATCCGAAATATAAGGAATGGGCGGACCGGCACGGCAAAGCAATGCGGGCACGGCTGAATCGGAAGGCGATCCTTCAATGAAAGACAAAGAGGAAAAGATCAAGTCGGAAGTCCTGCGCGGGATGGAGCAGGACCGTTTGAAACTCCTTACCCGTCAGCCGTTCATCGGGACGGTCCTGATGCACTTGGAACTGATCCCGGTCACGCACGGCTGCCGCACGGCGAAGACGGATGGGAAAGCGGTTTATATGAATTGCCGGTTTTATGCGGCAATGGACCTTGAAGAGCGCTTGTTCGTGTTGGCGCATGAAACCTGGCATTGCGTGCAGTTGTATTTTCTGCGAATCCAAAACCGCACCAATCATGGGTTCAATATTGCTGCCGATCTGGAAATTCATTTTATCCTGATGAAGGAGCGGATGAAGGAACCGTTTGTCCTGTCGCATGATCCGGCATGGGCGGGGCTTTCGGCGGAGGAAATCTATGAAAAATACAAACATCGCAATCCCCAAAGAATGACTCCGCTCAAATGTTCCAAAGGTATCCAGCCAGGCCCGGACGGAAGCGGCTTTGATGAACATATTTACAAGTCTGCCGGGAAACGATCTGAAAGAGGAACGGAAAAAGGATCAGGAAGCGAAGGCTGCAACAGCAGCGGCGAAGGCAGTGAGGACGAAGGAAACAGCGGCATTGGAGCAACCATCGATGACAGCACCATTGAAAACCTTCGCCGCATCGTGATCCAATCCGCCCAGATGGTGGAACGTCAGTGCGGCAGTCTTCCGGAACATATCCGCGGGATTATCCAGAAACTTCAGAAGCCGGAATTGAACTGGAAGGAAATCCTGAAACAATTTGTGACCTCTGCCTACGGCGGTACCCGGCGCTGGCTTCCCCCCGCCCGCCGTTATATCAGTATGGGACTGTATCTGCAAAGCAGGCGTGATCTCCGGCTGAATGCGGTCATGGCCATCGACACCAGCGGAAGCACGGTCGGAGACCAGCCGCAATTCTTCTCCGAACTTTCCAATCTGCTGAACACTTTTGGGTTCTATCAGCTGACCGTGATCCAGTGCGACTGCACGATCCAGAAAGTGGAAACATTTTCCGATGAGAAACCTCTCCCGCGAAATTACCAATGGGAAAGTCTGGGACACGGCGGAACCAGTTTCATCCCGCCGTTTGATTATATCCGGGAAAAGAAACTTCGTCCGCAAATCATGATTTATCTCACAGATGGCTGCGGTCCTGCGCCGGATAAATCATCGGAATTCCCGGTCTTGTGGGTCTTGACTCATGACGGGGGACAGCCTGCACCATGGGGAAAATCCATAAAGTTGAAAGGAAACGCAAATGAACTGGAATGACAATAGAGACAGCGAAGAGGAACAACTCAGGGAAAAAGCGTTGCAAAAGAACCGGGCGAGGCAAAATGCAGCCGCCGCTTTTGACTCCGTATTCCGGGAAGATGCTCCGTTCGAAGACTTTTGCCATATATTCGATGAATGTGAAGATCCGGAACAAGTTTTTATGTCCATGCTTTATTGCGACAGATTGGTCAGCCGCGACTTTTTGGCAAAATGTGAAAAAAAGCACTTGTTCGCCATTTACAAATTTCTGAGCAACTCGCGTCGCCGCACATCCTTCCGGCTGACATCCCAGGTCGTTTGGGACCGGCAAATTCCGGATTCCGTCCGGGCATTGTTCTGGCATATCGTGGAAGAAAGCCATCTGTCCTCCTGCAGCTCCATGAAATATGATTGGGAATTGGAAACGGATGCGGAATCTTCCGCATTCAACCGTAAAACCGCCTTCGCGGAAAGATACGATTCACCCAGGGGAATAATCTCTCCGCAGCTTGAGGATGCGATCAGGCATGATTCCGTTGCGCTTTTTGAAATCAACCGACAATTGTCTGGCAAGCAGATAGGGGTTTCCCTGCTGGAACATCTTCTGAAACGGGAGGCAGGACAATGTTTTGCCTGCCTTTTGAACACGAATTCTCAAAAAATATTTAAGATCAAGTCCCCGGAAGAATGGCTGTTTCTGTTCTGCCGGGCCGTATCGGAAAAGACCGCTGTGCTTTTGGTGGAAACTATGGAAAAACTGCTGCCCGGCATTGTCGCCCGCGTCAGAGACCCGTGGGGCAACAACCTGCTATGGTATGCCAGGCAGAGTCAGAATCATTGGACGCAGCATACGGAACTGATGCGGAAACTGGTCGATCTGGGGTGTGATGCCGACAGCCGAAACAACTTCGGCCTGAGCGTCTCTCTGGTGGAGGCAAATTCTTATGAACGGTATTTCCATGAATTGATCGAGAGGGAGAACGATGAGTAATACAGCAAAATCTTTCAGCGGACTGTATTGCACGCATTATCGGCAGGATGCCATCGCTGAAAAAGCCCGTGAACTGGATCAACTTCTCTGCAGTCATGCACCGACTCCGCAAATCAAACAGTTTTTCTGCCGGAACCGGGAAATGCTGATTGATGTTTTCCAGAAAATGAACTTTGCACACGAACTCCTTGCGCCCAAATTGATTGAGGAACTTGATCATCAGCATGTCAGGGATATTTGCCGATATATGACACGCCGACATGGCCAGGAATACCATGTCTACATAAAATTATTCAATTCGGACGCAGTTATCCGATCAAATAATTGTGATGCAGCAAAAAAGGCTTTGCTTTGGAATCTGTTTTCAGCATTTAGAATTACTTCCTTTTCGCCGGGTATCCCCGAGATCTTCTTTTCGTGGGATATTTTCTCCGACCGCATCTATGCATTGTATCCTCAGATCTTTCGTGATAAGATGGGCAAAAAATATGATTTCATAAAAAACAGAATGCTTGAATCAATGGTGGTTTTTCAGAATATTTTCAGTCCGGAAAATGAAATAAAAGAAGCTATTGACAATGATCAGGTGTCATTTTTTGAAATAGACCGTCAATTGCACGGGAAAGAAATATCAAAGACGATGCTGATTTATCTGCTTCATCACAACGCCGTAAAATGTTTCATGCATCTGCTGGTCCATTATCCCGCAGCGGTATACAGATACCGGACGCCGGAGGAATGGCTTTTCACTGTTTGCCGGTGCTGTCCCGCAAAAATGGCGATTCCGATCATCTCAGAAATCGAGAAAGATAAGCCCGGAATCGTTGCCAAGGCCCGTGACCCCTGGGGAAACACATTGCTCTGGAATACTTTTCAGAATCTGTATTCGACTGAAAAAATCCAAAAAAAACTGATTTTCCTCGGCTGTGACCCCGCTGCAGAAAACCAATGGGGGCTTTCCTATCGGATCGTCAAGGAAAATACACTATAAATACAGGAGCACTAAAATATGACCACCGAAAAAACAATCGCTATTGAGAAAAAAGCCCATGAATTGGATGAACTGTTCTGCAGTGAGGCATCAATAGATCAAATTGAACATTTTTTCCAAAGCAATCAAGCAGATTTGCATAGTATTTTTCTGAAAATCATTTGCCGGAATTATTTGACCTTTCCGGATATCATCGCCGGACTCGACAAACAGTATGTCAGGGAAATCTGCCGTTTTTTTAGCAACAGATACCGGACAGCGGAATACAGCAGCTTCATGTTGGCCCTCGGCCCGATTATCATGAGCCGCAGGATATCTGCCGAAAGACGGGCAATGTTCTGGAATGCCATGACCTCTTTGCGTTGGCCCTGGACCGGCCTTCCAGACCGGGTTTTCGCACAGGATGTCTTTATTGACAATGATGATGCACGAAGGTGTTTTTCTTATCATGCGGAGCAAGGTCCGAAACATGATTTTATCCGGCACACTGCCCTGGATGCCAGAGGTTTTATTCCGGCCGATGAAGTAAGAAGGGCGATCGACAATGATTATGTGTCGGTCTTCGAAATGAGCCGTCAGCTGCGCGGAAAGGAAATAAGCGTAACCATGTTGGTTTTTCTGCTTCGCCATCATGCTGTAATGTGTTTTCTGCATCTGCTGGCGCATTTTCCGAAGAAGGTTTACAAATGCCGTTCCCCGGAGGAATGGCTTTTCACCGTCTGCCGCTGCTGTCCGCCGAAGACAGCGATCCCCATTATCCGGTCGATCGAGGAGGACAAGCCCGGAATCGTTGCCAATGCCCGCGACCCGTGGGGAAACAATCTGCTTTGGAACACCCTTTCGAACATGTGTGGCTCCTATATCCAGGAGGAATTGTTATCTCTCGGCTGCGATCCTGATGCAGAAAACCAATGGGGCCTTTCCTATCGGATCGTTCAGGAAAACGAATTATGAATTACTATGATATTGTGTTTTCTTTTGAGATCTCGTGCCGCCCGATGCAGTACACGATTCTCCCAGAATTTTTAGCATTCGTAGGATTCATAGAAAGTTCGCGCCGCACCAATCCCTCGCACGGTCAGTTGTCGTCCAGGGTTCTCAAGAGACGCGATACTTGATGAAGAGATTTTATTAGAAAACAGATTTTTCGCTTGCATTGTATCAAATAGTGGAATATATTTGCGGGGAAACCGAAAAGAAGGAGGAATTGGCAATGTGTGACATAAAAGATTTGGATGATGAACTAAAAAAAGTTAATCAGGAAGAATTTAATATTGTTTCATGGTGCGGTGTGGGAACTACAGAAACAAAGCATTCCTCAATGATTGCTGATTTATTAAATCCGCGAGGGCCTCATGGCTGCAGAGAGATTCCATTAAAACTCTTTTTGGAGAAAATAGGTATTACTGATGTCAAGGATTTTTACTCTACTACGGTTACTACTGAAAAATCTATTTCGAATGTTAATCGTCGATTGGATATTTACTTGGAAAACGATGATTTTGCAGTAATCATAGAAAACAAGACCGAATCTTCGGATCATTACAAACAACTTAGCGACTATGATTTGTGGTTAAAGAATAATAATGATAAAAATAAAAAGTTGCAGCTGGTTTATTTAACATACTATGACAGCGACAAGGCAAATCACCCCACAGATGATCTCCGCCATTTATCATACAAAACCGATATTATCAAGTGGCTGGAAACAATTGCACATAGCAATATTCCGGAATATACAAGAATTGCTATTATGCATTACTGTAACTTTCTGAAAAAACTTCTCAACATAGATTATATGGAAATATGTGAAAAAATAGTTAAATGCGCTAGTCATCCGAAAAATTCTGATAAAGAAAGAGAGATAAAGAAATTTATATTGCAGAACCCATATGCACTTCTACCTGATACCATACAACGTTTATCAGAAGGGCTTTGCATACATTACTGCACCGAATTATTGAAGCCATTTGGTATTAGCCTAGAACAGATATCGGTTTCTGAAGTATCATTGGATGGGAGCAGCAAAACTCCGTTCCGTTGTGTATGCACATTCAGTAACGGAAACTCTTTAGAATTTTTACCCATTGCACCTAATAAACGCAACTATGGAAAGCTTTACGCATTTAGCAAAGAGAGGAAAATCATAATACCTTCTGATCCGATGGATATACAGGATAAAATGTGGGATTGCAATATCTTCGCTTGGCTTTATGGAGACGATGGTAACGAGACCCCATTGGAATGGGTTCCTAAAAATGACATATCTTTGGCCAATTGTATTGCTGTGTGCCATAACCATAATAACTGACATAAAGCAGAGGAGACTTTAAAATGGAATTTTATGAAGATGGTGCGTTCAATCAAGATTTGTATCGCAAAGCCCCAGTTCGCATTGTTTGGATTTTAAAAGAAGCATTGGATTACGACAGATTTAGTTGTCAAAAAGAGTGTTTTGAAGATGCCTTTAAGAAAGAAGGCTTGGGTCCGACATGGGGGTTGATGGCTTATGTAGCACATGGTATTCTAAATATCAAAGAAGGGAAATATCTCCGATGGGAAGATGTACCTTTACACTTCGAAGAAACGACTGGAAGTGCTGATAGCTTAAAACATATAGCCGCCATCAATGCAAAGAAAACGCCAAACAATAGCAGTTCTGGAATTTCTGTCGATAAAGAAATTCGAAGTGCTTTTGAAAATAACAAAGAATTAATTTTCAAGCAACTTGATGATCTCAATCCGCAAATCCTAATTTTTGGTTATCCTGAAGCCTTGAAACCAATTGTTGAAGCTATTTATCGGCATTTTGAAAATGAATCTTACATAATTCACAGGCATATTGGTTCTATTGCAGAGACCATAAATAAAACAAAATCACGGATTTATTTGTGGGGTTATCATCCAAGTCATTACAAGAGTGAAGATAAACAGTGTTCATATTATCAGGATATTCTCCTTGCCGTTTCAGACTATCTGCAATCAAATCGAGATACAAAATTATAAAAGACTATTTTTTAGACAATCTTTAATTATAGTAAAAACCGAGCTTGACCATGAAAATCCGGGTTTTGCCGCGGGCGTTTTTTGAGAAAATCAAAGGGACGCCCGATGAAATCGAGCTGCTGGACGGCAGCAAGATCATTTCCATCAATTCCAGCTGGGGATGGGATTCCGAACCGCCGTTTTCTCCGGCTTTGCGCGAACACGCGCATCTGCTTGTCCTGAACTTCGACGACATTGCCAACGAACCGGAAACGCCGGAGGATCTGGGGCGTGCGGTCATGTTCTCCCCGGAAATGGCGGAACGGATCATGCGTTTCGTGGATGACGGAAGAATGCCGCTGCTCGTCCATTGCGCAGCGGGGATCTCGCGGTCCGGCGCAGTCGGCGAAGTGCTGAACTGGTATTTCAACCGCTATCTGACAGACAATAAAACAGATTATCACGACTTCATTCAGAACAACCGTCAGATCCTCCCCAATCCGCTGGTGCGGAAAATCATGATGAAAGTGCTGACGGGATAGCCCTCCGTATCCGGTCCGAGCATCCTTCCGAAAAATCCTGGCATGGAATTTGCTAATTACCTCCTTGGAATGTCCGGCAATGACGCCGGCATCAAACACATTAGGAGGTTTTTTATGGCACAGGAATCGAACGCGGAAAAAGCAAGACGGGCACTCAATGAACTGGGCAAGCTCTGCTACTGCATGCAGCCGGTCCCGCAGCCGGGCAACTGCTGCGGAACCATCATGCATCAACGGCTGGGAACGATCAGCTATTCCGGCACAAAATGCGCCCGCTGCAAGGGTATGATCCCCGGAACGGTCCATTGATCAGAATTTGATTATATCTGAAAAATAACTGAACATGTCGGGATCTTGCGTCAGCCCGGCGCAAGCTCCCGCA
>SUWI01000118.1 GCA_015061565.1 Lentisphaerota bacterium
TCCGCCCTGACTTCGCCGGGCAAGACATCTCTCGCAGCAGCAGAGGCCGGAATCCCCGGCTTCCATCTGGATGCCGCCGAGTTCCGGCAATTCGGCAAACAGCTTCGACAGCGATTCCAGCACGAATTCACGGACCAGGGGATGCGACGGACAGGCGGAGGGATCGCGTTTGACTCCGTGCGGCCAGGAATACTGGAGATATTTCGGCCGGTGGTCCAAAGTCTGCGCCATGCAGTCCGGATTTTCGGTCAGGAACTTGACCAGCGACAGCGGCGAATCCCCTTCGTAATACAGTCCGCCGTAACTGTAAAGACCGGCGATCAGGTAGACCCGGACGCCGCGTTTCCGTCCGTAATCACAGATCCGGCGAGCAGTCTCCCAGCCGCCGTGACAATCCCGGAGCAATCCGACGACGCCGACCGCATCGATCCGGTTCACGGAACAGAAATCGATCATGCGCGTGAAGTCGTGAACGAATTCATCCGGTTTCTTGGTATACGGATTGGCGACGCCGCAGTTCTGCCGCCCGATGGTATTCAGACACCAGTTGGTGGAATGATCCCAGTTCCAGAGCAGCCGTTTCATACGCGGGCATATCTTTTTCCCTGATTCCGACATCAGTCTTTCTTCTCCTGAAAACTAATTCTGTAACGATACAGAACTAAAATTAATAACAAATTTCTGTCAATATACAGGATAAAAAGCATTTGTCAAGTGTTTTTTTTGAAAAAAATAAAAGATTTTCGCTGAATATATTCATAAGGACGGCAGATTTCAGCGGGAACGGCTTTGTTGCGGAGGATGGCATCCAGGGCATAATCGGCATATTCCTCGATGAAACAGCGGAAGGTGCTCAAGGGAACCCGGCAGCAGGAGGAAGGTTCATCGTTGCCCCAGCCGAGAACGGCAATATCTCCGGGGACCTCGAGTCCGCAGTCGCAGAATTCGGAAATCATTCCGGAAGCGATGGCGTCGTTGCCGACGAAAACCGAGCGGAAATACTGTTTTTTCCGGACTTCCATCATCTGGCGGGCGATCCTCCGTCCGTCATCATAACGGCTGCCGGGACCGGAGGTCGAAAAAATCAGACTTTCCGACGCGATCAGGTCCGGAACGAAATCCTGTTCGCGGCCGCTCCACGAAACGGTTGCGACCGGCCCCATTCCAGCGTCTTTGACAGATTTCAGGACCTGACGGATAAAAGCGGTCAGATCGGCGCCCATCCGGACCAGCCCTTTCCGGATGCCGCCGGAAACCGGACGGGGGAAGTTGTAATCCACGATATACATGGTCATATCTGCCAGAAGCCGTTCGGATACTTTCCAGTCGGTCAGATAAGGGTCTTCGGAAGAATCACCGGCAGGCTGGCGGAAATCCCTGGGGAAGTTGACCGGACAGGGTTCGCGGATGGATTCGAACATGATCACGTCCCGCACCCGGACGCCGCGGAGAAATTCCAGGACCTCGGATAAGTGCCCGGCTGAATGCGCCACGAGCAGATATTCCCGTCCGTTCTCCTGAAGGGTCGCAATCGTTTTCCGGATCGCGGGGAAAAATTTCTCGAAGCCGAAGCGTTCGGAATAGATCAGGCCGACGGGGGGAATGCCGCCCCCTGCCCTGAGCCGCTGGGCGGTCCGGTCCGGAACATAACCATGCTCCCGGGCAAAAGCGCGGATCAATTCGGCTTTTTCCGCGCGGATCTGATAACGCGGATCATTTTCCCGGTTGCCCAGGCATACGGAAACCGTGGTGGCGGAAAGTTTCAGCGCTTTCGCAATTTCCTTGATTGTCATTTCGCCTTCCCTTAAATTCAGAGACAGTTTTTTGATTTCTCCCATACTTTAGCACGTAACGTGTTTTTTTCCATGAAAAGAGAAAAAAATACCGATTTTTCTGCCGCATCGGGTGCGATGCCCTGCGCGATGAACTGCTGAACCACGGCCGGGAACATCATTTTTCCATGGCATACGGCGGCCTGACCGAAGAACTGCTGGCACAGGGCCGCGCCTGGAATATCGAAACCACCGTGATCCGACAAGGAAAAAAACAGCTGATCAAGCGGTTTCTTCCGCCGGTTTGGCATTCTTTTGAATACGGTTGCGCGCCTTGGGAAATTTGCCGTAGAACGAGGATGCGCGTTCGTGAATGTTTTCCAGGTGACGGGAAATCTTGCGCATTTCCTCGATCAGTTCCAGGAAAAGCATCCCGACCTGGGGTTTGCATTCGCCGTTGCTGATGCGGGTGAAATGCTTGGTCTCGGAAGTGTCAAGCATGATCTGCATGCGTTCCTGCACTCTGGCCGCCTGGATTCCGTATTCCGCGGACGGAGCTTCCAGCATCTTGATCGTGGCATGGGCCAGTTCCGCGAGAGTGTCGTGGAGCTGGTCGTATTCCTTTTCCGCATCGGGACTGAAGTGCAGGTTCTGCTCCAGCAGACGGAGCACGGTGGCATGAATGATCTCGGCATGGTCGCCGATGCGTTCGACGTCGTTGGTGCAGTGCAGCAGCATGGGGATCTGTTCGGATTCCTTGGCATTGAGGGGACGGAGCATCAGTTTGGAAAGATATTCGGTGATGGCTTTCTGGCGGCGGTCGATATCGGCCTCACGCTGTTCCAGCTGTTTTTCCACGGCCTGATTGCGCTCGTCGTTGCGGTTGTAGACGCTGAGGGCACAGTCGATCATTTTCCAGGATTTCTTCAGCATTTTGCGCAGGGCGCTGGCGGTCTGGGTCAAGGCAATGGCGGGTGTGCTGAGCAAGTGGGGTTCCAGCCGTTCGAAAACCACCTGGGAGAGCTCTTTGACCGGGAGCAGCTTTTCACAGAGTTTGGCCAGCAGCCCGATGAAAGGCAGCCACAAGATCGTGGTGCAGACGTTGAAGATAGTATGGGCATTGGCGATCTGGCGGGGTATGCCGGCGCCGAACGAAAGGAATTCCACCAGCTTCAGAAACACCGGTTTGCCGTCAATGGTGAACCATAACGAGACCATGATGACCAGCGCTCCGATGGTATTGGCCAGCGTATTGGCCAGGGCCGCCTGTTTCGCGATCCGGTTGGCGGTGATCGCGGCCAGCTGCGCGGTCACCGTGGTCCCGATATTGGCACCCATGATCATCACCAGCGCGGTATGGATATCGATCAGGTTGGCCGTGCCGAGCGCCACCAGCACGCCGGTGCAGGCGGAACTGCTTTGCATGGCAATGGTCGCAAACGCGCCGATGGCCAGCGCTCCCAGCATCGGCATCAGCGGCATGACGCCGTTGACCGGCTGGCAGTTCACGGAACGCAGCGCCCGGACAAAGGGTTCGTAACTGGACAGCGCACGCAGTTCATTGCTCATGGTCATCATGCCGAGGAACAGGAAGCCAAGACCGAGGATCGTTTCGCTCCAGTTGGACACCTTCCGGTTCGGGATGAATGAAAAAATCAGACCGATGATGATCGAAGGCATGATCAGCCAGTTCAGGTCGAACGCCACCAGCTGGGCGGTCACCGTGGTTCCGATATGCGACCCCAGGATCAAACCGATCGCCTGCACCAGCGTCAGCAGTCCGGCGTTCACAAAACCGACCACCATGACCGTGCTGGCGCCGGAAGACTGGATCACACCGGTCACTACCGCGCCGGTCGCCACTGCAACAAAACGGTTGGCGGAGAACATTCTCAAAATGGAACGCATCCGCTCCCCCGCGACCCGGTGCAGTCCGGCACTCATCAGTTTCATCCCGAAAATAAAGATGGCCAGACCGCCCATCACCTGGATAGCATTCATCAAATTCATGCGGTAATCTCCCAAACGAATAAATATATGGTAATATATACCCGAAAAGGTCATTTTTCAATTTGACTTTTTGGTTATCTTGGCTATATTGCTGATACCACGTCAAAAACGAAGCAAGAAAAGGAGTTTTTCGAAATGAAGGCATGGCTGACTGCCCTGGCTGTACTGATCGGTTTTTTTGTGATCGGCGGAATTTGTTTCCTGCTGGGGATGCAGAACGGCAACACTTCCATCCTGACCGTGGAACGGTTCGGATCCGCCAGTAAACGATGCAAGACCGACAACAGCGACGAGTTTTCATTTGTGGGATATGTCCGCGGCCGCAGCCAGTATACTCTGAAAAACAAATACGCGGCTTTCGTGTCCAAGGTCCGGGTCTATTCCTACCGCCGGGTGAAAAAAGGCGACGTGATCCTGGAATATGACGATCACAGTCTCCGGACTTCCATCGAAAAGACCGAGCACAGCATAGCCGAACAGCAGAAGACGGTGGAACGCAAGCAGCTGAATCTGGTAATGACCAAGCTCGATCCGCTGCCGTCGGAATACCGGAACCTGGTCTGGAAACGGAAAATCGCGCAGGAAAATCTGGAACGTTCCGCGCATGAATTCAAGGTGTACCAGCGGCTGCACGGCAGCAAGATCGTGACCGATCTGGCCTTCCGCGAAAAGAAAGAGGCCTTCAAGAATTCCGAGGCGGAAGTCCGGAAAATGGACGAAGACATGAAGATCCTCAAGCAGGGTCTGGCGGATTTTTATGTCAAAACCGCGGAAATCGAACTCGCCGAGGCGGAGACCAAGCTGAAAAACCTGAAGGACGAACTGGCACTGCTCAAAGAGGAAAAAAAGTATTACCGGATCGTTTCGCCGATCGACGGCTGCTGCATCACCAATTCCGATACGGTCGGCGGCTATGATGCCGTCGGCACCTCTGCGGCGGAAATCCACCGCGACGACCGCAAACTGCTCTATGCCTATTGTCCGGAACGCTATATCCAGTATGTCCGCGAAGGTCAGACCTACCGTTTTGTGAGCAATCAGTATCCGGATGACAAACAGGGGTTCGAAATGAAATGCTTCGAAATCAAGAAAGCCCGTTACCAGTATGGTGACGAAAGCTTTTTCCTGGTCAAATGCCGGCTGGTCAAAGAGCCCAATCCGCTGCGGATCGGCTCGATCGGTTCCCTGGTGGTGCCGAAATCAACCCCCGAACCCGCGGCTGCTGAAAGCAAAGAAGCAAAGAAATAAGCGGCGGACAGGCCGAATGAGCCTGACGCGCCGGAGAAGACTTATTCGGCAAACAGGCCGGCGGGGAGCTTGCCCTGGAACTGACCGGCGGCGACATCCGGGAAACGGATCGTGGTGACCCAGTCCCTGCCGCTGAGGATCAGCTTGCTGACGAACCAGTAATCATTGTCCTTCTTGAAAGCGGCGGCTTCCAGTTTGCGGAACGGTTCCTTTTCATTTTTGCGGAACCATTCGCCCTGCAGCGGGAAGAAATATTCACAGCTGATCTTGACTTTCACCCGTTCGGATTTGTCTTTGGAGATCAGCGTGAAAACGCGGCAGGGCTGTCCGCGAACGGTTTCAGGGGCATGTTCTTCGAGGAACTCCCAATACAGGAAACTCATGGCGAGATCTTCGGGAGTAATGCCGTAAACGCCGATCTGGGGCTTGATCCCGTCGGGGATCTTGCTTTCGACGCTGGTAGCGCTGTCCTTGCCGTAGGACTGGCCGATCGTATAGATCTCGTTCCCGTTGAAGCGGATCTGGGCGAGCGTGCGGACCGGGGTGAAAAAGATACCCATTTCGATCGCGGCCTTGACGGTCCGGGCATTGTCGCGGCGATGCTGGGCGGAACCTTTCATGGAAGCCCAGGAATCGCGTCCTGGGGGATTGCGGACGCGGGCGAGAAAATCCTGCGGTTTCCATTTTTCCGGCGGCAGGGAATCGTTTTCCGCAGCGGAAAGGAACAGGGAACAGAACGATACGACGATCATGAGGGGGAGACGGAAAGCTTTCATTTGGCAGCTCCTTTCCGGACGGTTTTCCTGCGGGGTGCGGGCGCCTTTTTCTTCGGTGGGGTCTTCGGCGGTTTGGCCAGCATGATCTTGAGCACCTGGGAAATCTCGGAGACGAACGTGAATTTGACCTGCCGGAGGACATCTTCGGGCACATCCTCGAGGTCCTTGCGGTTTTCTTCGGGGAGGATGATATTGGAGATGCCGGCACGGAGGGCGCCGATGGATTTTTCCTTGACGCCGCCGATGGCGGTGACTTTGCCGCGGAGATTGATCTCGCCGGTCATGGCGTAATCATGGCGGACGGGTTTGCCGGTCAGCAGGGATACCAGCGCGGTGGTCAGCGTGATGCCGGCGGAAGGACCGTCCTTGGGCGTGGCGCCGTCGGGGACATGGATATGGAAATCATTCTTGTCGAACACGGAGGACTTGATCCCGAGTTCTCTGGCATGGCCCTTGACGTAACTGAAGGCGGCCATGGCGCTTTCCTTCATGACATTGCCGAGGGAGCCGGTGAGTTTGAGTTCGCCTTTGCCGGGCATCATGGCGGTCTCGACCTGGAGGATGGTGCCGCCGACGCTGGTCCAGGCCATGCCGGTGGCGACGCCGATCTGCGGCTCGCTCATGGCCTCATCCATGATGAATTTGCGTGCGCCGAGGAGACGGTGGATCTCTTCGGCATCGACGACGACGGGCTGGTCCTGATCCTTCAGTTCACCCTCGACGATCTTGCGGGCGAGTTTGCGGCAGAGTTGTCCGAAAGTGCGTTCGAGCTGCCGGACGCCGGCCTCACGGGTGTAATAACTGATCAGTTCATCCGTGGCATCGGAAGTGAACGAGACTTTTTTGCCGGCGAAACCGTTTTCTTCGAGCTGTCTGGGGATCAGGAACTGTTCGGCGATATGCTTCTTTTCGGTAGCGGTATAGCCTGGCAGCCGGATCACGTCCATGCGGTCGAGCAGCGGACCGGGAATGGTGTCGGAAATATTGGCGGTGGCAATGAACATGACCGAACTGAGGTCGTAATCGACTTCGAGATAATGGTCGCTGAACGAGAAATTCTGCTGCGGATCGAGGACTTCAAGCAAAGCGGAAGCGGGATCGCCGCGGAAATCGTTGCCGAGCTTGTCGATCTCGTCCAGCATGAAAACGGGATTGGAGGAACCGGCTTTCTTCATGCCCTGGATGATGCGGCCGGGGAGAGCGCCGATATAGGTGCGGCGGTGACCGCGGATCTCAGCTTCGTCGCGCACGCCGCCGAGGGAGATCCGGACGAATTTTCTGCCCATGGCTTCGGCGATGGATTTGCCGAGGGAAGTCTTGCCGACGCCGGGAGGTCCGATGAAACAGATGATCGGGGCCTTGCGGTTGTTCTTCATCTGCAGCACGGCCAGGAATTCGAGGATCCGTTCCTTGATGTCCTTGAGTCCGTAATGGTCGCGGTCGAGGATCTTTTTGGCTTCGGCAATATCGAGCCGGTCGTCGGTGAACTGGTTCCAGGGGACGGACAGGATCCAGTCGATATAGGTGTAGGCGATATTGTATTCGGCGGCGGCCTGGGGGATCATTTCGAGACGTTCGATCTCCTTGTTGAGGACATCGACAACATTCTCTGGGAGATCGAGTTTGCTCATGCGTTCCTGGATCCGGACGATGTCGGGATTGCCGCTGCCTTCGCCGAGCTCCTCCTTGATGGTGCGGAGCTGTTCGCGGAGGAAGAATTCCCGCTGGGATTTGCTCATAGCGTTGTGGACCTGGGACTGGATCTCGGAACCGAGACGCAGGACCTCGACTTCACGGTTCAGCAGAATGGTCATCAGATGCAGACGGTCCTGCAGTTTTTCCATGGTGAGGATCGCGAGTTTTTCCAGATTGGAGAAATTCACGGAATCGGCGATCAAGTCCACGATCCGGACATTGTCGGTCAGGTTGATGATGGCGATTTTCAGCTCCTCGGGGAAGTTGGGAGAGAAGGAGGTGATCTCCTGGAACTGCTTGACGGCATTGCGGACCATGGCGGCCGTTTCGATACTGTTGTCTTCCGGCTGGACGATCTTGCGGACCTTCAGCAGAGGACTGTCTTCGGAAACGGGGCCTTCATACCGGATCCGTTCCAGACCGCGGAGCAGGATGCGGACGGTGCCGTCGGGGAACTTGAGGGTCTTGACCAGCCGGCAGAGGACGCCGATGCTGGAAACGTCATGGTCATCGAGCTTGAAGGAAGTTACGTTCAATTCAATGCCCTGGATTTCGGAAACATCCTCATTTTTGGGCATTTCGGGAAAAACGGCAATGAGGCGTGAGCCGGAAGCGGCTTTTTCCGCCCTGGCAATATTGCCGGGATTTTCCAGAACCAGCGGGGTCAAAGCAAACGGGAAAAGGATCGTCCCCGGCTGCGTGATCGCCAGCGTTTCGACGACATCGTCAGTCATTCCGGTATTTTCATCAATATCATCCATAAGAAATCCTCACTTTCTGAACATGCTTCATCATAATGGTAAGAGACTGTAATACGGTTTTTCCGTTTTGCAATCCCGGAATCAAAAAAAAAGCTGTTTTTTCCGGACCCGGCATCGATCCGGGTAATCAAACAGACAGCGGTCCGGGGGAAAAGTTCACTGTCCGGACAGTTCCTGTGCTTTCTGCTCCGGGAACACCGTGCCGATGCTGACGATCAGTTTCATGGCATCGGAAACGCTCATCTTCAGGAAAATGCACTTGTCCCTGGGGATCATCAGGAGAAAACCGCTGGTGGGGTTCGGGGTGGTCGGCAGGAAAATGCTGACCACGGGTTTCCCCAGCTGTTCGGTGATTTCAGAAGGCTCGGTATTCTCATTGGTGAGGAAACCGATCGCATAAGAGCCGGGCATCGGGTATTCGAACAGGACGACCTGATGGAACATGCCGCCGCTGGTGGTCTGCATGGCATCGGCGATCTGTTTGCAGGTGGAATAAATGAAACTGACCAGAGGCAGATGCATCAGCAGTTTCTGTCCCAGTCCGATCAGCCGCCGGCCCAGGGTCAGTTTGGCCAGCTGCCCCACCAGCAGCAGGACCAGGAGCATGAAAACCAGTGCCAGGATCCGGATCCCCTGACGCACCCAGAAGGACGAAATTTCGCCCTTTATGCCGGGCAGATCCAGTTTATCCGCCAGACCGATGGCCCAGACGGTCAGCACATCATAGATCCACCAGCTCATCCAGACGGCAGCCAGGAACGGGACCACCACCAGCAATCCGGTGAACAGCAGATTCTTCATCCGGTTGAGAAAACTTTTATCCGTCATGGACTTCCTCCCCTTTGATCTTGAGTTTAAGGATCTTTCGTTTATCCGCCTTGAGGATCAGCGCAGTCAGGCCGCATCCCTCGAAATGGAAATGCTCGCCTTCCTCGGGGATCCGGCCGAGTTCGGCGCAGATGTAACCGCCGATGGTGTCGGCGGCATCCGTATCGGGGATATTGGAATCCAGAATCTCGTTGACTTCCGAAATGAGGGTCCTCGCTTCGAAGATCACGGAACCGTCCGGCATCAGACGCGGCTTGATCTTGCCGGTCTCCTCGGTGTCATATTCATCCTGCACATCGCCGACGATCTCTTCGATGATGTCTTCGAAAGTGACGATCCCTGAAGTGCCGCCGTATTCATCGATGATGACGGCGAAATGGTTATGGAGGCGGCGGATCTCTTCGAGCAGGTCGCCGACTTCCTTGGATTCCGGAATGAAGAGGGGCTTGTGGGAGAGCTGGTCCAGGGTCTTTCCGGCAATAGCCCGTTCATCGATGAAATCCTTGGCATAAATGATACCCTTGATCTCATCGACGGAACGGCCGTAGATCGGGATGCGGCTGTGTCCGGTGGCGATAAACTTCTTTTTGGCTTCCGCGATGGACGAAGAAGCGGGGATGGCTTCGATATCGACCCGGGGAGTCATGATCTCGCGGACGGACATGTCGCCCAGGTCCAGAATGCCCTTGATCATCCGCTTTTCACCCTCTTCGAGATCGTCGTTCTCATGATCGCCGTAGTTTTCCACGACCGAGAGGATCTCGTCTTCCGAACTGACGATCTGTTCCGGAGCTTCCTCATCGCGCCAGTCCTCGGCGTTTTCGCGGAGTTTGCGGCTGAGCAGAGTGAACGGCAGGAGGATGGTGTTGGCCAGCAGGAGGATGGCGGGAATGGTGATCCTCAGGACCCACAGGTCGGAGCGGTAAAGCAGAAGGAGAGCCAGGATCTCGCCGACCGACCAGTAAACGATGATCGCGCCGATGATGAACGGGACCTGCCATTCCGGTGCGATATGGCCGACTTTATGATGGAACAGCATCAGGGAGAACATGCCCAGCAGGGCCACCAGAATGAACAGAAGCAGTTTGAACACGGCGCGGATCGAATCGGATTCTTCGAGCCAGTGGTTGAGCCGTGCGGCCAGTTCCGGCTCGGAATCCTCCAGTTTCATGATCTGTCCGCCGGACAGCCGGTCAAAAGCTTCGAAGGCGGTGAACACGATCAGAAACAGAATAAAGCTGATGATCGAAGTTGTCAAAGCCAGGGTCATGATTCGCCATCCATCGGAGGACACGGGAAAACCGCATCCAGGTTGAATATTGCACTGAGGCGGCGGAGAGCGGAAGCTTCCCGGCGGCGCATGACCCGTTTCAGTTCCGGTTTCAGGTCATCCTGACCGGCGGAATGCAGCAGTCCGTGCACCAGGTAAAGCACCAGCTCGCGGGAATAAGGGAGACTGCGTCTGGCCGCTTCCCGAGCCGCCACCGCAGGACAGATGATGATTTCCACTTCGACATCGTCCGCGCCCTCCCCGGTTTCCGGCAGGACATCCGGCGACTGCCGGTAATCGAAACAGATCACATCAGTGGGACCGGTATGACCGACGAACGCCTGATTGATCTCCGCCATTTCGCGCTCGGAAACCCAGGAAAGAGAGAGCAGACTGCGGATGCCGCTGCCGGTCACTTCGGCAGCGGCTGACGCCAGTTTCAGGACCTGCTTCCTTTCAGGGCGCGGAAACGTCTTTTCCGGCCGCCACGAATAAATCGTCTTCATCTTTTTTGTCATCCTTGGGGTATGCGATCCGCCCGTGGAACATGGTTTTCAGATTGTTGATGATGCTGTTCCGGATAATGCTCAGCTCATGCATGCTCAGTTCGGAATGATCGAGCTGACCGTTCCGGATCTTGCCTCGGAAAATATTGTTCACCAGCTGGGCGAGAGTTTCCTCTGTCGGTTTCTCCAGACTGCGGGAAGCCGCTTCGCAGCAGTCCGCCAGCATGACCAGACAGATCTCTTTGTCGCTCGGCAGCGGACCCGGATAACGGAAATCGCTCTGCGGGATGTTTTCACCGGGATGCAGCTGCTGTTCTTTCTGATAGAAAAAGTTAATGACGTCATTGCCGTGATGCTGGGTAATGGTATCATAAAGCAGCCGTTTGAGTTTATACTTTCTGGCCAGTTCCGGGCCGTGTTTCACCACATGACTGCGGATAATGATCGCACTCATCTTGGGATCCTGATCCTTATGCATATCGCGGCCGGGACTGTTCTCCACGAAATATTGGGGCTGGACCAGTTTGCCGACATCATGGAACATGCCGCATACGCGTGCTTTGACAGGATCCAGGCCGGCTTCCTCCGCCGCTTTTTCCGCCAGGATGGAGACCATCAGGCAATGGTGATAGGTTCCCGACGCCTTCAGCTGCAGTTCCTTCAGCAGCGGATGATTGAAATCATAAAATGCCTGCAGCGACATGGGAGTGGTGACATCAAAAAAGGTCTCCTGGAGATACACGCCGATTTGAGCCAGGGAAGCAGTCAGCAGACCGGTCACAAAGGGAAACACCATCATCCAGAAAACCAGCCGCAGAGAATCCGCATCCATAATCTTCAGGAAAAATCCCTTATCCATGATTTTCGGGAAAAAGATCACGACGGTCGTCAGAGCGGCCAGCCAGGTTCCGATGAAAGCACGCAGGAAGAAACTTCTGGAATTCTGAACTTTACGGACCGCCAAAGCGCCGCCGGCGCTGATCAGCAGACCGGTAAAAAACATCTGGAACGGATTGATCATCTGCAAAGCGGTGACGGCGGAAACGAACAGACCGGCGAAAAAGGCGGGCCGGGCACCGAAAATCACGGAGATCATCAGGGAGGCAAAACCGATCGGCATGACACAATACATCAGCTCCCGGCGCGGCATCTGATACCGTTCCGACAAAATCAGGAAAACATCCATGGTCAGCCGGTTCAGCAGCAGAGCGACAATGATGATCAATCCCAGCTGCCAGAGTTTGCTGTTGCTGTTGGAAAAAATCGGCTGGATCCGGAACAGATACAAGCCCAGGGACAGGATCAGAGCCAGACAGAGCAGAATGTTTTCTCCGACCAGTTTATATATTTCCTTGATACCGGCATGTTTTTCCAGTTCGTCCCGATAGGCTGAGAGGATGCGGAGGTCTTCTTCGCTGACGATTTTTCCTTTCGGCAGGAGGATATCATACTGGTGCACCGTCTTTTTGATTTTTCCCACGGATCTGCGGATCTCCTGTTTCCGGCTGTCCGTGAATTTCCGGTCGAAAGAGAGATTTCCTTTTCCGAAGACAGCTGTCAGAATGTCATAAAAGTGCCGCCGGATGGATTCCAGATCCGGGCTTTGATAGGTCCGCAGCATTTCATCGACGATCTGCCTGGCCGCAGTATTCTGCGTAAACAGTTTTTCCGCTTTCATCCGATGCCGCCGGTTGCTCGGATCAATGATTTTGATTACCGTATCGCCATGCAGTTTCTGTCTGAGCGCCTGATTCAGTATGCCTTCGCGCAGGATATTCCTGAACAAACCATCCAGTTTCTGTTTCAAGACCGCATTATCAGCTATACTCAGCAGAAAACTCAACGTCGGCTTGTCCAGTTTCTCTATTTTCAATTGGATTTCATTGCCAGGTTCCGAGCGGAAGGATTCGCTGCGCTTTTCCAGTTCCTCGCGCTTCCGCGCGCAGGTGAACAGATCCTGGTACCGCTGTCTCATCCGGGAAGTCTCGAGCTGGTCGATCCGGTAATAATCCGGTTCTTTCTCCACCTGCTTGTCGGCCAGTTCATTGCTTTTCTGCAGATCCTCGATTTCGAAATCCAAATCGGCATAGATATTGGCGGGCGCCTTCTGATTTTTCTGCAGATCCAGGATATCCACCGGATGGGGAGCCGACACGACATACAGACTGACTCCCAGGATCAGCAGCAGCAGGACAATGACAAAAAAGCTGGATCGTTCAAAGAAACCGACGATCCCGTTTCCCGTTTTCGGATCTTGTTCTTCAGTCATGGGTTATTCCTCCTCCCGGTTTTCATCACCAGGCTCATCATGATAAGCATTGATTATTTTTTCCACCAGGGAATGCCGGACTGCATCATGCGAAGTAAAGCGGCAGATCCGGATCTCCTCGATCGGCTCAAGACGGCGGACCGCCTCCGGCAGCCCGGACGCTTTGCGGCCCGGCAGATCCGTCTGAGTGGGATCCCCCGCCACCACGCATTTGGACCGGAATCCCATGCGGGTGAGAAACATCAGCATCTGTTCGCGGGTGGTGTTCTGGGCCTCATCCAGGATTACGAAAGCATTGTTCAAGGTACGTCCTCGCATAAATGCCAGCGGAGCGACCTCGATGATCCCGCGGTCCAGCAGATCGGCGGATTCATTCATTTCCATCATGTCATACAGCGCGTCATAAAGCGGCCGGAGATAGGGATTGATCTTTTCTTCCAGTTTCCCCGGCAGGAAACCGAGGCTTTCACCGGCTTCCACCGCCGGACGCGTCAGAATGATCCGTTCGAAATGTCCGGCCAGGAATTCGGAAACCGCCAGGGCCATCGCCAGATAAGTCTTTCCGGTGCCGGCCGGACCGATCCCGAAAGTTATATCGGCACTGCGGATCGCTTTCACATACTCCAGCTGATGGGGCGTTCGCGGAATGATGTCGCGCTTGCGCGGACTTACCGCGATCCGTTCGCTGAAATATTTCTGCAGTTCGGATTCGGCTTCCGTCTGAAATGCGGCCAGGATCTGATCGAAATCCTGCTGTTCCAAACGCAGAGACGGCATTCCGGAACGGATCTCATCCAGCTTTTTCAGAAAAGACAATGCCCGCTGAATCTGTTCCGGCGTATCGGCGGAAATCACCATGCGCAAATCACGGACATTGGTCCGGACGTTCAGCTTTTCCTCCATCCGGCGGAGATTCCGGCGGAAATCGCCGGCAAAAAGCATCTCCATTTCCAGCGGTGTCTGGAAATAATGTTTTCCGGCACTGCCGGATGATGGATCATCGTCGCTGTTCTTCATCACTCGGCTGCAGGAATCGCCAGGACGGTGCCCGGTTCCAGGAAATCCTGCTTCTTGATGGCTGATTTATTCGCTTCATAAATCAGCTTCCATTTCGCACCGCTGCCATAATATTTCTTGGAAATCTTCCACAGATTGTCTCCGGTCCGGACCACATGTTCGACCGGACGGCCGTTGGAGGCTTTCTTCTTTTCGGGGGCGGGCGCCGGGGCCGGTTCGGCTTTCTTTGCGGGAGCAGGCGCCGGGGCCGGTTCGGCTTTCTTTGCAGGAGCGGGCGCCGGTTTTGCTTCCTTGCTGTTGTCCAGCACCGGTTCGGCTTTCACTTCCACTGCCGCGGGCTCGGCTTTAACTGTGTTGGCCGGAACCTCAGGTTCGGCTTTTTTCTCCTTTTCGGGACCGGTCGAACAGGAGCAGAACACGACCGGGAAAACGAGCATTGCAGCGACCGCCGCAGAAAGATTGACTATTTTCATTTCAGACCTCCTAAAATCTGACTTATCCGTTGAAACGTTTCAGAATGAGTGCCGCATTGTGACCGCCGAACCCCAGATTGGTGTTGACCGCGACATTGACGGTTTTTTCCCGTGCGGTGTTGGGCGTGTAATCCAGATCGCATTCCGGATCGGGCGTTTCATAGTTGATGGTCGGCGGAATGATCCCGTGCTGAATGGACAGCGCGCAGATGATGGTCTCCAGCCCGCCGGCCGCACCGAGGGCATGGCCGATCGTCCCTTTCGTGCTGCTGATAGCAACCGAACCGACCTTGTCGCCGAATACCGATTTCAAGGCCTGTGTTTCATACATGTCGTTCAGCGTGGTGCTGGTGCCGTGGGCATTTACATAATCAACCTGCTCCGGATTCAGCCCGGCATTGTGCAAGGCCATATTGAAAGCACGAGCGGCGCCTTCCCCACCGGGCGCAGGAGAAGTAATGTGATAAGCATCACCCGTGGCGCCGTAACCGACCAGCTCGGCCAGGATCGCCGCACCGCGCCGTTTGGCGTGTTCGAGTTCTTCCAGGATCAGGATGCCCGCGCCTTCCGACATCACAAACCCGTCGCGGTCCTTGTCGAACGGACGGCTGGCATGCAGCGGATCGTCGTTGCGCTGGCTCATGGCCTTTTCCGAGCAGAAACCGGCGAACCCGAGACGGGAGACCGAGGCTTCCGCGCCGCCGGTGATCATCATATCGGCATCGCCGCTCCGCACCGCACGGTAGGCTTCCCCGATCGAATGGGCAGCCGAAGCACAGGCGGAAACCGCCGTAAAGTTGGGCCCTTTGGCGCCGTAACGCATCGAAACGGATCCCGAACCCATATCGGAAATCATCATGGGGATCAGAAACGGGGATACTCTTCCCGGACCTTTGGTCAGCAGGACCTCACACTGTTTTTCGAGCGTTCTCATCCCGCCGATACCGCTGCCGATACAGACTCCGACCCGATCGGGATTCACGACCGAACCATCCCGCAGATCCAGGGGCAGGCCGGCATTCTTCATCGCTTCGTCCGCGGCGGCTATCGCATATAAGGCAAAGTCATCCATCCGGCGGGCTTCTTTTTCCGTCATATAGAGAGTCGGATCAAAATTTTTCACTTCGCCGGCGATCTGCGTCCGGTAGGCACTCAAGTCAAAGCGCTCAACCTTGCCCAGTCCGCATCTGCCATTGACAACAGCATCCCAAAGCGACTGAGCATCGTTGCCGACACAGGAAACCGCTCCGATTCCCGTTATTACCACGCGCCTAGAGTCCATTCAAACCTCCATGAATAACAAAATGCGGGCCAGCCCACTGTTGTAATGGGGACCCGCATTCCTTCAGAAAAACAACACCAGCTTAAGCGTTCTGAGCGCCCTGCTTACTTTCGATGTATTTGATCGCGTCCCCGACCGTGGTCAGCTTTTCAGCATCTTCGTCCGGAATGTCCGATCCGAATTCTTCTTCGAAAGCCATG
>SUWI01000119.1 GCA_015061565.1 Lentisphaerota bacterium
TTATGGAGCCGCCGGGTTCGGTGACGGTGCCCAGATCAGCAGCAGAAGCGATCGTATCGTCGCCATTGTACCCGTTGGTGAAGAACGCACTCTTGCCGTTCACCGAGACCGTATAATCCGCACTGCCTCCCTTGGATGCGTTGGTCGACTGCACGGAGTAATAGTATTCGCCGGAAGACAGCAGCAATTCTTTCGTGTCGACGGTTTTGCCGGCGCCGATCGCAGTGCTCTGCAGCGATTTCAGCTTGCCGCCGTCCTGCTGCCAGATCGTAAATTTCGCCGCATCGGTGGAGGTGATCGTAAAGCTCAGTTTCGCACCGCTGTCCAGCGTAAATTTCCGGTAGTCGTACTCATCGCCCAGTCCCACCCAGTCGGCATCCAGCGCGCCGGGTTCGGTGACGGTGCCCAGATCAGCAGCAGAATCGATCGTATCGTCGCCATTGTATCCGTTGGTGAAGAATACGCTCTTGCCGTTCAGCGTCCCAGTGTAATAGGCATCCCCGCCTTTCGACGCATTGGTCGACTGCATGGAGACATAATAATCTCCGGCATTCAGCAGCAATTCTTTCGTGTCGACGGTTTTGCCGGCGCCGACCGTAATGCTCTGCAGCGATTTCAGCTTGCCGCCGTCCTGCTGCCAGATCGTGAATTTCGCCGCATCGGTGGAGGTGACCGTAAAGCTCAGTTTCGCACCGCTATCCAGCGTGAATTTTCCGTAGTCATACTCATCACCCAGGCCCACCCAGTCGGTTATGGAGCCGCCGGGTTCGGTGACGGTGCCCAGATCAGCAGCAGAAGCGATCGTATCGTCGCCATTGTACCCGTTGGTGAAGAACGCACTCTTGCCGTTCACCGAGACCGTATAATCCGCACTGCCGCCCTTCGACGCATTGGTCGACTGCACGGAGTAATAGTATTTGCCGGCATTCAACAGCAATTCTTTCGTGTCGGCGGTTTTACCGGCGCCGACCGTAATGCTCTGCAGCGATTTCAGCTTGCTGCCGTCCTGCTGCCAGATCGTGAATTTCACCGCATCGGTGGAGGTGACCGTGAAACTCAGTTTTGCGCCGCTGTCCAGCGTGAATTTCCGGTAGTCATACTCATCGCCCAGACCCACCCAGTCGGCATCCAGCGCGCCGGGGCCGTCGACGGTGCCCAGATCAGCAGCAGAAGCGATCGTATCGTCGCCATTGTATCCGTTGGTGAAGAATGCGCTCTTGGTGTTCAACGTGCCCGTGTAATCGGCATTCCCGCCTTTCGACGCATTGGTCGACTGCATGGAGACATAATAATCTCCGGCATTCAGCAGCAATTCTTTCGTGTCGACGGTTTTGCCGGCGCCGATCGCAGTGCTCTGCAGCGATTTCAGCTTGCCGCCGTCCTGCTGCCAGATCGTGAATTTCGCCGCATCGGTGGAGGTGACCGTAAAGCTCAGTTTCGCGCCGCTTTCCAGCGTGAATTCTCCGTAGTCATATTCATCGCCCAGACCCACCCAGTCGGTTATGGAGCCGCCGGGTCCGTCGACGATGCCCAGCTCCGCAGCAGAAGCGATCGTATCGTCGCCATTGTATCCGTCGGTGAAGAATACGCTCTTGCCGTTCAGCGTCCCCGTGTAATAGGCATCCCCGCCTTTCGACGCATTGGTCGACTGTATGGAGACATAATAATCTCCGGCATTCAGCAGCAATTCTTTCGTGTCGACGGTTTTGCCGGCGCCGATCGCAGTGCTCTGCAGTGATTTCATCTTGCCGCCGTCCAGCTGCCAGATCGTAAATTTTGCCGCATCGGTGGAGGTGATCGTAATGCTCAGTTTCGCGCCGCTTTCCAGCGTGAATTTTCCATAGTCATATTCATCGCCCTGGCCCACCCAGTCGGTTATGGAGCCGCCGGGTCCGGTGACCGTGCCCAGATCCGTAGCAGAAGCGATCGTATCGTCGCCATTGTATCCCTTGGTGAAGAATACGCTGCCGTTCAACGCCCCCGTGTAATCGGCATTCCCGCCTTTCGACGCAATCGTAACATTGTTTAACGCTGCCATACGTTTTTCCTTTCAAGTTTGACCGTTCGATAAAAAAATATAAAAACCAATATAGCATCGTTCCGTTTGATTACAATGATAATGTCAGATATTTTTTCAGTTGTTTGTCCTTGACGTATCACGGACTTGGGGGGAGTTGGCGCACTCCGCATTATTCCGGCGTACTTGCCCGGATGCGGAAAAAGCAGGCATACAGAAGTGGCACTGCGAAGAGTGTCACCACACAGGCAAAAGTCAGTCCCGCCATGATCGTGACCGCCATCGCGGCAAAAAAGGCGTCCGCGATCAGCGGCAGCATGCCCAGGATCGTGGTCAGCGCCGCCATCAGCACCGGACGGATCCGGCTGGCGGACGCCTCCAGCAGCAGCGTTGCCGCGGGACGGTCCGGCGTCTGCAGACGCAGACCGATCTCGTCGATCAGCACAATGGCGTTTTTGATCAGCATGCCGGAAAGACTCAGCACGCCGAGCATCGCCATGAACCCGAACGGCTGTCCGCTCCAGAGCAGACCGGCGGCCACCCCCGTGACGGTCAGCGGCACGCAGAGCCATACCACCAGGGTTTTGCGCACGGAATTGAACAGGAACAGCACAATCAGCACCATCAGCAATGCAAACGGCGGGATCCGGACATACAGCGCATTGGAAGCATCCGTGCTGTTCTCGTATTCGCCGCCCCATTCCAGCGTGCAGCCGGGCGGACGTTTCAGTTTTTCGATCTTCGGACGGAGTTCCCGCAGCAGCGCCGAGGACAGGCCGTGCACGGGATCGCATTTGACCGTGAGCGCCTCGACCCGGTCCCGATGCACGATCACGGGATCGATCCATTCGATCAGCGTGGCATCGAAAAACTGCGAAAGCGGCACCATCCGGTTCGCGGCCGGACTCCATACCTGGATCCCTTCGCCGAAATCGCGGTCCGGCAATGACCGCGGCGCCCGGGCGTAGATCGGGATCAGCTGTTCGCCGTCGCGGAACGAGCCGACCGGCAGACCTTCGAACGATTCCCGGATGGCATCGGACGCCTGCTGCCGGGTGATGCCCGCCCGTCCGGCGCGTTCCTCGGAGAACACCGGGGTGATGACTTTGATCCGGTTCCGCCAGTCGGTGTAGATCGCCCGCGCATTCGGATCGGCGCGCATGATCCGCATGGTCTCCTCGCCCAGCTGCCGCAGTTCGTCGCGGGTGCCGCCGAGGAAACGCGCCTGGATGGATCCCGCGGCGCCTGGTCCCAGCCGGACCCGGTAGGGGATGACGCCGTAATGCGGAAACTTTTCCCGCGCATGCTCATAGATGCGGCCGATCAGCGCGGGGATCTCCCGGTAATCGCGCACATCCACCAGCAGCTGGGCATACCCGGTGTCGGGTTCTTCCGGTGCATAGGTCAGGATGAACCGGAGTGCCCCGCCGCCGACGCAGCGGGTGATGTCGCCGACGCCCGGCAGAGTCCGCACATACGATTCCACTTCGGCCGCGGCCCGGTCGGTTTCATAGATCGAAGTGCCGTACGGCAGCCGGATATCCACCAGGAACTGTGCCCGCGTCGAATCCGGAAAGAAATTGCGTCCGACTCTGGAAAACATCATCAGTCCGGCAATGAAAAGCAGGATCAGCAGCGCGATCGAAACGGTCCGGTGCCGCAGGGTCCAGTCCAGCCAGTTTTTATATATAAGGAAAAAACCGGACCGGTAGGGATCGGTTTCGGGATCCGGGCCCGGCCGGAAAGCGTAACAGCAGAGCAGCGGCGTGATGGTGACCGCGGTCAGCCAGCTCAGCGAAAGCGAGATCAGCAGCACCTGAAAGAGCGAACCGCAGAATTCGCCCGTGCTGTCGTCGGAAAGTCCGATCGCGGCGAAAGCGGTGATGGCGATGGCGGTCGCGCCGAGCAGCGGCAGCTGGGCCTGCGCCGTGACCCCCCGCGCCGCTTCCAGCTTGTCCTGTCCGGCCCGGATTCGGACCATCATCCCCTCGGTTATGACGATCGCATTGTCCACCAGCATGCCCAGCGCGATGATCAGCGCGCCGAGCGAGATCCGCTGCAGCGGGATGCCGTAATAATTCATCAGCATCAGGGTCCCGGCAATGGTCAGCAGCAGGACAAAGCCGATGATCAGTCCCGATTTCAGCCCCATGAACAGCAGCAGGACCCCGATCACGATCAGCACCGATTCCAGCAGGTTCACCGCAAAGGAAGTGACCGCCTGACGCACGGTCTCCGCCTGCGAGGAAATGGTCTTCACCTTGATCTCCGCCGGAAATTCGGGTGAAAGACGGTCCAGAAGCCGTTTCAGGGAATCGCCGGTGTGGACCACGTTGCCGCCGCTCCGGGTGGATACGCCCAGCCCGATCGCGCGCAGTCCGTTGAAATAAAGCATTTTTTCCGGCGGGTCGAGCAGGCCGGACCGGACCTCGGCGATGTCCCCTAACGTGATGATTTTTCCGTCCCGGCTGGAGATGACCATTTGCCGGAGCGAATCAAGCGTGTTGATCCCGGCGTCCAGCCGGATGGGGAGCCACTCGTTTCCGGTCCTGAGCCACCCTTCGTCGGTCACCGGATTGCGGGCGCGGAGCAGGTCGAAGATCGTCTGCGGCGCAATGCCCAGCCGTCCCAGCCGCGTCCGGTCGAGCGAGACATACACCGCCTCGGGGGGAACGGCAAAGAGCGTGATCCGTTTGACATCCTCGGCCCGGAGCAGTTTTTTCTGGAGGGAACGGGCGAACTCATGGAGCCGGACCGAGTCCGCGCCCTGACCGGTGACCGCGAAAAATGCGCCGTAGACATCGCCGTAATCGTCGACGATTTCCGGCACCTGGGCGCCCTGCGGCAGCGACCTCGCGGCGGTGTCGATCTTGTTGCGGAGCTCATCCCAGATCTGCGGCAGGTCCTGTTTCCGGCAGGTGTTGCGCATCTCCGCGGTCACGATGGAAAGTCCCCGCAGCGACCGGGAATCCAGCTGCTTGAGCTGCCCCATTTCCTGAATGGCGTTTTCCACGCAGTCGGTGACTTCGCGGGAAACTTCCTCCGGCGAGGCGCCGGGATAACGGGTGATCACCTGCGCCTGCTTGATCGTGAATTCGGGATCCTCGAACCGCGGCAGCTGGAAACAGGCGGCGATGCCGCCGGCAAACATCAGCACGGCAGCGCTCCAGGCGGGCAGGGGATGGCGGACCGACCATTCCGCCGGATTCAAAGCGGTTCTCCGGTGAGGGTGCGGGCCGATTTTTCGGTCAGCGGGCAGACCGTGTCGCCTGCGGCAAGCACCCGGATCCCGGTTTGCGCGATACAGTCGCCGGGTTTCAGCTCAAACGAGCTCACGCGGACCCATGCTCCGTGCAGCTGTCCGGGGATCACTTCGGCCGGATGCACTTTGCCGCCGGCATCGATCTTCCAGACCCAGGTCCGGCCGTTCCGGGTGAACAGGGCGCAGCCGGGCAAAAGAAAACCCGGAGCGGCCGACTCTTCCAGCAGCGGCACATGGACGGACATGCTCATGCCGGGCAGGAGCCGGGCGATTTTCTGCGGCAGGATGCGGAACGTGACCGTGAAGGTTTCCGCCGCGGTGTCAGCCTGGGTTTCCGCTTCCTTGAGTTCCAGCGGGAACCGCGAGGCGGGGATTCCGGGCAGGGTGCCGTAAAAACCGCCGAGCCGTCCGGCCGACCGGTTCGCCCCGGCGATGCTCAGCGGAAACCGCGCCACCTCTTTTTCCGGAACTGCTATCGTGACCTGAAATGAACTCATATCCTGCAGCCGGATCAGCACTTCGCCGGCTTTGACCTGCTGATAATTATCCGCATAGGTTTTGGAGACGATGCCGCTGAACGGAGCGAGGATGACGGAATCGGCCAGGTCGTCGCGGGCATTCCGGTAATCCGCCTCGGCTACATCCAGGTCGCGTTTCTTTTTTTCGAGTTCTGCGGCGGCCAGGATGTTTTTCCGGTAGAGCAGACTGCCGCGCTCGTAATCGTGCTGCGCCTGTTCATACCTCGCTTTGGCGGCGTCGGCCGCGGCCTGCAGCAGGACCGGGTCAAGTTTCGCCAGCAGTTCCCCTTTCCGGACCGCCCGGCCCGGTCCGGGCGTGAACCGGATCAGCCGTCCCCCTTCCCGAAAGGATAGATTGACCTCGGTTTCCGGTTCGATCACGCCGGGAAAGATCCGGTATTGGGTCCGGGTCTGTTCCGGCAGACGGAAATAAATGACCGGCATCGGAGCCCGGTTCGGTTTGACGGCGGAACGTCCGGTTCTGCCGCATCCGGCCAGGACCAGCAGAGACAGTCCGGCCGCGAAAAAAGATGATCTTTTCATTATGATTTCCCCCCCAGTTGATCATAACCGGACTATAATAAACGCATTCTTTTTTTTGTCAAGTGCCGGTTTGAAATTTTTTGAAAAAAAATCCCGGAAAATTTTATTTTTTCGGTTTGATTTCCCGATTCATTGTGTTATCTTGACCTGTTAGGAAATACCATTTCATCTCATAAATAGAAGGGTAAGGAAACATGTCATCAGAAGAAAGCAAGTATGATATTTCTTACGAGATCTGGTCGAAGAAATATCGGTATCAGGGCAGTGACGAGGTTGCCAGGGACAATTCACCGGAAGACACTTTCAGGCGGGTGGCGCACGCCATCGCTGCGAACGAGCAGGATCCGGTAAAATGGGAACGTGAATTCTATTCGATCCTTTCCGGCTACAAATTCCTGCCGGGCGGCCGCATCATCGCCAACGCCGGCACGGCACGCAGTGAAGTGACCATGTTCAACTGTTTCGTGATGAACAAGATCGATGACTCGATCGACGGCATCTTCGAAACGGTAAAGGAATCCGCCATGACCCAGAAACAGGGCGGCGGCGTCGGTTTCGACTTTTCCACCATCCGTCCGTCCGGGTCCAATATCAAAGGCTGCGAAGCCAATGCTTCCGGTCCTCTGAGTTTCATGCAGGTTCTGGATGCCACCTGCCGCACGATCATGAGCGCGGGCCAGCGCCGCGGCGCCCAGATGGGCATCATGCGCTGCGACCATCCCGACATCGAAAAATTCATCACGGCCAAGCGCAACAACGCCGCGCTCCAGATGTTCAACCTTTCGGTCGCGATCACCTCCAAATTCATCGAAGCGGTCAAGGCCGACGCCCCGTGGGACCTGGTGTTCAACGGCAAGGTCTACAAGACCGTCAAGGCCCGCGAACTCTGGGAGCTGATCATGCGTTCCACCTACGATTTCGCGGAACCCGGTTTCATCCTGATGGACCGCATCAATGAAATGAACAATATGTATTATTGTGAAGAGATCCGCGCCACCAATCCCTGCGGCGAACAGCCCCTGCCGCCTTACGGCGCCTGCCTGCTCGGTTCCGTGAACCTCTCCCGGTTCGCCATCGATCCGTTCACGCCGAACGCGAGACTGGACAAGGACGGCATCGCCCGGACCGTCACCATCGCCGTGCGCATGCTGGACAACGTGATCGACCTGAGCAATTATCCGCTGCCGCAGCAGCGGACCGAAGCCTATTCCAAGCGCCGGATGGGCATCGGCATTACCGGTTTGGCCGACCTCTTCATTTTCCTGGGCATCAAATACGGTTCGCCCGAATCGGTCCGGATGGCCGGCGAGATCATGAGCACCATCACCCATGCCGCCTACCGCGCCAGTATCGCACTGGCCCGCGAAAAAGGCGCGTTCAAGCTGCTGGACAAGGAAAAATATCTGGCCGGCAAATTCATTTCCGCGCTGCCGCTGGACATCCGCGAAGGCATCGCCCACTTCGGCATCCGCAATTCCCACCTGACCAGCGTGGCGCCCACCGGCACCATCAGTCTGTTCGCCGGCAACGTCTCCAGCGGCCTGGAACCGGTCTTCGCCTTCAAATACACCCGCAAGATCCGCAAGGGCACCGGCGATGACACGATCGACGCCGAAGTCGTCGATTATGCCTACGACCAGTACCGCACTTTCATGGGCGACAAATTCGATCCGAAGAACCTGCCCGACTATTTCGTGTCCTCCTCCGATGTGCCGCCCCTGCGCCACCTCGATATCCAGGCCGCGCTCCAGGAATATGTCGACAGCTCCATTTCCAAGACCATCAACGTGCCGTCCGATTATCCTTACGAGGATTTCAAGAACATCTATCTGACCGCTTATGAAAAAGGTCTGAAAGGCTGCACCACCTTCCGTCCGTCCGACCATATCACCGGCATCCTGATCCGAGATGAGGACAAGAAGAAAAAGGAAAAAGAGGAAGCCGAGAAGAAGAAAGAACTGGAGCATCCGCCCATCGTGCGTCCGCAGCCGCCGAAACGGCCGCAGGAACTGGAAGGCACCACCTACAAGATCCGCACGCCGCTGGCCGCCGATGCCCTGTATGTGACCATCAACGACCTGGTCGAGGAAGACGGCAGACGTCGTCCGTATGAGATCTTCATCAACACCAAGAACCTGCAGTATTTCAGCTGGATCGTGGCCATGACCCGTCTGATCTCGTCCGTGTTCCGGCACGATCCCGCGCCGAAATTCCTGGTGGAGGAACTCAAGAGCATCTACGATCCCAACGGCGGTTATTTCAGCGACGGCACCTATATCCCGAGTCTGGCCGCCGATATCGGCCGGATCATCGAACGCCATCTGGCCAAGATCGGCATCATGCCCCAGCCGCAGAAACGCAAACCCGCTCCCGAAACTCCGGTGAAGAAACCCACCGATGACAAATCGGTCCCGCAGGATGTTTCCCAGTTCGACGGCATGATGATCTGCCCCGTCTGCAACGAACGCAAGCTGGTCATGCAGGAAAACTGCATGAAGTGCCTCGCCTGCGGTCACAGCAAGTGCGGATAAGATCAGATGCTGTATCTGCTGGCCAATTACCGCAGCGCGTTCGGCCCGCTGCGGCTATTCGAATATGTCACTTTCCGCTCCGGCTGTGCCATGATCACCGCCATGCTGGTGGTGATCATACTCGGCCCGTGGACCATCCGGAAACTGAAACAGTTCTGTGTGCCGAAGTCCGCCCGGCTCGAGGGTCTCGTGGATGAAAAATTCGTCGACCATTCCAAAGACAAGACGCCCACCATGGGCGGACTGCTCATCGTCTTTGCCATCCTCGTGTCGACGGTTTTCTGGGGCGACCTGTCGAACCGGATGGTCCTGGTGTTCCTGCTGACCCTGGTCCCGCTGACCGCGCTGGGCTTTTACGATGACTACATCAAAGTGAAATACCAGCGCAGCGTGAAGGATGGCGTTTCCGGCAAAGTCAAACTCCTGGTCCAGGCGATCGTCAGTTTCACCGCCATTTACATTATCTACAAGATGCCGGACACGATGACCACGAAATTCCTGATCCCGTTTTTCAAGGACCCGATCACACTGAAACCCGAGGGCGAACTGATCCATTTCTGTCTGCCCTCGCAGCTGATGGCAAATCCCCTGTTCACGTTTGCCGACAAGTGGGCTCCGGTCGCGATCGGCCTGATCTTCCTGGTCAATATCGTGCTGGTGACCTTTTTCAGCAATGCGGTCAATCTGACGGACGGCAAGGACGGCCTGGCCGCCGGCTGCACCCTGTTCTGCGTGCTTTCGTTCGCCGCCGTTGCCTACATGCACGGACATGTGGTGTTTGCCAAGTATCTTTCCATTCCGTATATCCCGGAACTGGGCGAGATCAGCGTGTTCGCCTCGGCCATGGGGGGTGCCTGCATCGGCTTCCTGTGGTACAACTGCAAACCCGCATCGGTCTTCATGGGCGACACCGGCAGTCTGCCGCTCGGCGGCAGCGTCGGCATGATCGCCGTGCTGACTGCGCAGCAGTTCCTGCTGTTTGTGATCGGTTTCGTGTTCGTGATGGAAGGCTTGTCCGTGATGCTTCAGGTCGCCAGTTTCAAGCTGACGGGCAAGCGGATCTTCCTGTGTGCGCCGATCCACCATCATTTCGAGCAGAAAGGATGGTCTGAAACGCAGATCGTCACCCGGTTCTGGATCATTGCCGGACTCTGTGCCCTGATCGGTCTCGCCACGCTGAAACTGCGCTGAAAAGCATTCCGTAAATCGGTATAAAAATGCCGGGCAGGGAAAATCCCCGTCCGGCAATTTTTTATTACCGGTGCCGTTTCAGCCTTTGAGCACGGCCAGCGGGGTCAGACGGACCAGCGGTTCCACCAGATCGCGTTCCGCTTCGATCACCGTGTCGATCGGCTTGTAGGCCTGCGGCGCTTCGGAAAAGTCGAGCTGTCCTTTGCCTTTTCCGAAACGGCGTTTCTGCCAGCGTTCGCAGACGATCCCGGCCATGGCGGCATCGCATTCCGCTTCGGTCAGCCTGCAGCAGGCCGCGGTGCGGCTCATCACGCGTCCGGCCCCATGCGAACAGCTCTGGAACGATTCCTCGTTTCCGAGTCCGCGCACGATGTAGCTGGCGGTCCCCATCGACCCGGGAATGATCCCGAGTTCATCGAGTTTCGCGCTGGTCGCGCCTTTGCGGTGGATGAAGAACTTTTCCCCGAAATGTTCCTCGCAGGCCGCATAGTTGTGATGGATGTTGATCTCGCGGATGAAATTGGTTTCCGGCACGAATTCGGCGAAGGTTTCCTTCATCGCATTCATCATACGGCGGCGGTTTTCCGCCGCGTAACGCAGCGAGAACAGCATGTCGCGGTAATAGTCGTGTCCTTCCGGTTCCTCAATCGGCAGGAAAGCCAGATCCGGGTCGGGCAGTTCCACATGATAGAGCTTGTTGAGTTTCTGCGCCTTCTTGTGGTAATGCTCCTCCACGCGTTTTCCCAGATTGCGGCTTCCGGAATGGATCATCAGCCACACGAATCCCGCATCGGATTTCTGGATTTCGATGAAATGGTTTCCGCCGCCCAGCGTTCCGAGGTTTTTGCGGTCCAGTCCGTTGGCGAAATCGCATACCTGGCCGTTGTTGTCCAGATACGATTCGAAACCGTCCCATTCCTGATTGGTTTTATGCGAAACACCCTCGCCGACCGGGATGCGTTCCTTGAGTTTATCCTGGATCTGGCGGCGGAAGGACATTTCCGCGAGACGTTCCGCAGGGACATCGGTTTCCACCGCGACCATGCCGCAGCCGATATCGACTCCGACCGCGCTCGGGATGACGGCGCCTTTCACGGCGATCACTCCGCCGATGGGCATCCCGTAGCCCTGATGGCAGTCCGGCATCAGCGCCACATGGTGATATACCGCCGGATGATGCGCCAGGTTGACCGCCTGTTTCAGAGCCCCTTCTTCCAGGTCGGCGCACCAGCTTTTGACTGGGATTTTGTAGTCGTTTTCATATTTGGTCCATTTCATTTTTTCACCTCAATCATAAAAGTTCCGTTTTCCAGATTGTTCATTTCGATTTCAGCCGCCAGAAATTTCTGAATGACTGCCGCATTGGTTTTCGCGTGCGGACTCGGCGGCAGAGTAAGGATTTTTCCGCCTTGTCCCAGCGCCATCGGCAACAGCAGCTGGTCGGCCAGAAAACTCCCGACGGCTGCGCCGGAATCCAGATATTTTTTTGCCATGTCCGCAACCCGTTTCGCCACGGTTTTGCGGGGCAATTCGTATTCGCCGCAGACACTGAACAGTTCCGTGATATTTTTACGGAGCAGTTCCAGATAAACCACGTTGCCCGGCCCGGGTGAATCCGCCTCAAGAATCTCCGTTTTCCAGTCGCCGGGGCCGACCAGTTCGTCCGTGATCCGGACTTCATCTTCCAGAATCTCACGGTCGATCCCGCTGCCCGCGGCGACGATCCGGCCGGAAATCTTTTCTCCCCCGGCGGTCAGTTCCAGCGGACGCCATTCCCGGATCGGCTGGATTTCCAGCTCGACCTGTCCCCCGCCGACCGGATAGAACCCGGTCCGGACCAGCCTGGCGGTGACCTCCGCGCCCATGCGTCGCAGGCACGGCAGAAACACGCGGTCGAAGAAATCGAAAACCGGCGCGCCCGGCGCATGAGTGCCGCCTTCCAGGAACACACGGCTCGGTTCCGATGCCTGCAGCAGGATCGGCACCACGGTCTGCGCGATCAGCATCGTGCTGCCCGCACTGCCCGTCGTGAAATGATATTCCCCGCCGCGGATACTGCCCGGCCCGAACGTCATTTCCTGCGAATTGAGCTCGGCTCCGGTGAGTTTTCCGCCGGTGATCTCCGTCGCGGCCACTGCGCAGATACGATGCTGACGCATCAGGCCGGGTTTGCGGCGGTTCGCGCGGATTTTCGTAAAATGCACCGGACGGCAGGTGATTGCCGCCAGGCTGAGCGAGGTGCGGAGGATCTGCCCCCCGCCTTCACCGAAACTTCCGTCTATTTCAATCATGTTCATGCTCTTTCTCCGTAATACAATAGTGAATATAATCCATAACGGAATCATTCCAACCGAAAATCTGTATAATTCCGTATTTTTCCGCATCCGCTTCGGAAATCGGAGCGGTCAGATAAGTGTCCGCCCTCAGCAGAAACGCCTTCGCGTTCGGATTCATCTTCCGATATTTCTTCCACGACTTCAGCCATCCTCTGCCGTATTCCTCCGTGTCGGTGAGGAATACCGCGTAATCGGTCATGATCCGATGCTTGATCATGTGTTCGACCGACACTTCCATATGCGTTCCGCCGCCGACCATTTTCAGCATGGCATCCATCTGCGTTCTGACGGAATCGTTTTTCAGAACGTCGAACGAATGCACTTCCGTATCCCACGGCAGAACCTCGACTTGGTCGAGTCCGCGGCGGAAAAACGCTGTGAACATCGCCGAAATATGTGCGAAAGTCAGAACCGACGAACGGCCGATTTGACTGCCCATCGAGCCCGAAACATCGGGCGCGATGACCCAGCGGTAACGGTTGAAATCACTCCAATCGTAACGGTCCGTGTAATCGTCCAACACGCCAAGCAGAATTTCACGCACGCTGCCGAACGCTTCTTCCTCGACTCCGTGCAGAGCCAATTCCGCCGTAACGAGGCGGAACGGAAACACTTTCGCGCGCTGCAGATTGGCAACGGTGATTTTCTCCTTCGCCAACTCGGCAAGTTCCACGCCTTCACGCTGAAATTTCGCCAGATATTTCAGAAATTTCATCAGCGGCGTCCGTTTTGCAACCGCTTGCCATATCTCACGGTCGAACTTTGCATAATACGCGGTCAGACTGTCCACGTCGATATCGGAATCACTCAGCAGCGCAGCCGCCTCGGCCTTGCGGCCTTCCTCAAGCAGACCGATGAACTCTTTGCGCTTGGCGAGTTCGGCATACTGCTCATAAGCCGCCGCAAGTTTTTCCTCGGAATACCCTTTGGTTTCGGGATAAACGCTCAGAATGTAGCTGTAAATCGCATCGTCGCCTTTGAAGCGGCTCAGCCGAATCGCATCGGCCAGCTGCTTGCGGTATTTCATCGCGTAATACGGCGAAACATGCGTTTCGAGGTAACTGCGGATAGCGCTTTTCACCGCACGGCCGAATCCGCGCGTCTTGTGGGTCAAGTCAATGAAATCGACGAGGTCGTTCCCCGTCAGGATCACTTGATTGAACACTTGCCTGAACAGCGCGGAATCCTTTTGAGAAAGCACGACCAGCCCGAGAATGGGGAAGGTCCGAATGAAACCTTCATTGCGGCCTTTGACGATGGCTTGCGCCAAGTCTTCGGCTTCCGCTTGATCCAGCACCTTCAGCGCGTCTTGCGACAACTCTTTTGCGGACGCATAGAAGCTGCTTCCGAGCGAGCCCGTCATCGCGAGCTGATCCAGTGCGGTTTTCACCGTCTGACGCCACGCGGAAAAGTTTTCCGCATTCACTGTGTCGGCGGTCTGACAGACCGCCTGCTGTTCCATGAAATTCTTCAGTTCTTTCATGATATGATTATCCTTTCAGCCCGGCTTCCGGGCAATTTGATGGTTTGCAAAAAGAGCAGTCCACAGGGAATCGAACCCTGAATAGAAGATGTTGAGTCTCCCGAACTTACCAATGTTCCATGGACTGCATAAGAGCTCCCGGAGAATGGGGTGGGACTGCCTGGTTCGATACGTTTAACAGACGTTGAAAGCAGTCCCGTTCACTCCGGGAACAAGGGAGATTTGAGGAATGGATGATTTCGGCTTTTTACTCCGCGGCCTTCTCTGTGTCGCGGCGCAGATTGCTATCTCTGCAATGAACAGTTGAAACCGGAACCGGCACCTCAAATCAAATTATAAATCCATTTCTTGTGAAAAAGATTTTTTCAAAGATCACGCAGCGTTTCCGACTGCACTTCAGCATTTAGCAAATGCCGTGCCAACTTTTTTGAGAAACGGATTTTTTTCGAAAAAAGGCCGAAAACGAGCCTGTCTGGCTGAAAAATTTTTTTCATGGAAACTTTCCGGTCCGGTTTGCAATCTTCGGAAGACATGCTATTTTATATAAAAATTTATAGGGCATATAAAAATGAATATATTGATATCGTTTCTTGGAACAACGCTGGATGCCCATGGCCGGGGGCAGTCGCGCTGGAACAACTGGCGTCCGTCCGTCGCGCTCGCCATGCAGGACGATCTCCATTTCGACCAGTATTATATCATCTATCAGCCGGATTTTCTGGAGCTGCTGAACCGCATCAGCGCCGATATCCTGACCTGTTCGCCGGACACGCAGATCATTCCGGTGGAGATCACGTTTGCGAATCCGTGGGATTTCGAGGAAATGTATTCCAAACTCTACGATTTCAGCCGCGCACATGACTTTTCACCCGAGGAAAATCAGTATTATATCCATATTACCACGGGCACGCACGTGGCGCAGATCTGTCTGTTCCTGCTGAACGAATCGCATCATCTGCCGGGCAAGCTGATCCAGACCCAGCCGACTCACCGCGGCACATCGCCCAAAGGGAAATACAATCTGATCGATCTGGACCTTTCCCGCTACGACCTGCTGGCGAAACGTTTTGCCGAGGAACGCCACAGCGATCTGGAATTCCTGAAATCGGGTATCGCGACGCGCAATGCCCAGTTCAACGAACTGATCGAAACCATCGAACGGGTGGCGATCCGGTCCACCGAACCGATCCTGCTGACCGGTCCGACCGGCGCGGGGAAATCCCAGCTGGCAAGAAAGATTTATGAATTGAAGCGACTCAACAAGCAGCTGCATGGGAAATTCGTGGATGTGAACTGCGCCACGCTGCGCGGCGATCAGGCCATGAGCACGCTGTTCGGACATAAGAAAGGCGCCTTCACCGGCGCGGCGGCCGACCGGCCGGGTCTGCTCAAAACCGCGGACGGCGGGATCCTTTTCCTGGATGAGGTCGGCGAACTCGGTCTGGATGAACAGGCGATGCTGCTGCGGGCGATCGAGGAGAAAACGTTTCTGCCGCTGGGCTCCGACCAGGAGGTTTCCAGTTCGTTTCAGCTGATCTGCGGCACCAACCGCGATCTGACCGAATCCATCCGGACCGGACGTTTCCGCGCCGACCTGCTGGCACGGATCGACCTGTGGAATTTCGAACTGCCCGGACTGGCCGACCGGCGGGAAGACATCGAACCGAATCTGGATTATGAACTGAAGCGGTTTTCCGAAAGCAGCGGAAAACATATCACGTTCAACAAGGAAGCACGGGAAACTTTTCTGGAATATGCGCTGGACCCGGGTACCGCCTGGAGCGGGAATTTCCGCGAGCTCAATGCGATGGTCGTGCGCATGGCTACGCTCGCGAACGGGGGACGGATCGATCTGAAAACCGTCAAGGCGGAAATCGCGCGGGGTCGCAAACCGGCGGTTCCGTCCGGGTCCGAGGCGCCGCTGGCGGAGCTGCTCGGCGCCGATTATGCGGAAAAATATGACCGTTTCGACCTGGCGCAGCTGCGGGAGACGGTGGCGGTGTGCCGTTCCAGCCGGAACCAGGCGGAAGCCGGCAAAAAACTCTTTGCGGTTTCCCGGCTCGCCCGCCGCAGCGTCAACGATTCCGACCGGCTCGGCAAATACCTGTCGAAGTTCGGACTGGATTTCGCGACGGTCAAAAATCCGCAGGGC
>SUWI01000120.1 GCA_015061565.1 Lentisphaerota bacterium
GTTCTCCGCCGTAAACCCGGATAACGGGATTGTTCTTTTCCGCGCTGATATAACCCCAGTGGCGTTCCAGTTCGCAGCCGCCGAAATTCATGAATTTCAGTTCAAGTTCTTCCCCCGCGGCATGGGCCACTTCGGGGAAATAGCGTTTGAGGCTCCAGGTGAAACTGTTGCCGATCGTCAAAATCTTCATATTCTCTTCTCCTCGTTGTTTTTTAATATAATTCTCCTGACATCTTTTTCAAGCAGGACTATCATATTTTCCCGGGAGGACAACTGTGGAAACGGAAAACGTACTGTCATAGAAAATTTTTGATTTTTTTCGATGTATCATATTGACAATCATCGATGTATTCTCTATACTATATCGAAACGGCAAAAACTTTCAGGACGTTTTCTCATGGAATTGTTGAAGGAAATCGTTTATCAGCGGCTCTGCGATATGATATTCGCGGGAGATATGACGCCGGGCAGCCGTTTGCCGGGAGAATTCGAGCTGAGCCGGCAGATGGGCGTGTCCCGCGTCACCTTGCGCGCCGCCTTGTCGCGGCTGGAAAAGGAAGGGGTCATTTCCCGGTCGCGGCAGCTCGGGACCGTGGTGAATTTTTCCGCGAAACCGCGTCCGAAACTGCTGGTCGTGCTGAATCCGCTCGACGATCTGCCGGACACTCCGGTGCTGCAGATGATCTCCGGCGCCTCGGCCCGCTGTGCCGAACTCGGCATGGAAATCGACACTGTCAGCTATGATTATTTCACCGATGAAAGATTCCTCGGTGACCGGTATATCGGCGTGATCCAGACCGGATGCAATTTTCACGGGGAAGAAAAGCTGCTTAAAGTCCTGGACCATTGCGGTCTGCCGGTGGTGAACGCCATGGCGTTCGAAGGCGATCCGCCGATCACCGGACAGGCCACCGTTTTGTTCGATGCCTGCAACGCCTGGTTCGACGGCCTGAAATATCTGCTCCGGTTCGGACACCGCCGGATCGCTTTCCTGCTGAACGATATCGACATCATCGAACGGCGTTTCAACTGCAGTTTCGAGCAATTCCGGACGGTTACGGGGAAACATTGTCCGAATGACCGGAGCCTCTTCCTGTTTCCGGAAACCGACCGTCATTTTCCGGAAACGGTTGCCGCGCTGCTGAACTCGGCCGAACCGCCGACCGTATTTTACAGTTACAAGGTCCCCTACGCGCGGTTGATTTATCAGTTTGCGAAAGAGCACGGCCTGAATATCCCGAAAGATATTGCCGTCATAAGTTTTGACGGCGGACACGGGGCTTCCCTGCTCCGGCCGTCGCTTTCCACGGTGGATTTCGGCTATCAGCGCGTCGGACGCATCGCCGTGGATGTGCTGATGGACCATTCCAGCTGGGACTCCCTGGAACCCAAGCCGGTCATCCATACGCCATACTCCATTTTCGGGCGGGAAAGCACGGACCGTTTCATCACGGATTATACGGACGGGAATCGCCATGCCGTTGCCCGTCATTCTGCCAAAAGAAAAAACCTTACCCTGAAAAATAACAAGGAGCGATCATGAAAAAGAAACTGCGTTATGTCCAGGTCGGAACCGGTCAACGGTCGTGGATGTACACCACGGCCCTGATGAAGGAACATGCCAAAGACGGCGAACTCTGTGCGCTGTGCGACACCAACCAGCACCGGATGGATTTCTGGAACAAGTTTTTCAAGGAACAGTACAAGCATAAACCGCTGCCGACTTACAAAGCGGATCAGTTCGACCGGATGATTGCTGAAATCAAACCGGACAAAGTCATTGTGACCTCAATGGACCGGACCCATCACAAATACATCTGCCGCGCCATGGAACTCGGCTGCGATGTCATCACCGAAAAACCGATGACCATGGATGCCGAAAAGTGCCAGCAGATCATCGACACGCAGAAACGCACCGGCCGGCATGTCACGGTGACTTTCAATTACCGTTATTCCCCGCGGAACACCAAGATCAAGGAGATCATCAAAAGCGGGCTGGTCGGCGATATCACCAGCGTCCATTTCGAATGGATGCTGAACACCTGCCACGGTGCGGATTACTTCCGCCGCTGGCACCGCTGCAAAAACAACAGCGGCGGTCTGCTGGTCCACAAGGCGACGCATCATTTCGACCTGGTCAACTGGTGGATCGATTCCCAGCCGGAAACCGTTTTTTCCATGGGCGCGCTGCGCTTCTACGGCAAGGAGAATGCCGAAAACCGCGGCGTGACCGATTTCTATTTCCGCTGCCGCGGCAGCAAGACCGCCGAAAAAGACCCGTTCCGTTTCAAACTTCCCGAAGATCCATACTGGGCGAAAATCTACAACGGGATCTATTTCGATTCCGAGGTCGAGGATCAGTATTACCGCGACAAGAGCGTTTTCGGAGACGGCATCAGCATCGAGGACAACATGGGCGTGATCGTCCGCTACAAGAACAAGGCGATCCTGACCTATTCCCTGAATGCCCATGCGCCGTGGGAAGGCTACCGGGTCTGCTTCAACGGCACCAAAGGCCGCTTGGAATTCAATGTGGTGGAAGTCTCGTCCTCCAGTGCCGACGGCAAGGACGTGAAAGTCGATTTCCCGGGAGCGCATCCGCTGAAGACCGAGCGTGCGAAACTGCTGCCGGAGATCATTTTCCAGCCGCATTGGGGCAAGCCCTATGTGATCGATTATCCCGAAGTCGCGGCCGATGCCGATCACGGCGGCGGCGATGTCCTGCTGCTGAAACATATCTTCCAGGGCGTCAAAAAAGACCCGCTGGGACTGGCCGCCGATTATGTGGACGGCGCGAGATCGATCCTGATCGGGATCGCGGCCAACAAATCCATCGCATCCGGTCAGCCGGTGGATGTTTCGACGCTGGTGCATTTCTGAAACCACCCGGGGGAATCGTCTCCGGGCAATCCCCCCTGGAAAAATCAAAGCGTCTGCCGGAAACAGCTTTTCTATGCCGTTCATTTGCATTTTCCGCCGTGTAACGGTATATTACAGAAACGTTGAACAGGAAAGACGGAATGAAAGCTGCACGGAACAGGACGATCGATTTGAGCGTTGATGAGGGACGGATGTATCTGGACCGCTGTCTGAAGGTCCGGACCGCTGCGAGCCTTGATGAGATCCGCGACCGGACCGTCTGCGGTGATACGTTCGAGGTGCTGCCGAACCTGCCGCGCCATTGTTTCGACCTGCTGATCGCCGATCCGCCTTACAACCTCGACAAGGATTATCACGGCAGCAGATTCCGCCAGATGAAGGAAGACCAGTACCGCGAATATACCGAAAACTGGCTGAAACCGGTCCTGCCGCTGCTCAAGGAGACCGCGAGCATCTATGTCTGCTGCGACTGGCAGACCTCGCCGCTGATCATGGACGTTCTGAAAAAACATGCGGTTATCCGGAACCGGATCACCTGGCAGCGGGAAAAAGGGCGCGGCGCCAGGTCCAACTGGAAAAACGCCATGGAAGACATCATCTTCGCCACCGTGGGACCGGACTATTATTTCAACATCGACGCGGTGAAAGTCCGGCGGCAGGTGATCGCGCCGTATAAAGTGGACGGCAAGCCGAAAGACTGGGAGGAGACGGAACAGGGCAATTTCCGCAACACCTGTCCTTCGAATTTCTGGGACGACATATCCATCCCCTATTGGTCGATGCCGGAAAACACGGCGCATCCGACGCAGAAACCGGAAAAACTGCTGGCCAAGCTGATCCTGGCCAGTTCGCATCCGGGCGACCTGATCCTCGATCCCTTCTCCGGTTCGGGTTCCACCCTGGTTACCGCCAAAAAACTCGGCCGGCATTACGTGGGGATCGAACAGAACCGCCAATATTGCGTATGGACGGAAAAACGGCTGGAAATGGCCGACACGGACCGGTCCATTCAAGGCTATGCCGACGGCGTCTTCTGGGAACGGAACACGGCCGGTCTGCAGAATCGCGCCCGCCGGAAACGGAAAACCTCCGACTGAAACCGGGACAACGGGAGAGGGAGATGATATGAGATTTATTGTAAGCATTCTGCTGGTCTCCGCGGCAGTCTTCACGCTTTGCGCCGCGGAAGAAGTCCTGCGGGCTGACCGCTGGGGATTCGATCCCGCCGATGCCACCGCACAATTGCAGAAAGCGCTGGATTCCGGAGCGAAAAAGATCATCATTCCCAAGATGAAGTCACCGTGGATCGCTGCCAAACAGCTGCGTCTTCCGGGGAACTGCGAGATCGTCTTCGAGGACGGCGCCGAAATCATGGCCAAGGAAGGCAAGTTCCAGAACCGGGTCGAAATGCTGCTGCTCGGAAGAGGCATCAGCGGGCTGAAGATCCGCGGCAAGGGGATCCTCACCATGCGCCGGGCCGATTACCGGGATCCGAAAAAATACACTCGAGGAGAATGGCGGCACACGCTGGGATTCCAGAACTGCCGCGGTATCGAGGTGCGGGATCTCACCTGCCGGGAAAGCGGCGGCGACGGCATCTATATCCTCCATACGGACGATATTCTCATCGACAATGTGAAATGTGTTCGCAATCTGCGCCAGGGGATCAGCGTGATCAGTTCCCGGAATCTGGTGATCCGCAACAGTCTGTTCGCCGAAACCGAAGGCATGGCGCCTATGGCGGGCATCGATTTCGAGCCAAATTACCGCAATGAAAAACTGGAAAACTGTCTGGTGGAAAACTGCCGCTTCGTCGACAACGCCGGAGCGGGGATCTGCATCGCCATTAACAATCTCCGGGCAGACAGCACGCCGATCGGCCTGACCGTGCGGAACTGTGTTTTCTCCGGCAACAAATGGAGCCTCTACTTCAATACAACAGACGTCAAGGGAGAGATGCGTTTCGACCATTGCAAGTTTCTGGCTCCAACCGTTGAATCGATGCGCATCACAGCCTGGAATGCCGACGGCTGCTCCCTGATTTTCAAAGACTGCGAAGTGGAACATCGGGGAAAATGCCATCCTTTCGAACTCTACCCGGGGAGTGCGGAAGGTCCGCTGGGCAATATCCATTTCAGCAATGTGACAGTCAAAGATTCCCAGCCGGGCCGGGAACCGTTCAAATATTTCGGCATGGATCTCTTCCCCCTGCTCCGGGCGACCGGCGAGATCGAGGCTGACGGAAAAAAATATCCGATGGCGGCGCTGACGGCGGAATCCGCCGGGAAAAAACTGCCGGTCCTGAAGAGCGTCCCGGTAAAGGATCTGGTTCCGGTCAGCACGGCAAAACAGATAGCCACAGGGAAAGCGGTGCTCCGCACGCGCGGCCGCATGGAATATATCCAATATGCAGAGGCGGGGGAAACGGTCACCATCACCGTGCAGGCCGCAGGAGGCGGCAAAGAGGCCGCGCCGGGCCGTTATACGGTGTATGATCCCGCGGGGAAAAAATCCGCCGAGGGAACTTTCCGCAGCGCAGGCCGACAGCAGTTCCGCTTCACCGCGAAATCAACGGGACTGCACCGGCTGAAAATGTCCGTCCCGATCGGTTTTGTCACTTCGGACCGTCCCGGCGGCGGACTTTTCGCGGGGAGGAGACTGCCGGTCAACGCCATCGGCGGACGAATGTATTTCTTCGTGCCGCGTCACGTGGAAGAGATCGTGGTCCGGGTCGCGGGAGATTCCGCCATCGAAACCGCGGATGCCGAACTGCTGGACCCGGACGGCAGCGTCGTCGCAAAAGTCCGGAAGGTCTTTCTGCCGCAGCTGCTGCACTGGAAACGGAAAGTGCTGCGGGATGAGATCTGGTCGATCCGGAGCCGCGGGGTCGATGACTACAATCTGACTCTCTTCGGAGGGATCCCGCCGGTTCTTTCGGATTCACCCGAAAATACACTTCGTCCGGCGGAACGGTAAAAACCGCCGGGCTGGAGCAGCGGAACGAAAACAGGCAAGACTTCAACTTTTCAGAAAAACCGAGGCTGCAAAATGCAAATCAAAACCGTTCTTATCGCATCCATCTGCCTGACCGCCATGACTGTCCCGGCAGAACCATTGAAACTGGTATCGCACGCCGGAGACCAGTTTTCCGCACCGGGACACTCCATTCCGGCCTACCGGGCCGCCATCGAGCTGAAAGCGGACATTCTGAAATTCGATCTGCATTTGACCCGGGACCGCGTGATCGTGCTGACGCACGACAAGACGACCGGCAGGAAGATGGACCGCGACCTGACGTTCCGCCGGACGGACTATCCGGAGATCCTCCGGACCTGCACCTACAAGAAAGTCGGCGGTTTCGACCGGGAAAAGATCGTCCGTCTGGATCAGGCGCTGGAACTGGCCAGGGATACGGAACTGTCGTTCTGGCTGGATATGAAAGGTTTTACGGTCGAAGGACAGGAGGACTCCGAGCTGCTGGCGGACAAGGCCATGGAACTGACCCGGAAATACGGGATCGGCAAAGAGCGGCTGATGATCGCGACCTTCCGTCAGCCGGCCCTGATATATATGAAACGGCACTATCCGGAGATCCGCCGGGTCCTGCATGTCTCCATGGCCGACCAGGAAAACGGTCTGTGCCGGGTCAACAGTGAAACGGACCGCTCGAAACGGCTGATGAAACCGGAAACGATCCTGCCGCATCTGCTGAAAAAAGCCAGGGAATTGGACCTTTACGGTTTCAATCTGCCGATCAGTTCACGGTATCTGACCCGCGAACTGGTGCGGCAGCTGCAGGAAAAAGGCTATTGGATCTCAGTCTGGTTTGTTCAGGATAAAGAAGCGGCCGCCAAAGCCGTGCAGCTCGGAGCCGATGCCGCGGTAACGGACAATCTGAAAGAAGTCCGGCCCGTGATGATGAATAAGGGGAAATAAGGATTTCCTGACCGTCCGACCGCCACCTCAGAATCCTCGAAATTTACCAAATAAAATCCGGCCGCGGCAGTCCTTCGGGAACTGTGCGCGGCCGGATTTTTCAGCTTAAGAAAGGCTTACTGTTTGCCGGCACACCAGCGGAACAGGTTCAGCAGCATCTTCCATTCATCCAGCTCGGGTTCGAGCAGACGACCATCCGGAGTGATGCCGAAGAGCTCTCCGGTATAGACGACCCTGCCCTTGCCGACTTTGCCGGAAATCAGCACCGGATATCCGCTGCTGTCCTTGAGTTCGATCCGTCCTTTCGGACCCGGGATCAGACGGCAATGGTCGTAATAGCGATGCTTGTATTGATCGCCTTTTTTCAGGAACCCGGCAACGGCATCGGGATCGGTGACCTTCAGAACGGGCTGATTGGTGCCGGTGGCATCGAAGCCGCGGCAGATCTCCGGGAACCAGGTCGGTTTGAACGGCCCGTTGTGTCTGCCGACCGAATTGTGCGCGAAGATCACGCTGCCGCCGTTGCGGACGAATTCCTTGATATTGGCAACCGGATCTTCCTCGCAGTCGCCGATCTGTCTGCAGGCGTTGAAAACCATCACATCAACATTTTTGAGGTTTTCTCGGGTCGGGATGCGGACCACGGAGACGGTTATTCCGGCAACATTGTTGAAGCCTTCGAGAATACCGGCATTGTTGTCGCGGAAACCTTCGGACCCGCGGTAACCGTAAAGACCGACACGGACTTTGACCGGTTTGACCGTCTTCAGATATTCGGCACGGCGGACGCGGGTTTCGATGATGCTGGCGATATTGAGGTCGGCAGCAATATTCTTCCAATGAGGGAGACGGCTGCCGCGAACCATGCTGTCCTTCATGATCTTCTGTCCCTTTTCCGCCTCAGCCTTGCCTGCGGCGACGTTGCCGCGGCTCAATTCGTTTCTGGCGCGGATGCAGTGCAGCCGGGCGGCGGCCATCAGTTCGCAGCGTCTGACATATTCCATCAGTCCGTCAAATGCCCCCAGCTCTTTTTCCGGAACGAACATCCGGACGGCTTCGAGCTGTTTCCAGGATGCGGCGGAATCCGCCTGCATCCGTTCCATGAATTTTTCCCTGTTGATGGAAGAGGGAAGGATATTGTCGGGATGCTCGGGAATGCGGACGCAGAGCTTGCGTGCATAGACCGCGGCAACCGTATCGCCGGCTTTTTCGCCGTAAATGCGCCGGCAGGCCCGCGGCAGAAGGCGCTGTTCCATCTCGGGACATTCGGCAAAGACGACCTGGTAGGAATGTTTGTCGCTGGGCAGCAGGGCGGCGCCCGGCGCAAAAGCATTCCACATATATTCGCTGGCCCCCATGTCCGAAGCATAATTGTAAAGCGTGGCGACATGCCAGTGTACGAACCCGGTCCCGCTGCGTTCATTCAGATACATGCTGCCAGCATACCGGCCGGAATTGGTGTAAGACGGCAGGTAGCTGTAATCGTAAGGATAGATGGAGGTCCCGACCGGATGGGAACCGAGCCGGCGGGCGCACTCGAGGAAGAGTTTGCGCGGACCTTCCCGAAGGGTCAGACCGATATCCTTCGGCAGACGTTCCGCTAGATTCTCGTAATATTTGAGCATGGCAGGATCGTCCACGCACCAGTAGGGATACTGGCAGAAACCGATCACTGCGTTCGGAATTTTCTTCCGGATCGTCCGGCAGAAGATCGAAATCAGATTGACTTCGGCTCCGACCCGGTCGTCTCCCCAGCGTTTCTTGTCCATCTCGGTGCGCTTGGCCCAGTTGCCGGGATTGTCGTAACTGCCGCAGTCGATCGAATGGAAGCCGATGTTGGACAAGCCGATCGATGCCAGGTAGTCAGCCAGTTCCTCGGCCTTCTTCTGCGCCAGATCGTCGCGCGACCAGGAATATGCGCCCTCGAAATATCCGAACAGACCTTCTTCCGGTTTGTAAGGATAATAATGAGTCGAATATCCCTTGGGGATGAGCTTCTTGTAATCGGGTCCAAGTTTGATCAAGGAAGTTTTGTCGACGACACCGATCTGCATGGCGCGGGCGGCCGCGTAGGCATTGATCTTCCGCCACACTTCCGGGGGATATTTCCGCGTCATCTGCAGACTGTTCTGACCGGTGAGCGTGATCCTGTTCGCCCGGAGCCGGAAGAGGGAATCCAGGATCTTGGTGCCGAATTTGCCGGTAATGAACCGGACACCGGTTTCCATCCGGCGGCTTTGGAAATCCGGCCAGTCGGCGATGACCGCCGGGAACATCTGACCGTTTTCACGGATCAGGTCGGACAGAGTCTGCCAACCGTAAAGCAGACCGGCCAGGTCGGAACCTGCCAGCAGGATCGATTTTTCATTGACCAGCAGCACATAACCCTGCCGGATGGGTTTTGCCGGGGCGTCCGCCTTTTTCAGTTCGTCAGCCATATCGTCATAAAGACCGGCGCGGATGATTTTTTTGCCGGATTTGCCGAATTTCGGCAGTTTGATCCGGGCAAGTTTATCCGTAAAGACCTCGTAACCGGCTTTATCGGCCTGATTCAGGCGGACGACCTGCCATTCGGCGGGATCGAATTTGAACGGCTTGCCGGTGATCTTCAGTTTCTTCGGAGCGGGGACCAGATCAAGCTTATGCTCGTCGAGCAGTTTCCAGCTGGCGGCGACATCGGGCGAAACGGGCAGCGGTTCGATCTTCAGCTTGAAGACTTTCGCCGGAGCAAAATCGCGTTTGACCCCTTTCCACAGAATGATCTCGTCGATCATTCCCTTGAAATTGCGTCCGATGGTGACATCGCCGAACTTACCGGCAAAAAGGCCGCTGAGCGTATCATCCGTTTCCCGGAGCATTTTGCCGTCCAGATAGAGGGAAATGCGTTTGCTTTTGGCATCCCGGACGATCGCGACTCTGGACCATTTTTTCAGATAGTTCTGATACGGCACCAGCAGGCGGACTTTTTTGCCGGAGCAGAACATCGGTCTGCCGATCTCTCCGGAAGCCGCGATATACCAGTTTTTGCCTTTCTGGGGTGCGTGGATCAGATTGCCCCATTGTTTCTCTTTGGCCTTTTCCGGATTGAAGCAGATCTCGATGGCAAAAGACTCATCGGGGGCGAAAGTGAACACCGGAGATTTCTGGATCCTGATCGTGGACTTGCCGTCGAAATAAAGGCAGCCGCCGGAGGCGCCGTCCTGACGCCATTGCGTTTTTCCCTGCCCGGGGACAACTTTCACCTTGCCGCACCGGTCGGTAAAATCGCCGTCCCGGTCGAAAGTGAGGTGCATCAGTTTTTCCGGTTCCGCCCAGGCCAGCAGGGACAAGGCACAAAAAACCGTCATCAGGGATTTTTTCAGCATTTTCGGATTTCCTTATGTCAGAATGAAAAGTTTTATGAAATCAATAATAAATTCTTTTCAGGCCGGTGTTGTAAGACGTTTTGCGAAGCGTCCAGATGATATCCGCACCGTTGCCGGCATTGCTGCCGGATGGGACCCGACGGGTCTGCAGAACAGCGCCGTTCTTCACCCAGTAATTGACTTTATTCAGATGCCGGGTCGCCACGTTCCCATGATTGCCGAAATACAGCATTTCCTTATTGTTCAGGGTACTGCCGGCATAACTTTCCCGATGGGAGGAGCCCCAATAGTCGACCAGAACCATCTGGTATGGGCTATTCCGGTAGGAAATATCGCGGTAAGTGGCGTCTAGGACCTCATCGTCAAAGCGGCCGGATCCGGTCTGGGCATTCATGGCATAGCCGCGGGGCGCTTTGACGTAAACCTGATCGGCGGCGGCAGAACCTGGGATCCCCATTTCTCCGCCGGGACAATGGAAATTCATAGTCTTGGTGCCGCGGAATATGCCGTCTTTATCAAAATTCAGATTCAAATAATACAGTCCGAGGGTATACGTCCAGCCTTTCCGGCTGGAGGACGAACCTGGATAACGAGGGAAATAACTTTTATAGTCATTGGTATACATCTTCATGGTATTCCCCAGGGATTTGAGATTACTGCGGCAGCTGATATCCTTGGCTTTGGCCCGGGCCTGGTTCAGCGCCGGCAGCAGCATGGCTGCCAGGATCGCAATAATGGCAATGACGACGAGGAGCTCGATAAGGGTGAAACTGCATGTTTTTCTCGGGGATAAAGATCTCTTGTCCATTGAGGTTTCTCCTCTTATGTTTTCTGGTTACAGCTGAAAATCGGGCAAAACAATAAAACTAAACTGGTGTAGCTTGACTATATTATAACCGTAAAAATGCTAATGTCAAGGGGAATAGAAGAAAAAAAAACATTTTTTATATGTCACGGCATTCGGGATTAATGTATGCCGACGCCAAATAAGACCTGTTGCGAAGAACAGCAGCGAACATAGAATTGATGGGGCGATGGGCTGATGGGGAACGCCCGGCTGGGCCGGGCTCCCAGCGGGGGAATGCGCGGTCAAAGTCACGGGACCGGCACTCCGCCATCAAACGTCAAGTCATTTTTTCATGGTGGACCAGACCACGACATCGGATTTGAGCGGCACAAAGGGGTGATTGCTCCCCTGGACCCAGCGGATGCTCTTTTTCGAGTCTTCAAATTCAGATAAGAAATGGCCAGTCCGGACGGCGGACAGGTGTAATCTCCCAGCCCAGCGCGGCGGATATCGACCTGGGCTTTGGTGATCCGCTTGGCCATGAAGACGGGATCGTAATAATCCAGAGCCGGAACATATTTGATTCTCCAATTGCCGCAGAGACGTCCGGCTTTGGTGCTGCCGGCGAGGTCGCAGCACCAGGTGATGGACGGCGAAGCGATGTTGACATCCTGATCCAGCGCGGCGGCCCACATGGTCTGCAGTCCGCCCTGGCTGCCGCCGAAAGCGATCAGGGTTTTGCCGTCCCATTCCGGACGGGTCTTGAGATATTCCAGAGCGCGCAGCACACGGAACACCATGCCGTTGAAGAAGCAGTTCTCCGGATCCTTGTTCTGCTCGGGATCGAACGCATAACTGTATTTATTGCTCCGGATGGAGGCGAAAAACTTTTTGTAGTAGGCGGCATCCTGCCCGAGTTTCTGACCATGGGCATTCAGGTAAAAGACCATCCTGCCGGGAGTGGTCCTGCCGGGGATCCGCTGGATCGCTTCAGCGTAACCGAAAAACTGGATCTGGGCCATCAGGGATTTGGGTTTGGCATTCTTCGGGACGGTCAGATAACCGGTGGCGGGACGGGGACCGGCGCAAGGGATCGAAACGGCATAAACATTGCCGTCTTTGCGTTCGGCGACCAGTTTGCATTCGGTCGTATCCTTGAACGGGACGGCCGCGAGACGCTTTTTCTGTTTCTCCCAGAATTCATCGAAATCGGCAGGTTCACCGCAGTCCTTGAGCTTTTCCGGTTCCACCGCGGTCCCGGCATAATAACCGATCGCACCCCAGCGTCCGGCATTGCGCTGGACAGGTTTGCCTTTGGCATCGACCAGCCGGACTTCCACATTGACGAACCCGGGACGGTCGAGTGAAGTTTTGACTGTCAGGGTTTCTCTGGCGGAGATTTTGCCGGAAAACGTCTTGCCGTCATCGCCGCGGCGGACATAACGCAGGAACCATTCACCGGGTTCGGACTTGCCGAAATCGACCTTGAACGTATACACCATTTCATCGCCGGGCTTATAGCTCAGCGGGGACTTGTCGGTGCTGCCGATGATCTGAACATCAGGATACACTTTCGGTTTCTTCCCGGCATTGGGAGTGCCGAACATGACGGCACTCGCAGCCAGCAGCGAAGCCGCCAATGCGATTTTCCATGGTCTGCGGACTCCGTAAAACGATCCCGACAAAATCTCTTTCAAACTCGTTTTCATTTCGATCCATCTCCCGGATAAAATTGAGGTGTTGAAATTTCAGGCTTCGAAAACAGCCTGTTTGTTCATTTTCAAAAATATAGCATGTCAATCAGTTTTCCACAAGATGAAATTGCTTTTTTTTCTAAAAATCGAAATATGAAATATCCATTCCATCAAAGACGCAGGAAACGCATCCGCATCGGCGGAAAAAACAGCAGATAATAAAAATCCGCATAATAAAAATCATACAAAAAAATCATCCGATCTGCCGAACTAGTAGGATACCGGAATATCCGAATTCCGGAAAACAACAGAAAAAAAAGGAGGAAGAAAGATGTTCGGATGCCACAATTGCAGCCATCGGCCGCAAAAAGATGAAAACTACGAGGAAACGCCCTGTGCCCGCTGCCGGGCGGCCATGGATCCGGCCGTGATGTCGGATTTCGCCATGGACCCGGAGGATCTGAATACCATGCCGGTTGAGGAAGAGTATCCGGATGAAGTGCTCAAGGACCGTTACTGCCGGGCGGATATGGCGGAGGCGGTTTCCCAGACCGCCAAAACGATCCTGCGGCTGAAGACCCGCAGCCATTCCGCCTGCCGAATCCTGGAAATGAAGATCGACCGGCCCGAACTTTCTTATTCCCAGCTGGCGGAAATCTTTTCCTGCCGGAAACAGAACATCCAGTATCATCTGCACAAGATCCTGAGTGCCTGTCCGGAACTCGGATATCTGCTGCCGGCGCGGAAAAAATCCCGGCGGACCGCACGCCGTTGAGATGAAAATGAAAAAACCGCAGAGAAATTATCTATTTTTTCTTGCAATCATGCAACAACCGGAGTAAATTATCGTTTATTGTGTTGTATTTTCAGCAATGATGAGGACAATATGTCAGAAAAAAAAGTGATTTTGAGCGGTGACGAGGCTTTGGCGGAAGGCGTTTTCGCAGCCGGCGTCAGACTTGGAACGGGTTATCCGGGAACGCCTTCGACCGAGATTCTGGAACATCTTTCGGAAATCGGCGGACGCGCCCAGTGGGCCCCCAATGAAAAAGTGGCAATGGAAGTGGCGATCGGCGTCGCCTTCGGCGGCGGCCGAGCTATCGTCACCATGAAACATGTCGGCTTGAACGTGGCGGCCGACCCGCTGTTCACGCTGGCTTACACCGGCGTCGAAGGCGGCATGATCATCGTTTCGGCCGACGATCCGGGCATGGCGTCCAGCCAGAATGAGCAGGACAACCGTCTGTATGGCGAAGCGGCGCATCTGCCGATCATGGAACCGGCGGACAGCCAGGAAGCCTACGATTTCGCGATCAAAGCGTATGAGATCTCGGAAAAATATCATACGCCGGTGCTGTTCCGCATGACCACCCGCGTCTGCCATGCGCGCTCGATCGTCAATCTGTGGAAAACTCCGGAAGCCCCGCAGGTGAAACCTTATCATAAGAACGTCGGCGAACGCGTCATGGTCCCGGCGAATGCGAAAAAGGCGCATGTCCGCCTGATGAACATGCTGGCCGACCTCCAGAAATGGAACGAGACCAGCGATCTGAACGTGATCAGCGGACCGGAAAAGGCCGATCTGGGCATCATCTGCTCGGGCGCCGCCTATCAGCATGTGGCGGAAGCCGCTCCGGATGCCCGGATCCTGAAACTCGGCATGACCCTTCCCCTGCCCTGCTCCAAAATCTATCAGTTCACGCAGGGCAACAAACGCACCATCGTGGTGGAAGAAGGCGAAAAATATCTGGCGGAAAAAATCCGCGCCATGGGCATCGAAGTGGAAGCCAAAAAGGATATTTTCCTGTATGGCGAACTGAATGTGGCGAAAGTGAAAAAACTGATCGCCGGCGACGACACTCCGGATGCGCCGCCGAAACCGGGCCGTCCCCCGCAGCTCTGTCCGGGCTGTCCGCACCGGAAAGTCTTCGAATCCCTGCGCGACCTCGGCTGCATCGTTTCCGGCGACATCGGCTGCTACACGCTCGGTGTGATGCCTCCGTTCAGCGCGATCGACTGCAGCACCTGCATGGGCGCCAGCATCGGCATGGGACTGGGACTGCGCCACACCCTCGCTGAAACCGAAGCGCGCAAAGTGGTCAGCGTGATCGGCGACAGCACGTTCGTGCACAGCGGCATCACGGGCAACGTGGAAATGGTCTACAACCGTCCGGCGACCGGCCACCTGGTGCTGATCCTGGACAACTCCACCACGGCAATGACCGGGCTGCAGGAAAATCCCGCCACGGGCCGGCATCTGAACATGACCCCGACCCATCAGCTGAAACTGGAAGAGCTGGTCAAGGCGATCGGAGTGGACCATGTGGACGTCATCGATCCGACCTTGCACAATCCGGAATTCCGCGCACTGATCCAGGAACGTCTGGCGTCCAACGACGTCAGCGTGATCGTCTGCCGCAGATCGTGCATACTGCAAATGAAGAAACTGGCGAAATTCGCCAAGAAATAAGAGGTTCCCTCATGGACAACAAAATCACCAATGTGCTGTTTGCCGGGATCGGCGGACAGGGGATCATCAAAGCGTCGGACATGCTGACCGAAGCGGCATTCCGGATGGGATACGATGTCAAGAAGAGTGAACTGCACGGCATGAGCCAGCGCGGCGGTTCGGTTTCCAGCGATGTGCGGTTCGGCAAAAAGGTGTTCAGCCCGATGATCCCGCGCGGCGAGGCCGATTATCTGATCGCGGTGACCGAAGACCAGATCGCCGTCTGCGAAGAATACCTGAAACCCTCGTGCGTCATCATCAAACCGTCTGATTTTCCCGAGGCAGTCGCGACTTCCAAGATGCTCAACACCGCGATGCTGGGAAAACTGAACCAATATCTCAAATTCCCGGAGGAACTCTGGATAGAACTGCTCAGCCAGTCGTTCAAAGCGGAAATTGCCGAAAGCAATATCGCCGTTTTCCGGGAAGCAGCCAAAAAGGAGGCTTGATCCAAAATGAGCAAAGTGCCCTTCAATCCGGTAAGTGCCGCCGACTATCTTCCGGTCAGTAAACTGCGCGAGCTCCAGGCCGAACGGTTCAAATTCATCGTCCGCCGGGCTTACGACAACGTGCCGTTTTACAAGCAGCGGATGGATGCCATGGGGGTTTCACCCGATGACTTCAAGACGCTGGAAGACGTTCGGAAATTTCCGTTTACGATCAAAACCGATCTGCGCGACACTTATCCCTTCGGACTGTTTGCGAGTCCGATGAAGGACATTGTGCGTCTGCATGCCTCCAGCGGCACCACCGGCAAGCCGATCGTGGTCGGCTATACCAACGAGGACCTCGCGGTCTGGCAGCACGTGATGGGCCGTTCGCTGGCCGCCGCCGGGATC
>SUWI01000121.1 GCA_015061565.1 Lentisphaerota bacterium
CGCCGCGTACAGCGCGTTCACGCCCATGTGCGGCGAGCCGCCCGCGTGGGACGCCACGCCCACAAACTTCGCGGTCTTCGCGAGGCAGCCGTTGCAGCCCTTCGACACGTCGGCGGTGTTGGAGCCGGAGGAGCCGGTGTGAATCATGAACGCCAGATCCACGCCGTCCATGAAGCCGCGGTACATGAATTCCACCTTTCCGCCGAAATAGCGGATGATCCCCTGTTTTTTCACGAAATCGGCAAATTCGGCGTTGGTATGCTTGATCTCGGTTTCCAGCATGCCGAAGCTCCAGCTTGACGCTTTCGGATCGAGGATAAAATTCACCGACACGTTCGGCTGGTTTCCGAATCGGACCTGGCCGGAACGGATGCTTTTCCAATCGGGCCGCAGCAGCACCGGACTGCCATAAGTTTTTCCCTTGCCGCCTTCATGCCGGGCGTCCTGAAAGATCAGACAGCCGTCTTTGGCCGAAAGCTTCTGCTTCAACATACCGCCGTTCTGCCCGGCGGAGTAAACTTTCTGTGCGGAAACGACCTGCCGGGCAAAAGAACCGCGGGCGGGACCGGCAGTGCATGGAGTGATGATGAAGCGGACCACCATGGTTCTGATCGGCTGCACCGGCTTGCCTTTGCCCCGGAGCCAGGTCATGGTGAGCAGCGGCGAAGAATCCAAAACCGAAAAACGCTGGATCATCGGGATCCCGTCGAAGTTGTAATGGACGTCGACGCCGGAAGATTCCTTCGTATTGAATATTTCGAATTTTTTCGGTTCCAGCATCCGGCTGTCGATCCCGTTGATCGTAATGCCGGTGAATTCCCGGGTGCCGAAACCGGTCTTGTGGACAGGCAGCGGCATTCCGATCAGGAGCTGCGCCGACTGGGTCGGCGTGGGGCAGAGATAACGCCAGGTGACCACATACCGGCTCAGGGAGTTTTCCAGCTGGAAAGGTTCGTTGCGTTCCCTGGCGGAAACGTAGGGCCGGTTGTATTTGCGGCATTCCGCGCCGAAAACCAGCGAAGCGGCTAACAGACACCATGAAACATACAGCAGTTTTTTCATTTCAATCTCCATATCCCATGAATTTGAATTGTCCCCACTGGTCCATGTTCTGGTTGTTTCTCATGGTCAGTGCGAACGAGGCGAACATATCCTGATATCCGAACGAGGTCCGGTGCTGACCGTAGACCACATTGCCGAACCAGACGGAATAAGGCGCCGGCTGTTTTTGCCGCAGGCCGCTGAAGGGGACGAACATTTCCGCCGTCCAGCCGTTGTCGTCATACTTCGATTTCACCACCAGTCCGGGACAGTTGAGCTGTCCGCCCACGCCGTCAACGGCATCCCGCTGCGCCTGGTAAAGGTCGCCGACTGGATTGAAGGCAAACTGGTAATGATACTGTTTCTTCAGCCCGGGCGAAACCATGAATTCCCAGCTGTCGGACACCCGGAATATTTTGCCGGGATTGACCAACGGCTTTTTCAACGCGGTGAACAGCAGATAGATCCCCTGGTCGTTCCACATCATCCGGACCGCGGGCTTTTCCTGGAACTTGTATTCATTGCCCTGACATTCGCGAAGTTCGCACAGTTCGGCACGCTGCCACGCCGGATCATTCCCGCTGCCGTCGATTTGGATCTTCTCCTGCGGATTCAGCCTCGCGACTTTGTAAACCGGGGTCTGGATCTGATGATACGCCCGCGCGGTGACGAGCTGTTTCTTCCACGGTTCCAGAAAATAATTCAGCCGCTGCGCTTCGATCGAACCGGGCTTCACCGCCTTTTTCGCTTTTTTCAGCAGGGAGTCCAGCTTGTCGATCGTTTTCAGGTCGAACGCCGTGTAGAGCTGTCTCGGCGTGATATTTCCGCGCATGGCGGCCGCCTCAGTGACGGTCTTGATCTGCGGGACCGCTTTCTTTTCCCAGGTCGTGACGAGCAGATCGTAGAACTCTTTCAGATGTTTGCCCGCTTCGGGTCCGTAGAGCAGCGGCCAATGTTCATCCAGCGCCGCCTGGGCGTTGAAACCGGGGTTCCACATCGCCCGGTAGGCCGGATAATAGGAATAGTAGAAATGGTTGTCATGCCCCGCGTCGAAGAAAATAAACTCTTTCCAGAGATCGTCGCCGAGCAGCTTGATAAACTCGCCCATGTAGCGGCCCTGGATCCCCGCGGTGATGGCATAGAGACCGACCCCGTAACAGTAATTGCCGACCGGACGGCCGGTGATCCGGCGCCATTCCGAAAAGACGTTTTTCCAGGCTTTCCGGTAGGCCGGGGACGGCGTCATGACCGGGCAGCCCATGCAGATCAGCATCCGCAGATTGTCCGGCCAGTCGTATTTCCTGACCGGCGGCAGCGTCCGCGTGGAATAGGCGCTGGTCACCAGTTTCTTGTCCGGAAACCGCTGTTTGAGTTTCTTCGCCAGTTCGATGTTGAAATGAGCGTAAACATCGCTCAGGCAGCCGGTCCGGAGATTTTTTCTTGATTCGACGATATACGGCTTGCTGCGTTCGTTCTCCAAATCCGCGAGAAAGGTGTCACACTGTCCGAATCCCACATATTCCGAGTTCGGCACGAAACGCCCCCAGGCAGCTTTGACTTTCGGATCGCCCGCATAGAATTTCGCCACCAGTTCGTCCACGAAAAAGTCGATGAACGCCGGATTGGTGACATCGAAATAATTGCCCATGTGCGCCTGGGGATTGTAATACAGATTCCCCGACTTCGAACGGAAGAACAACAGGTCTTTTTTGTCCGGATAGGCTGCGGCAAGCGGCCGTGCCTGCGGCGTATGGGCGATAAAAACGCGGGTGGACGCACCGTTCCGCCAGGCTGCGCCGAATTCCGACAGCTGCTGTTTCCCCGGGATGTTTTTCGGACCCAGCGCATAGGAATTATGGTATTTCAAAAACGGCTTGTCGCGGTAACAGACCGGATCGACCGTCAGGTTTTTCACCTTCGGCGCATAGATCCCGATTTTCGGATAGTAATACCGCATCCCGACGAACCGTTCGCAGAAATCAAACGCGCCGTGGGCGGTGCCGTTGACCCGGATCCGGGGGACGTCAAGTGCATTGTAATAATCCGTCCGCGATCCGTCGTGACCGGCAATAATGATCCCGCGGTCGAACGTGAACACCTTGAACTCTTCCGGCTCCAGCTTGGATGGATCGAGCCCGTGTTTCCGGGTGATCGGGTTGTCGCCCAGCACAATCCAGTAATGGTATTGTTCCAGTTTGGGGGAATCCGGTTTCAGGATGACCGGTTTTTTTCCAGTCGCGGAAGCAAATGCGTGCTGGATCCCCTCCGCGGCAAGCGTAGCGGATTTCCGGACTTTGACAATGAATTTCTCCTTCGCCGCCTTGCCGGCTTCCGCCGCGAGATCGCAGACGATCGCGAATTGGAGTTCGCCGTCTTTGACCAGTTCGATCCGGTTTCGGCTGACCGGTTTTTCGAACGTTACCGGGTTGAGTGCGGGATTCGCATAGGGATTCTCCGCCGCAAGCAGTGTCAATCCGGTCAAGGCGGCCGGAATCAAGACATGTTTTTTCATTGGTGATCCTTTGTTTTATCAATTTCCGCTGGCATTGGCAGTCAGATTGGCATCGCTGAGCGAATTCTTGCCGCGCATCTCGACATGGCCGTCATAAAAAAGAACCGTCGACTTTTTGGAATGCCGGTATTGGACATTGCTCAGGTAGGCAACGGTAAAGTTGTTGGCTTCGCAGAAATGCAGCACATTCGATGGATTTTTGATGGAAGTCAGCGGCTTGATGGTATATCGTGCGTTGTTGTATTTAGTGTAAGTTTCGTAATGGAAACAGTTGTTCAGCGACGGTCTTCCGTAGAAGTGACCGGTCTCGGCGGCCGAGGCTTGTTCATCGGATTCCTTGATCCTTCCAGTCGGGCAAAACGGTTGTTTGAATCGGTTTTTCAGTCCGATATAATCTGCGACAGCAGCGTATTTGCCAGTGAAACCCTGTGATATAACATAGAAATAGCTGGTGTAGATCATTTCACCATTATACAGTCCCCATATACGGGACGGCATCCCGTAATCATTATAATTGGCGGCATATTCCCGGTCCACCAGATTCAGCTGCTTGAAACTGCTGACGCAGGACGCCCGGCAGGCTGTTTCCCTCGCCTTGTTCAGCGCCGGCAGCAGCATGGCCGCCAGAATCGCAATGATCGCGATCACCACGAGGAGTTCTATCAAAGTAAAACTGCCTCCGAATAATCTTTTTTCCTGTTTTTTGTTCATGCTCGTTCCTCCTTTTCGGTTATTTTTCATTCATCAGGGATGCATCGGTGACGAAGAGCGGATAATCCATCAGCGGCATCTTCGGCAGGATCAGCACATTGCCGTAGCTTCCGTCGCTCCATTCGGTCATCTTTTTGATCCGGTAAATCCGTGCCGTGATCGGGTCGATCAGGATCGGCTTGTCGAATTTCATCGTTTCATCCAGCCAGGTCTCCAGAAAAACCGGCTTCACCTGCCAGTCGGCATCCGTGTTGGTGGGATGGTAATACGCGAAAATCGGAATATTGCCCCGGCGGAACACGGCCGTGATCCCCGAACCGTATTCGATCGGAAGAGTGGATACCCCCCAGGCTGACATCGGGTGAATCTCGAAACAGCCATGGGTCAGTTCCGTCCGCGAATCGAACAGCCACGCCATGCTCTGCATCGCCCGGTAGGACAGTTTCGGACGGTAGTTTTCCGGATCGGTCGCATCGATCACGCCCTGGCTGTGCACGTTGCCGTTCGGCAGATAGCCGTTGCCGATGTCGCAGATCGTGAAATAGGAAGTCATCTCGATGCCGAGCCGCAAATCGGTCAGGTAGCGCCGGGTCAAATACCGTGCCTGACAGCCTTCCGTGGCCTTCCAGCCGCGATGAAGCAGGGCGGAATTGGAAGGCCGTCCGTTTTCGCCTTGCCAGACCGTGATTTTCCGTCCGCTTTCCGCAATCAGGTCGCGGATATACTGCAGCCGGTTCGGGAAATACATTTCCAGGACGCCTCCTTCGTATGGATGATAGGAGAAAATGTCGATATGTTCCGCGATCCCGCTCTTGAACAGTTTTGAAATGTAGTCATTGCAGATCGAACAGCCGGCGATCGCACCGCCGATGATCTTTGCCTGCGGCTGGACCGACCGGATGGCTTTCGCCGTGATCGAGACCAGTTCGACATAGACCGAAGGTTCTTCAATCACCAGTTTTTTGCCGGTGTTCGGGAGACGGAGGAAACCGCCGTTGGGCTCGTTCCAGACTTCCCAGTGAAAAACACGATCCTTGAAATGTTCCGCCATCGCCTTGCAGTAATTAGTCCAGCCCCGGACCCCTTTTTCCCCGAAACGGGTCGGAGAGAAAAACCAGTTGTTGTGCGGCGGGATCGGTTCGGCTCCTTCCATATACAGTCCATTGCCAAAACTCAGGCTGAACCACGGCTGGATGCCGGCCTCGCGCAAACCGTCCACGATCTCGTCCAGCCAGGCGAAATCGTATCTGCCGGGTTCTTTTTCCGCCCGCTGCCAGCCGGACTGGAGCCGCGCCCATTTCACCCCGGTATTGCGGGCGAAAGGCAATGCCTTTTCGAAGATGTAACCGGTCCGGTGGTCCAGCACTTCAAATCCCACGCCAAGCGGGGAACTTTCCACCTCTCTGCTGGTATGGAACGGCATGTCCGCAATGAATTCCAGCTCCGGCTCGAACCCGTCGTAACGCGGATCGAAGAAATATTCATAATACTTTTTCATTTCCGCCGCCCGGGGAAACAGTTTTCCCGCCGGGATCGGATCGGGAGTCGGCAGCTGGTCGGCAAACCCCATGCCCGTGTTTTTCACATCACCCATTTTACCCTCCATTCAAATAATTTTCCGATTTTATTTACAGCAAGTGAAGCAATCGTTTTTCCGCGATCAGGAACGGGGAATCCAGAATCGGCATATCACGGAACACCACGTATTTTCCCGATTTGGAAATCCGGTCCGCCGGAATTTCATAAACCTTTCCGGTGATCATGTCCGCCAGCACGGGTTCGTCGAACGGGAAATCTTTGAACAGGATCTCCGCATTCTCCGTCACGACCGCATCGCCGGGGACATCGCTCCGATTCCAGTAAGCCAGGAGATTCCCCCTGCCCTTCGTTTCGGCAAACGGGAACAGAGCACAACAGCAGTTGAAGAACGCGGCGACGCGGTCCGGCGAAACCGGCTGCAGGGTATTATCGAAAACACTGGTCATATGCTGGATCGCGTAATAGGCCAGTTTTTTCCGCACGACCTTGTGGTCCTCTTCGGCTCGGAGCAGACCCTTGCGGTTAATCTGGCGTCCGAGATGATTGAAATCGCAGATCGTGAATACGCTCGTTTCGACCCCGGTGCCGATGTCCCCGATGAACCGGCGCAGGTCCCATTTCGCCTGGGAAAGTTCGGTCCAGTCGTAACCCCACAGAGCAAACTTGACCGTGCGTTCCGAAGGACAGCCGTTTTCGCCCTGGCGGAGTTTGACCTTGGAAGTGTAGCGGGCAAGGAAATTTTTCAGCCGGACACCAGTTTCATACGCGCGGTCCGGATTCGCCTGATAGCCGTGGTAAATGATCCAGTCGAAGGAATCGAGTTCGTTCTTCTCCTTCAGCAGAACCAGGTAATCGTTGAATTTATCGAGTTCACTGGCCAGCGACAAACCGGCGATCCGGGCATCGGGGATGATCCGGCGGATGATTTTCATGGTCCGGATGTTGAAATCCACGATCATGGGAACGGTTTTCTTCAAATCGATATCGGGTTCGTTCCACATGGCCCAGTCGCGGACCTTCCCCGCATAGCGGCGGGCCATGGCTTCGACCCAGCGGTCCCAGGCCGCCAGCGCTTCTTCCGATTCGGGGAATCCGCCGGCCAGATCGGGGCCGCCCCCGCCCGGATACGCCGGATTGCCGTAATCGGTTTCCAACAGGATGTTCAGACCGCGTCCCCCGGCATCGTCGATGATATGATCGAGCCAGGCAAAATCATATTTGCCCGGCACTTTTTCAGTCTTCGCCCAGCCGGCCTGCAGACGGATCGTCTTGATCCCGAGCGGAACGATGTATTCCTTGTATTCGTCATAATTGGCGAAATCGCGGTCGAGCACTTCACAGCCGAGCGTGAAAAACGACCCTGCGATCTCATTGGCCGGACGAGGACGGATCCGTCCGATCTCTTTCAGGGGAATTTGGATATCAGTCATTTTCTGTTCTTGCCTTTTAATTTAGAAATAACCGCCTTTGTCAATGATTTCAGAGATGGTGTCGCCCTGGCGCACCCATTTGAAGATGTCGATTTCGTTGCGTTCGATGCCTTCGGCGCGGAGCAGCACATCGTAGGCGATTTCACGCGGGATGCAGAGCACGCCGTCGATGTCGCCGAAAATGATGTCGCCCGGACGGACCGTCACATTGCCGACCTTGATAGGAACCTGATAATGCGTGATCATGCAGCGGCCGAGCGATCCGTTGCTGGTGCGGTATTTGTAGAAGATCGGAAATTTCTGCTCCAGGATCTGTTTGGTGTCGCGGATGCCCCCCGCGATCACCGCGCCGCGGATGCCTTTGGTCATGGCAGTGGCGGTCATCACGCCACCCCACAGCGAGGCTTCGGTATCCGCTGAAGTGTCCCAGACGACCACGCCTTCGGGCTTGAAATCGTCCAGCATCTGCGCGCGGAAAGTCATTTCGCCTTCGATCATCACGTTCGGGGCGCTTTTGACCGTGAACGCTTCACCGCAGACGGTCATTTCATCGCGCAGCGGCATGATGTCGCTGGGCAGGTTCTGGTTGAGCAGTGTGAGCTCGCGCAGGACATCGTTGATGCAGCCGGTATAGAGTTTTTCGTAACGTTCGCAGAGTTCCCTGACGGGAATGGGAAATTCGCAGTTCGGGATCCGCTGACGGGTCGCGATGAGTTTGTCCAGTTTCATCAGACCCGCTTCTTTGGCTTTGCCCCGCATGTCTTTCAGTGACGGCATAGTCGTTTCTCCTTATTGATAATTGGCTTTCTGAGCGTCCAGAATGCCTTTGATATATCCGACGGCAAACAGGTTTCCCTGCATGGTGTAGCCGAATTTTTCGTTGCTCTCGCCCGCCATGGTGGGCGTGTGGTCGGGCCGGACCAGACAGTCCGGCGCATATTTTTCCGCGACCTTAAGCAGTTCGGCCATATCGGTCGGACCGTTGTCGTGGAAAGTCTCGCGGAAATTATCGCGCGTCCCGGTAACGTCGCGGAAATGCAGGAAGAAGATCCGTTTTCCGAACTCGGGGATCAGCTTGAACACATCCTCGCCCATGGCGCGGAAAGTGGCCTGGCAGAACGTGATCCCGTGGCTGGGACTTGAGTTCATCGCCATAACTTTCCGGTAAGCGTCCGCACTCGTGAGGATGCGGGAATAACCGAGCAGCGGCGACACCGGCGGATCGTCCGGATGCAGACCGAGTTTCACGCCCGCTTCCTCCGCCGCCGGCAGGACCGCTTTTAGGAAATATTCGTAATTTTTCCAGACCTGTTCTTCGGTGATCTTGAGTTCGATGTTGTTGTCGATCTCGCGGATATCGAACCCGCTGGTGAGCGCGCCGCCGCGTTCCTTCAGGTCGTTGCGCGAACGGAACCACCCTACCCCGACCATGAAATTGTAGCAGAGCAGTTTCAGGCCGAGCCGCCCCATATTGAGGAGCATCTTACGGTATTTTTCCAGATCCTCGTCGCGGCCGGGCAGACCGAGCTTGATCCGGGACATGTCGAACTCGTCGCCTTCCAGCGCATAGAGCTCGAATCCGGCCTCGGCGAAACGGTCGCGCACGATCTTGAGCGCGTCATAATCGGAAGGATCGTTCATGCCGCTCAATTCCGGCGCGGCCTTGGTGACCGCGTATTTCACGCCCAGCTGGGAAGCGAGGGTCCATTGCAGGTCCGGTTTGACCGGCAGCATCAGTCCGAGTTTCATCATCAGACTCCCGTGCTGGAGAGGAATCCGCCGTCCACGGGAACGGTGATCCCGGTCACGAATGCGGCCTTGTCGTCATCCAAAAGCCATTCGACGCAGCCGAGCAGTTCCTTAGCCTCGCCGAAACGTTCCATCGGGGTATGGTGCATCACATTCTGGCCGCGCGGGGAAAGTCCGCCGTCGGGCGTGCGCAGATATTTGATGCTCCGTTCGTTCACGAAGAAACCCGGAGCGACCGCGTTGACCCGGATCTTCGCCGGGGCGAAGTAAGCGGCCAGCCATTGCGTGAAATTCGCGATCGCCGCCTTGCTCATGGCGTAAGCGGGAATGCGCGAAAGCGGACGGTAAGTGTTCATCGAGGCGAAATTCAGGATCGCGCCGCCGCCCGCGGCCGCCATCTGCTTTCCGAAAACCCGGCACGGGATCACGGTCCCGATCGTATTGGTGTTCAGCACCGATTTGAACAGATCCATGTCGAGGTCGAAGAAACCGCGCATGTCGGCCGGCTTGTCAGCGGCGATCTCGCGCGGATCGAACGCGGTGTTGGTGGTCAGAGCATTAATGTTGTTGCCGCCCGCGCCGTTGACCAGGATCCGGCACGGTCCCCAGTCCGCCGCGACTTTGTCCGCGATCGCCTGCATGGCGGGCTCGTCATTGACATCTCCGCTTTCGATGCGGCAGACGCCGTTGATCTTCGCGATTTTCTCCGCCGTGGCTTCGAGCTTGGACGCGGTCCGTCCGATCAGCACTACTTTCATTCCTTTGGACGCCAGGTCGATGGCGATTTCCGAGCACAGAGTTCCTCCGCCGCCGGTGACAACGGCAACACGGTCTTTCCAGATCATTTTCCGATTCCTCCTATGATAATGGATTTTGCATTGAAATAACAGACCTTTTCCGCCATATCTTTGAGGGTGGCGAAGTTGTCCGGCAGTTCCATGCGGGCGGCTTTTTCCGCCAGCCAATTGCAGAAGACGCGGCGGAAATATTCATGCCGCACGAACGAGAGCAGACTGCGCGAATCGGTGGTCATGCCGGGAAATACCGAAAGCACGCCGTAGGCGGCAGTATTCTCGAAACAATCCTTCATGCCGTGAATGTGATCGCAGTACCACCAGGCCGGACCGAGCGTGACCTTGCCCCGCTCGCCGTCGCCGGGGAACGAACCGCTCAGCACCGCGAATGCGGCATGGTCAGCCGGATTCAAGGTATAAAGGATCACCCTCGGCAGACCGGCTGCGGATTTTTCCAGATCGTCCAGCAGTCCGGTGAGCGATTTCATATCACAGGCATGACCGATCCCCGCATAACCGCCCGCCGGACCGGCCGCGGCCCGCAGTCTCGAACTGGTTTTCCGCAAGGCGCCGATATGCAGCTGCAGAGTCCAGCCGCGTTCGGCATACAGTCCGCCGAGCATCCGCAGGATCTCACAGGATAGTGCAGCATGGTCTTCACCCGTGAGTTTTCCCTGTTTCAGGGAGGCGAACCTCGCTTCATTCTTCCCGTCATCCGGGACATACGCAAATCCGCAATCCAGCGCATGGTCAGCGAAACGGCAGCCGGCAGTCTGCAGGCAGTCGAGTTCGGCCGCCAGTTTTGCACGCAGTTCCGTCAGCGTCTCAGCCTCGGAAAATACGGCATTGGTCAGCGCCGCCAGATCATCCCCGCGCAGGGAGGGGACCACGCCTTCGACTTTCGAAAAACCCGAAAGGTCATCGCCGAGCTGAACGCAGGGCGCGGCATATTCCACCTTGAAACGCTCCAGCAGTCCGCGGGCGGAAAATTCCGGTTTTTTCAGCTGTTCATTGGCTTTTTTCCAGATCGTTTCCGCAGTATCGGGGGTGAGTTCATCATCGATATTGAAGACCCGGAGCAGTTCCAGCCGGCTCCAGTCATACAGCGGATTGCCCGCCAGCTGCGGCAGGACCCGGCTCCAGACCTCGAATTTCTCATACGGCGAAGCGGGACCGGTGATCAGTTTTTCCGGCACGCCGCAGATCCGCATGGCACGGTGCTTATAGGGGTCGGACGCCACCCACAGTTCGGTAAGGTCGCGGTAACTCCGGTTCGAAACCAGGTCGCCGACGGGCAGATGGTTGTGCCAGTCGATCAGCGGCAGGTCCTTCACCGCCTCATACAGCCGGACGGCCAGCGGACCGGTCAACAGGAAATTTTCCGGAAACGACATTTTGAAAGCTCCTTTTTATTCTCTATTGGATAATTTTTATTCTTATATTGAAAAATTTAGCATCATCAAAAATAAAATGCAAATGAAAACGGTTCGAAATTTGAAAAAAAACGGAAAGAAATTATATTATGATGAAAAATTATCAATAGAGAATAACCGGAGTTATGGAATGGATAAAAAGAACACGGTTCCGATGCTGGAAAAAGCATTGGACATTCTGGAATACATCGGGACGAGCGAGACGGCCGTGAGTCTGCCGGAACTGCAGGCGAATCTGGGGATCGCGCAGGCCAGCTGCTACCGCATCGCGGCGACGCTCGTGCAGCGGGGCTGGCTGGAAAAATGTTCCGGGAACCGCTACGAGATCGCCGCGGGCGTGATCCCGGTCGCCGAAAAAGCCCGTTTCCGCCTGGCGAAATACCGACATCTGCAGCCGGTCATGAACCGTCTGGCCGATCAGATCGGCTTCTCCGCCAAATTTTCCGTTCTGGACGGCGATGAATTCGTGAATGTGTGTTCGGCGCAATGCCGGACCGGACTGCTGAGTTTTTCCCGGCCGGGCTTCCGTGCCAGTCTGGGCAGGATCGCCACGGTCAGCACGATCTTCCTGTCCGAAATGCCGCAGGCGGAGCAGAAACGCATCATCGATGACAGTCAGCAGAATGAATTCAGGAAACAGCTGCAGTCCTACCGTAAGCATGGCTATTGTTTCATAGGCGGTCAGCCGGGCGCCGAGGCGGAACTGCCGTTCGACACGCTCTCGTTTCCGGTCCGCAGCGCAAATGGACTGCTGCTCGGGGTGATATCCTTTCTGAGTCTGCCGGGTGAACTGAAAACGGAACAGGAAAACATTGCCCGCCAGATCGGCCGGCACCTGAAAAGCATCGTGAATGCGCTGTAGACCGGAACCGGATCGAAAAAATAGACACTTCGCAAAAACAGCACTTGATTTTATCTCCTGAATATGATATATTTATCTAATCATCACTGTCAAAAATATTTTAAATGAAAGGGACAGCAAATGCCGATCACCGAAATACTGGAACGCAATGCCAAACTTTACGGCAATGATGTTGCATTGATCGAAATCAATCCGCAGGAACTGGAAAAACGCCACACGACCTGGCGGGAATACTCGCTGATCGAACCGAGCCGGAACGATTCCTTCCGTTCGGAAATGACCTGGAACGAATTCGACGCCAAGGCGAACCGGCTGGCCAATTTCCTGCTCACCCGCCGGATCACCAAAGGACAGCGCGTCGGCATCCTGCTGATGAACTGTCTGGAATGGCTGCCGATCTATTTCGGCATTCTGAAAAGCGGCGCCATGGCGGTCCCGCTCAATTTCCGCTACACCCCGGAAGAGATCCGCTACTGCCTCGATCTGGCCGATGTCGATGCCCTGCTGTTCGGCCCCGAATTCACCGGACGCATCGAAGCGATCTGCGACAAGCTGCCGAAAGTGAAAACCCTGCTTTATGTCGGAGAAGATTGTCCGTCGTTTGCCGAATCCTACAACAATCTGGTCTCCTACTGCTCCAGCCGCGCTCCGCAGATCCCGCTGACCGACGACGAACTGGCGGCGATCTATTTCTCGTCCGGCACGACCGGATTCCCGAAGGCGATCATCCATGCCCACAAGAGTCTGATGCACTCCTGCAAAGTGGAGCAGAACCACCACGGACAGACCCGTGAAGACACTTTCCTGTGCATTCCGCCGCTGTACCATACTGGGGCCAAGATGCACTGGTTCGGCAGTTTCCTGGTCGGCGGCAAGGCGGTCCTGCTCAAGGGCATCAAGCCCGAATGGATCATCCGCGCGGTCTCCGAGGAAAAATGCACGATCGTCTGGCTGCTGGTCCCGTGGGCACAGGACATCCTCGACGCGATCGACCGCGGCGAGATCAAGCTGGAAGATTATAAGCTCGACCAGTGGCGGCTGATGCACATCGGCGCGCAGCCGGTGCCGCCGAGCCTGATCAAACGCTGGAAATCGGTATTCCCGAAACACGATTACGACACCAACTACGGTCTGAGCGAATCCATCGGCCCCGGCGCGGTGCATCTGGGCATCGAAAACATCGATCACGTCGGCGCCATCGGCAAAGCCGGTTACGGCTGGCAGACCAAGATCGTCGGCAACGACCGCAAAGAGGTAAAGCAAGGCGAGGTCGGCGAACTGGCGGTCAAAGGCGCGGGCGTCATGCTCGGCTATTACAAAGATGAAAAAGCCACGAAGGAAGTGCTCACCGAGGACGGCTGGCTCTATACCGGCGACATGGCCAAGGAAGACAAGGACGGATTCATCTATCTGGTGGACCGCCGCAAAGACGTTATCATCACCGGCGGCGAAAACCTTTATCCGGTGCAGATCGAGGATTTCCTGCGCAAGAACGACGCGATCAAGGACGTGGCCGTGATCGGTCTGCCGGACCACCGGCTGGGCGAAATCGCCGCCGCGATCATCGAAGTCAAGCCGGACAAGACCCTGACCGAAGAACAGGTCAACGCGTTCTGTCTGGACCTGCCGCGTTACCAGCGTCCGCGCAAGATCATTTTCGCGCCGGTGCCGCGCAATCCGACCGGCAAGATCGAAAAGCCGAAACTGCGCAAGATGTACGGCGCCGATCAGCTGGTGGCCCAGCAGAACGAACTGAAATAACATCGCTGAAAGCTGCAATGGAACTGCTGAAAAATCCGGTGCTGATATCGGTGGCGCTGCTGCTGATCCTTTCCGTCATCCGGCTGAATGTGGTATTTTCGCTGATCATAGCCGCCATGGTCGGCGGTATCGCCGCCGGCATGAACGGTCCCGATATCATGGCGGCGTTCAGCAGCGGTTTGAAAGGCGGGGCCAATATCGCGTTCAACTATGCCATGCTGGGCGCGTTTTCCATCGCCATTTCCCGCTCGGGCGTGACCGAACTGCTGGCCCGGGAACTTTTCAGGTTCATCGGGCGGGAAGTCACCCCGAAACAGCTTTTCCGTTTCAAATATCTTCTGCTGCTGATCCTGACCCTGGCGGCGGTCTCATCGCAGAACGTGATCCCGATCCATATCGCGTTCATCCCGATCCTGATCCCGCCGCTGCTGCCGGTGTTCGAACGGCTCAAGCTGGACCGCCGCATGGTCGCGTGCATCCTGACTTTCGGCCTGATCACGCCCTACATGGTGCTGCCGGCCGGATTCGGACGGATCTACCTGAACGAGATCCTGATCGGCGGGCTGAACGGCAACGGGCTGAAAGTGACCTCGGCAATGGCCCCGAAAGCGATGCTGATCCCGGCATTGGGAATGGTGGCGGGACTGCTGATCGCAATTTTCTTTTCCTACCGCAAGCCGCGGGAATATAATGTGGAAAAAACCCTGCAGAAGATCGACGAACCCGTTGAGATCAAGCCCCGCAAAGTGATCGCCGGCTTCATCGCCATTGCCGTGGGGCTGGCCGGACAACTCTGGCTGGATTCGCTGGTGATCGCTTCCCTGCTCGGCATCCTGGTTTTCGTGCTGGCGAGGGTGATCTCGCTGCAGGACACGCAGGACGTGTTTACGCGGGGAGTGTACATGATGGGCGGGATCGGCATCATCATGATCGCGGCCGCCGGATTCGCCAGCGTGATGAAGGCCACCGGCAGCGTGGAATCCCTGGTGAAGCTGGTATCGGGCGGGATCGGCGATCAGCGCGGGCTGGCGGTTTTCCTGATGCTGCTGATCGGATTGATCATCACGATGGGGATCGGGTCTTCCTTCTCCACCGTGCCTCTGATTGCAGCGATCTACACGCCGCTGTGCATCAAGCTGGGGATCTCGCCGCTGGCCACGATCGCGATCGTCGGTGTGGCGGGCGCACTGGGCGATGCCGGTTCGCCGGTTTCCGAATCAGTGCTCGGCCCCACCGCCGGATTGAATGCGGACGGACAGCACGACCATATTTACGATTCCACGCTCCCGACCTTCATCCATTTCAATATTCCCCTGCTGATCGCGGGCTGGATCGCCGGCATGGTCCTCTAGGGCAGATAAAAGGGAGCGAAACATGGTATTTTCATCTTCGGTATTTCTTTTTTTCTTTCTGCCGATCGTGCTCTGCCTTTATTACAATCCGGTAAACAGAAAGCCAAAACTTTTCATTGCGTCCGCATTTATGGTGACGGCGGCATTGTTTTTGATACTGATTCCGTTCCACATTCCGGTCCGGATCCTGTTCTGGCTGGCGCTGATAATCGGATCGTTTTATTTCATTTCCTGTCCGGCGCAGGAAGACAGTTCCACTGCGGAACGGAACATCCGCAATCTGATCCTGCTGCTCGCCAGCCTGTTGTTTTATGCGTATGGAGAACCAGTTTACGTGCTTCTGCTGCTGGCCTCGATCGTGGTCAACTGGGCATTCGGACTGTGGCTGGGACGTCGATCCAATACGGTTCCGAAGAAAAAACGGATCGTCGCCCTGAACCTGGTCTATAACGTCGGGGTGTTTTTCGTGTTCAAATACCTGAATTTCACCATCGGGAACCTGAACAGTCTGCTGAACCTTCAAATGCCGCTGACAAAGCTCCTGCTGCCGATCGGAATTTCATTCTATACCTTCCAGGCTGTTTCATACATCATAGACATCTACCGGGAAGAAGTTCCGCCGGAAAAGAATCCGTTGAAAGTCGGTTTGTATATTGCGATGTTTCCCCAGCTGATTGCCGGTCCGATCGTCCGCTACAACACCATTTCGCAGGAATTGACCACACGACGGGAAACCAAATCGG
>SUWI01000122.1 GCA_015061565.1 Lentisphaerota bacterium
TGACCGTCCTTTTGATTATTTCGACGAACTGCTGGAACGGATCCAGGAGATCCGCACCTCGGAAAAACGCTTTTACCAGAAGATCACCGACATCTACGCCACCAGCATCGACTACGATCCGACCGCGGAGATCAGCATCCAGTTCTTTCAGACGGTACAGAACAAGATGCACTGGGCGATCACCGGACAGACCGCCGCCGAGATCGTGGCGGCACGTGCCGACCACACGCTGCCGAACATGGGCCTCACGAGTTTCCGCGGCGCGAAAGTCCGCAAGGCGGATGTCGGCATCGCGAAAAATTACCTCTCGGAAGATGAGATCCGTGCGCTGAACAACCTGACCGAACAATATCTCGTCTTCGCCCAGGGACAGGCCATGCAGCGGATTCCCATGCACATGTGCGACTGGGTCGCGAAACTGGATGCTTTCATCACCATCAACGGCCGGAATATCCTGGCCGATGCTGGAAAGATTTCGCATGAATTGGCCCAGCAAAAGGCCGAAGCCGAATACGATCTTTTCAATCAAGCCCGCATCGCAGCAGAATCGGTGCAGCCCAACGACTTCGACAAATTCGTCGCCAACGTTCCCGCCCGCAGACCGCGGAAGAAAAAGTCTCAGGATGGAGACAAATGAGTCATACAGATCAACTTGGAATTCCTAGTTCAATTTCTGCATTCATTCCTGTCATCATCCGGATAATTTCACCTGTCACCAGAGCTTTATCGGTTGAAAAAAACTATTTCCGGATCAGGATCGTCTGAATTGATGAACCGGTCCTCTCGCGTCATAACTCCGGTTCACGCGTCGCTTGCCACGGCGGAGCCTTCAGGCGAAGCCGGGTCCGAAAGGGCCGAATCGTCCGAATTGTCCGATAATCGCAGAAGACGCCTGTGATCAGTGCCGGAACTTCATCCGCCCTGACTCCGGACGAGGGTGATTTTCAGGCGGGGCGGCGAAGGATACTGCTGCATCGCCTTTGCGAGCTGTTTTTCGATCTCCGGCTGGTCGGCGGAACAGCTGTGCGGCACCAGCAGACTGAATTCCAGCACCATGCCGTCCGGACCGCGTCTGGCCTGAAAATCGTAGATCTTGAACAGGGGATTCACTTCGGCCGCGGCATTTTCCACTTTGTCCTGCCATTCCCGGGTCCTGGGTCCGGACCGGTGGCAGGGATCGCAATGCAGCAGCAGATGGACCGGCATGTGCTTGCCGATCTCCGCCTCGGCCTGTTCCAGCAGGTCGTGGACCGCGAAAATGTCGGTATCGATATCGACCTCGGCATGAGCCGTGGCGAAATACTGGTTGGGACCGTAATTGTGCATGATGATGTCATGCACGCCGCGGATGCCGCGGCATTTCAGCAGACGGGACCGCATTTCCTCGACGAGTTCGGGTCCGGGCGGTTCGCCCAAAAGCGGATTGATCGTCTCGCGCAAAATCCGGATCCCGCCGTAAAACACCAGCAGGGCCGCCAGAAAACCCGCACAGCCGTCAACCGGGAAACGGGTGAATTTGTCCGCGGCGGCGGAAATCAGGACCACGATCGTGCCGGCGATATCGCTCAGACTGTCGACCGCCATCGCCTGAATGGTCCGGGAATCGATCAGCCGGCCGATGTGCCGGTAAAAGAAGAACAGCCAGACTTTGAACAGCAGGGACCCGGCCATGATCGCGATCAGCACGGGCGAGATTTGCACCGGCTGGGGATGGAAGATCCGCTGGACCGATTCCACCAGAAAATTCAATCCCATGGCGATGATGACCACGGCAACGACCACCCCGGCGACATATTCGAAACGGCCATGACCGAAAGGATGTTCGCGGTCGGCCGGTTTGGCGGCCATCTTGAAGCCGAAAACCGTCACCACCGAATTGCCGGCATCGGAAAGGTTGTTCACGGCATCGGCCGCGATCGCCACGCTGCCCGAAATCAGGCCGATCGTGAATTTCAAAACGGAAAGCAGCACGTTCACAGCCAGTCCGACATATCCGCTGAATATCCCGCAATTCAGCCGGACCTCCGGCGAATCGGTATGTTCACAATCGCGGACAAAACATTTGATCAGCAGTTTTTGAATCATGATCAGAAAAACTTCCGTTCCAACATTCCAATAAATTCGGTTAATATAGCGCAGATTGACGATTAATCAAATCAAAAACGGCAAAGTCATGAATACAAAACAGGGGAACATGCCGCGGGATCGCTTTCTGGTGAAAAAAAAAATCCCGTCCCCCGCTTGAAAAAAAGAAATCCCGCTGTAAGGTATGATATATTTTTAATGACAGGAAAGGCGGATGCCAGATGAAAGAAGTTGTTTCGGATATTTTCTCGAGGAAAGCGGTCCGGCAGTCGGGTTCGTGGCAGTGGCTGCGTTCGGATTTTGCGGAGGATTTCCATCAGTTGACTGCGGCGGGGGCCGACCGCGAGGACTCCGGCAATGAGATCATCTGGAACACCCGGCACAAATACACGCTCAAGATCCAGGCACCGTCCGGACGGGTGATCGCGTTCAAACGCTACCGCACGCTGCGGCTGTTCCCGTATCTTTACCACACCACCCCGACCGCCCGCGAAGCGCTGAATTACCAGAAACTGCAGCTGATCGGCCTGCCGATGGCAAACCTGCTGGCAGTCGGCGATACGCGGCATTGTTTCCGCCCGGAAAGCAGTTTCATCGTGACGGAATTCGCGGAAAACTGCCAGGACGGCCGGGCATTCTATCCAGGCGGCGAACTCGAAAAGGAAACGGCCTGGCGCGACGAATTCTGCCGCCGCAATTTCGAACTGATCGCGAAACTGCACGATGCGGGGATCTATCACCGCGGTTTCACGCCAGCCAACGAATTATGGCGGCCCCGCCCTGCCCCCGATGAACAGGGAAATCAGCTGGACATCATCTGGATCGACGTTGCATCCTGCCGCCGGCTGCCCGCGGCGGTACTGCGGCGGAAGATCCCCGATGATTTTGTCAATTTCCTCCGGTTCTTCCAATTTCCGGAAGAGACCTGGCGCGGTTTTCTGCTGGCCTATTGCCGGACAGTCAGGATAAAGCGTTTCGAGCCGGACGAACTCTTCGCGGAAGTCCGGAAACGGCTGTCGGAACTCCAGGCCGATTGATATCAGACCGACGGATCTCTCCCCTGCCCCGCTGCCGATCCGGAATCCGGATCGATACGCTCTTTCCGGAACCTTCCCGGCGGGAAACCGCAGCGGCTGCGGAAAACCCGGCTGAAATAATATTCATTTTGAAATCCGGTTTTTTCCGCAATGACCTTCAGCGACAGTTCCGGATTCCGAAGCAGATTCAATGCCTGGTTGATCCGTTCCTCTGCAACCATGGACTGGAACGGGACGGAAAACAGCCGTTTGACCAGATGACTGGTCCGGGTCTCCGAAAGACACAACTCCGCCGCCAGATCCTTAAGACGGATGGACTCGTGAATGTGATTCGACAAATAATTCCGGATCTTCTGGCGAAGTATGGTATGCCGGTCGTATTCCGGTTCCGCCCGTTTCTCCGAGCTGTATTGGAACAGCGACAAGCCGAACCCCGTCAAAAGACATGCCAGTTTCTCAAGTTCAGCCTGATCCCGTATCGGCAGAGAGCGGTAAAGACTTTTGACCGATTCGGGTATCGCAGACGGTTTATCCGATTTGAGGCGGAACACTCCCGCATAAAACAGAAATTCCAGAACGCCGTTCTGCTGGATCGGCACGATCAGTTCCCAGCCGCCTTTCCAGCATTGATGCAGAAACGGTAAATTCTGCTTTCTGGCATAGGATTCCGCATGAAACAGACAGTCTTTGATACATGCGGCATTGCAGGCAGAAGATTCTTTCCGCCGATGACGGCAGAACGGATGACGGTGTATCATGTACGGATCAAGCACCTGTTCGCCATCCGGTCCGGTGAGTTTTCCGAAACAGTCATGGATGGTGATGACCACACCGAACCGCTCTTCCAGAAACCGGAGTGCTTCCGACAGCAAAACCGGCTTTTTCTGGGGAATCGAAAGATTTTTAAAATACATAATTACTCCAAAAAACAGCTTTATTTTATAAATATACAGCAAAAAAATGAATTGTCAAATAAACAATTTCAGTATATATTCGCTCCCAGTCAAAAAAACGGAAAGGAATAATCATGCAGACGATTCATGTGACAAGCGAACGGGACATTCCCGTATTTGCGGAACCGGAAATTCTGGTAGTCGGCGGCGGCGCGGCGGGCATCGCGGCGGCTTACTGTGCGGCACGGCGGGGACATCAGGTCCTGCTGGCGGAACGCGCGTATTGTCTCGGCGGGACCGCTACCTCGGGACTGGTCGGGCCCTTTATGACCTCGAGCGATCCGGACGGCAAGCGGCAGATCATCCGGGGCTTTTTCCGCGAACTGGTGGACCGTCTCAAGGCCGCGGGCGGCGCGCTGGAACCGATGAGCCTGGAAAACTGCGACGCCCATACCTCCTGGCACCTCTACGGACATCACAATGTGACCCCGTTCAATGCGGAAACCCTGAAATTCGAGGCAGAAGCCATGTGTCTGGAACAGAATGTCCGGCTCCTTTACGGCGTCCAGGCGACCGAGGTCAAGAAAAGCGAGGACGGCAAACGCATCGACGGCGTGGTCTTCGCGGCCAAGGAAGGTTTTATCTATATCCGCGCAAAAATGGTGATCGACTGCACCGGCGACGGCGATATCGCGTTTCTGGCGGGCTGTCCCATGATGAAGGGGGAGGAAAAGGACGGCGAAATGCAGGCGGCCGGACTCTTCTTTTCGCTGGACGGGATCGACGAAGCTGTCTTCCAGAAACGTTATCAGACGCTCGGCTGGGAATCGATGCGCTATGAAAAGGAGATCAGCGAGGCGGTGGCCAACGGCGAATATCCCATTCCGCGGCGCCGGCTCGGTCTCTACAAAGCCGACGACAACACCTGGCGCGCCAACATCACGCGTATTCCGGACGTGGACGGGACCAAATCCGAAGACCTGACGAAAATCATGGTGGAAGGCCGCAAGCAGATACGGGCGATCCTGAAGTTTCTGCGCAAATATGTCAAGGGGTGTGAAAAAGTCCATCTGATCCATTCGGCGGAATTCCCCGGCATCCGCGAAACGAGACGGATCAAAGGAGATTTCGTCATGCAGGGCAAATCCATCCACGAATCGGAGATCTTCCCCGATGCCATCCTGCTGCTCTCGAATTCGGTCGATTTCCACCGGGGGCTGGTCGGCAATTACCAGCCGTGCCGGGGCATCTATTCGCTGCCGTACCGGCTGTTGCTGCCGTCCGGAGCGGATAATCTGCTGGCCGCGGGCCGCTGTGTTTCGTGCGACCGCGAAGTGCTGGCGGCGATCCGGGTCATGCCGCCGTGTTTCGGCATGGGCCAGGCGGCGGGCAATGCCGCGGCGCTCGCGCTGGATACCGGACGCACCCCCGCCTCCATCGACACGGCCGAACTGCAGCGGAGACTCCGTGCCGAAGATGTCGTTCTGGAACTCGCATGAGGAGAATTAACATGATCCCGCTGACCCATTGTTTCGGGTGGACCAAAGGTTCGCGTGACGAACAGAAAAACCGGATGCGCGAATTTGCCGATGCCGGCGCGAAGCATCTGGTATTGACCAATGGTCTGCTGGCCGAGGGACTCAAAGATTCCGCATATCTGATGACATTTGCCGATGACATGAAGGAATTCGGCTTGGATTTTGTCGACTCCCATGCGCTCTGGGGGATGTGGTCCGATCCGGGCCTGCCGGCGGAGGAATGGCGGGAGATCATGCTGCTGCGGCATCGGATGGCATTCCGGATCTGTCAGCATTACGGAGTCTGCACCATGGCATTCCATACCGGCAACACCTTTAACAGCGTTTTCGGGAAAGAGCTCGTGCTGGATGATTATTACGATGCGCTGATCCGTTCGCTGGAGATCCTGCTGCCCGAGGCGGAAAAATGCGGCGTGATCATCGCTTTGGAAAATCAATGGACGCCGCTGAACCACAGCCGTCAGCTGCTGCACGTCATGGAACATTTCCGGTCTCCGAATCTGGGATTGTGCTATGATTCCGGACACGGCAACCTGATGGAAAAAGGTCTGCTCTTTCCGGGGCAGACCTGCGTCCCGCCCATCTGGAACGACCTGGGGATCCCCGTGGAATGGGAAGAAAACCTGATCGAAAAATTCGCCCCCTGGATGGTGAACTGCCATCTGCATGACAACAACGGGATCTCGGATGAACATAAACTGCCCGGCAATGGAACGGTCGACTGGACGCGGATCAAAAATGTCCTGCGTCGTTCTCCGCGGCTGGCATGCATCCAGAATGAATGCTCGGCGAAGGGAATTTCGATTTCGCAGCTCTGCGGGAGTTTCCAAAACCGGCTTTGCGATTTTTAAGCAGAAAACGTTCTCTCCCCGGGAATGAATCCATTTGACAAAACAACTCTTTGCAGTTACATTACAGAGTTGAAACCAAAATGGAGACGTTTCATGAAAAAACTGATGCCTTTCTGGGGGATGCTGATCCTGTTCGTCTCCGGCTGCGTATCGTTTCAGGACCGCGATTTCTACGCCGACCGGAACAACTGGGTCATCCGCGATGAACGGAAAACGGGGACCGATTACGATGTATTCTACATCTATTCCACGCTCGCGGGTAAAGCGAAAACGTCCGAAATGGAATGGAAAAACGATCCGAAACTCCAGCAGAAAATCACCGGATTCGCCAATGCCCAGACCTACGGCATATTCGGGAAAAAAGTCCGGGTCTTTTCGCCTTACCTCCATCAGCTGACCTACGCGTCCGTCATGAAAATCATGAAAAAACGTCCGCTGCCCAAAGCCGAATGGAAACATTTCGAACGCGGCATGAAGGAAACGGCTGCCGCCTTCCGGTATTATCTGCGGCATTACAACAAAGGCCGTCCCTATATCCTCCTCGGCCACAGTCAGGGGGCGATGGACCTTTATTATCTTATGGAAAATTGTCCGGAGATCAAAAAGGAGAACGGCTTCGTCGCGGCGTATCTGGTCGGTCTGCCGCACGCGGAAACCGAAAGGATCAGGCGGGATTTCGGCCGGCGCGTGACCATGGCGCAGAATGCCGACGATCTGGGCGTGGTCGCGGTCTGGAACACCCAGAATGCTCAGGCAAACGCAGATTTCATGGCGGGCAAAGGCTGTTACTGCATCAATCCTCTGAACTGGCGGACCGATGCAGTTCCCGCCGGACGCAACCAACATATTCTGGCATATTTCTACGATTACCGGACAGGCAAAACCATGGAGAAAAGCAAAATGTTCGGCGCCCGGGTCGATCCGGCGCGCGGCGTGCTGATCGTGGACCTGCCGTCCGATTCGGTGTGGGATGCGAAAGGGTTCATGGGCAAGGGCATTTTCCACATGAACGATATCTGGTTCTTCGCGGGCAATCTCCGCGCCAATGCGGAACACCGCGTGCGGCTCTGGAAAAAGGAATATAAGAAATGACCGGACCCGCAGAAATAACGCGGGACACGCCGCAGCAGAAAATTTCGTTTCTGCTGTGCGGATTCTTTCTGATTTGCGCAATGCTGTGGAATCCGGGGATCTACACGTCGCTGGGCCGGGCGCAATATCTGCCGTTCTTCACGGTCGGCGCGCTGACGGCCCTGACCATCGGGATCAAGTGGCATGCTCCGGAATTTCCGCTCAGGCGGAATTTCATGCGCCTTGCCACTTTGGGCTTCTTTCTGCTGGTCGCGTGGCATTTTCTGGTCAATTTCATCTTGCATCATGGAGTGGTGAAATATTGGGAAAACTGCTCCCGCTGGGAATTGCTGCAGTTCTGGGAATGTTTATGGTGGGTCTCCATTCCGCTGCTGGCATTTTTGCAGTATCGGGTTTTCCGCCAACTGCTGCCGGTCTATGTGCTGGCGATCGGCGGTTATGGTTTTCTCTATTCCGCAGTCGGCGACCTGCGCGACATCTGGAACGCGGGGATCACCGGCAACGTCAACTGGACCGCCGCATTGTTCGTCATGACCATGATCTTTCTCGGCTGGTTCACTCTGGACCACCGGGACCGGTGCAAGCAGGCCGGACAGCGGAAAATGAGCCTCGGTTTGGGGATCGTCGGGGAACTGCTGCTCTTCTGGCAAGTCTGGAAAATCGGTTCCAAAGGGGCATTTCTCGCCGCCGGGCTGACCGCACTGCTGTTTTTCTTTCTCCGCAGCACAGCGAAGATCCGTAAAATTCTGATCGCACTGGCGCTGCTGGGATTGTTCGCCGGTTCGTTCTGGGCAGTGAAACATACCGATGCCATCGGCAGATTCATCAACGATGATGGACGGATCATCTTCTGGGAAAACGCCGTCAATCTGATTGCAGACCATCCGCTGTTCGGCGTGGGACAGAGCGCCTACGAAAACGAATACATGCGTTACCGCAAAGCGGATTATTTCTGGATCCAGAATCCGGCGGCAAGGTCGAACCATCCGCACAATCATCTGCTTTACATGGCCGGATCGTGGGGCTTGACCGGGCTGATCCTGTGGGGCATCCTGCTGTTCGGCCCGCTCGCAGCCATGATCCGGAAATATTACCGGCATGAAAAAGTCGATCTGCTGGAGACGGCGTGTTTCCTGACGCTCTGCTATGCGGTGCTGCACGGGTCCCTGGACATCATCATGGAATCCATGCCGACCGGGTTCATCGCGCTGATGTGTCTGGGCATGCTGTGGCACAGCAGCCTGACCGATCCGTCCAGGCCGCCGGTCGTCATTCCGCAGCATAAGATCAAGTGGGCAATGACGGCGGCCGCCGTCCTGCTGGCCGGAGCGATGGTCTGGCAAACCTGTTACGCGACGCTTCAGGTGCGGCGGGCTTACCGCAATGAACTCTCCCCGGATGAGATCGTCCGCACCGCCCGAAGCTGTCCCGGCGAATATCAGACCAATTTCGCCTTGCTGAATTACTTGTTCAAACGCGGGGAAACCGAGGCGGCGCTGGCCGTGACGGAGGTCATGCTCAGCTCCCACACGCCGAATTATCCGGGCGCCCACATGGGCCGCGGCAATGCGCTGATGCGGCTGGGCCGGTTCGGTGAAGCCCTGGAAAACTATCGGGCCGAAGCTGAACTCTTCCCGCTGACGCTGCGCCCAGTCTACAATATGATCGTGGCAGCGCGCTCAATGAAAGATGCCGCGCTGGCGGCAAAACTCGAATCGGAACTGCGGGAACGGATGCGGATCCGCGGCAACGACGAACGCGACCTGAAAATCATCATCATGGGGAAAAACGGCGCCCACTACGATCTGCGAGTCCGTGAAAAACCCGAGGAGTGAACGATAATTGATTTAAAAAAGGTCCGGAGAACAAAGGCTGATCGATCGTCAGGAGAGAAAAAAGCCTCTGTTCTCCGGATTTTTATTTTTCCGGCTGGACCGGTTTGGGCGGCGGTCCTCCGCGCCGGCCCTTCCGGTCGAATTTTTTCCGCTGTTCCGGCGGCAGACACATCTGATCGACATGGTTCGCAATGATCTTTTCCATATTTTCCTCATTGCGCTGATAATGTTTCTTCAGCCGTTCGAGATCTTCCTGGGCACGCTTCAGCTGTTTTTCCGCTTCGGCGATATTGCCGCGGGTGAAATCCTGCCGCTTCCGGAAAATCTGCCGGGAAAGTTTCTCCATTTCCTGCCGGATGGCCGCGCGTTCCTTCTCGTCGGAAGTCTTCCGGTATTTTTCACCGAGCGCATCCAGCTGTTTCATTTCTTCCGGACGGTATTTGAAGAACAGTTCCTTCATGACTTTCCGGAGTTCCTCTTTTTTTCCTTCGCGCGCCAGCTGGTCGATCCGGGCCCGCTCCGCATCGGTCAGCTTGGCAAAAAATGCTTTGGGCGGACGGCGGCGGAAATTCCCGACAGGTCCCGGATGGGGGCGATGCGAAGGCCGGGGCGGAGGCTGCTGGGGGTCAGCCGCCAGTATCATCGGGACCAGCAGAACCGCGCCAATCATCAGGTTTCGAACGGCTGAGATCATCTTGCAAAACTCCATTGGTTATTCATCTATCACATTGAGAACCGCCGTGCTGCTGAGCTGGGCGGACGTATTCTGGATCCGGGAGGAAAGCAGCAGCACCTCCGAATCGACCATATCCAGATCATACTGGACACTCTGCGACCGGGCCATCGGCTGACGCGGCGGATTCACCGGAGACCGGAAAGCGAAGACCAGTCCGAAACAGACCATCACCGCGGCCGCGATCGGAATCACGGCATGACGCAGAATGAACGGGAAATCCAAAATCCTGACCGCAGGACGTTTCTTCGCCGCAGCATACGCCAGGACCGCCCGGTCCAGTTCTTCCGGTACGGCCAGGTGTTCCGGCATCCCGGACAGCTGCCGGTCCAATTCTGCCAGTTCCCGGCACTCCGGACATTCCCGAAGATGCTCCGTCAGCTCTTCGGAATGCTCCCCGGAAAGCATCCGGTCCATCATCTCTTTACATTTTTCAGTTCCCATATCCGCCTCCTGAATTTCAGGATTTCCAATCCGCAAGACTCTTGCGGAGATTTTTCAAAGCATACTGCATTCGCGCCAGCACCGTGTTGATCGAACATTTCTGGATCACGGCGATCTCCTTGAAGGAGATGTTCTCCCGCCGCAGCAGAAACACTTCCCGCAATTCGGGAGAGAGTTTCCCGACCGCATCGGAAACCGCTTTCTCCAGTTCCTCCCGATGCATCCCCCGCCACGGCTCGTTGTTCCGGTCCGGCGGATCGACCGCCGCTTCCGTATCGTCCAGACTGCCCGCTTCATACTGACTCCGCCGTCCGCATTTGCGGAACCAGTCGATCGTCAGGTTATGCGCGATCCGCAGCAGCCAGGCGCTGAACTGCTGGCGGTCCTCATAATGCGCCAGCTGGTCGATCACCTTGATCCACGTCTGTTGGAAAAGATCATCCGCACTCGGGCGGTCGTTATCCAGCAATCGGTTCAGATAGCTGTAGAGCAAGGCCTTGTAGCGTTCGTAAAGCATCGTGAACGCCTGGTCATTGCCCGCCAGATACTCCTTTATGAGTATTGCATCCTCAACTTCTTGCCCGATATCTTTCATTTGCTCTTGCTTTTACCCCATTAAACGCAGTGTCAGGACGATTTATTGTCGGAAAATGATTTTTTTTCGGATTTTTCCGAATCGGCGAGCCGGCGGGCAAAAGCCACATCGCCCGGCAGCATCGGCACCCGGTCCAGTTCCGCGGTCGGAGTCCAGAACATCGGCTGACCTTCCCGCGGTTCCGGTTCCGGCGCACCCGGACGCAGCATCGCCCGCAGAAAATGCAGATGAAAAATCTTTTCGCCGAATACGACCGTATTTTCACCGAGCTGATCCAGCACATAGATATCGGTGCCGAGTTCCTCGCGCATTTCGCGGCGCAGACAATCGGACAGGCTTTCGCCGGGTTCGACTTTCCCGCCGGGGAATTCGTAACACCAATCCAGATCCGCGCCGGATTTCCGTCCGCAGACCAGGATCATGCCATTGCGCCGGATCACCGCTGCGGTCACCTCATATTTTTTCATCTGAAATCTCTCGTTTTCAAGTAAAATACAATTCGAAGGCCGGGTTTTCAAACCGGAATGAGGATTTTTCTCGAAAAAAAAGCATTCCGGACTTGAAAATCCGGTCCACCGGTGGTATTTTACAAGATATCATGCGGGTGTAGCACAGTGGCAGTGCACCAGCTTCCCAAGCTGAGCATGAGGGTTCGATTCCCTTCACCCGCTCCATTCATTTTAAACTCATTATCAGCCACTTACAATGCTCTCAAGTCCATCCGCAAGACCCGATATTAAAGCGCAAAGTTTCGTCTCATAAGTATCCATGGGACCTTAAATCAATGTTTCGAGTGCCCGATAAGTTACCATGACCAGGCAGAAAAGTCAAGGACGGTTGTACTGCCCCTGTCCTGCACCCACATGATCGACCGTCTATATCCGAGTGATTATTTGTATTTGCCCGGCAGCCGGAATTGGACGTCAACGGACTGCGAGCCATAAACGATATCGATATACAGGAATTATTGAAAATCCAAAAGGAAAAATAAGAAATCGAACTGCCCTCGCTTCCCCGATCAAAAGGGAAGCAGGAGTCCAAATAATTTTTCAGAAAATCCCGGATTATTTCCGAAACCGCCTATGACATGCAGCGCACTGGGCGCTTACCTGCATCTGCTGGGGCAGAGCCACAAAGTGACTGGTATCAAGACCAATGATGGCAACTTTGAAAATCTTGCTCATTTTTCAAAAAATCCTTTCTGATTTTGTTTGGAACTCATTCATCATGTGATTGATATATACCCTGAATGCCGGAAAAGCAATTGAATATTTGCAAAAAAAGAGCATTTTTCATTACGGTTTATGAAGGACTGGTGCATGCCCTCCTTCGGAACGGCCGTAAAACCGGGTCGTATCCAGTTCCGGCATGCGGTAGACATCCAGAACGCCGTTTTCTTCAAAGGGCCAGCGGTATTCAGAAAGTCTTTCAGGTTCGGCACACATCGTCAAAGTCACATCTTCCAGTCTGATACCGCTGAAAATTTCTTCAGCCACGGGTCCTCCGATAAAACTGCTCCCGCTGCACTTGCCCTGAAAGTTCCGGAAGATGATGTTGCGTACCGGTTTGATTTCCGGATCGTCTTCATTTCTGACAGCACCCCACAGGGGGATTAGTATAAAAGCGGACTTGCCTTCAAAAGTCACATCTTCAAAAAGGACATTTTTAATATTGACACACTGTCCCGGTGTATAACTGGGACAGATCCCGACACCTATGGCTGAATCTCTGATCTGCAGATTTTTGAGCGTGCAGTTTTTTAATATGCCGTTTCCGACGCCCACTCTGACCGCACAGGCAGGACTGCGTAAAAGACAGTTTTCCACTGTCACATGTTCACAGGGAACAGCTCTGCCGGCATGTGTTTCATTGGCGCGCAAAGCGATGCAATCGTCACCGCAATCGATATCGCATCCTGCGATCCTGACGTTGCGGCAGCAGTCGATATCCAATCCGTCAGCATTGATCACCATACGGTCGCATCTGATTTTGACACCTGTGATCTCCACCTCGTCGCAGTCAAGCAGAAAGCAGGTCCAGTACTGGGAGTCGCACAGGATCACATCTCTGATGGTCACGTTCCGGCATGCAGCCAGAAAAATCATCTGGGCCATACGCCATTCAGGCCGTGGATAATGGGGGCGCCAGCGTTCGTCGGTCTGTGTCAGATCGAAAACGCTCCGGAAATTGCCTGCGATTTTCCCTTTGCCTGTGATGGAAATATTTTCGCATTCTTCGGCAATGATCAAATGGGCTCCTGAAACCTTTTCAGCAGCAAAGATCCGGTTTCTGGGAGAAAAGTCATCTGCATTGTAGTTTTCTTTGCCGGGAATGGCCAGGAGCGTAGCCCCTTCATCAAGATGGATTCCTCCGTTGGAGCGCATATAAAGAGTCCCGCACAAATAAGTTCCCGGAGTAAAGTGTACAACCTTTCCGGAGTCCAGAGCCGCCTGCACGGCGGCTGTATCATTGGTAATGCCGTCACCTTTGACATTGTAATTTCTGATTTCGACCATTTTTCTGTTACTTCCTGATAATGACTGCGGAGTAATCTTCCGGCAATCTGAGTTCAGTATATGTTCTGTTCTTCACTGTTTTGAAAGGTGCTTCGAAATTTTTCACAGGCCATCCTTTGTCATCATAGACATGGACTTCATGTTTTGAAGAATCATCCCAACCGTAAAGACCGCTTACTTTTGTGATGATCTTTTCTTTTCCGATAATATACCCTTTGTGGAGTTCAAGCGGAGTGATGGGGAACATATACTGTGTCAGCGTATGATGATCCGGGATATAGCGAATGGTATAGTAATAATAGAGGACTCCGAAGTCAAGCCCTTCCAGCATCTGCCGGTAGATGACAGCCGGATCTTCCGCCTGTTTACCGATAAGATGGTTGCCCAACTGGATGGGAGTGTAGACCTGAACCCGGGAGCAGTTGTCGATATGGGCAGTTTCAGTGAAAGAAAGAATCTTTTCATTCATGATCCGGCGGAGCCGGGGCTGACTGTTGACCATAACATCAAAGTTGGCAGCCTTGATTTTTTTCACCATAGTGTGACGGAAATCGCCGGACATAAGGCACAAAGAACTTTTTTTCCGCAGCAGCTTGTGAGTTTTGGGATCAATGTCTCCTGAAAATCCATCCCAATACATGGGACTGTAACTGTAATTGACTTTGCATTCGACAAATTCATCCCAGTAGAAAAAGTCGTTTCCGGTTCTATACTTTTTCAGGATCATATCGATTTGTTTTTCACATCCTTTACCGAACTTGTTATGGAGCGTCGGTATATAGATGCCGGAAGACTTATTGGGATGCTTGATCCTGAAATACTGTTCCCGTTCTCCGGAAGCATTGATCACCGCCTCGTCAGCATACCATTTTTCCGCCTCGGGCCAATAGTCGATAAAGCAGTGATAATAGCCACCGAAACAGGCTTCGGGAGCTGCTTTTTTCAGATAATTCATCAACTTTTCACCGGCAGCATCATTTTGGGCTTTATATTCTCTGGGATGTTTCAAACGGTTATGTGCATCGATACCGCAGCCATAAGAGGTTCCGCTGTAACTGTAATTCCCCATCACATAATGGGAATCGGTATACTTGACGATATCCCGGAGCTGCCGGATAACTTTTGCCTGATCTTTGGGATAAAACCACACATTGACGTAAAACCACCAGAACCCCATAGGGATGTTGCTTCCCTTGATAAGGAAGTTAACTTCCAGTTCCCGCCGCAGAATATTGAGAAAATCAAAGTAATCGGCCCGTGAAGGGATGACTGCGATCTCAGTGGTCAATTTTTTTCCCGGTCCAAGCACGAGTGAACGGTCAGCCAATCCGGCGGAGGTGGAGCTTTTGACATAGTTTTCAGCATGGACACGGGTCACATCATCGAGAGGAAAAAGTCCGAGGCCGCTTTTCTGCTGTTTCACAAAGGTGGAACTGTTGGTATGATTGGAGATAAAATCCCGGAAGGTCTTGCTCACCTCAAAACTGTTGAGGTGAAATTTTGCACTTTCAGGAGCTGTAATCTCATGATGATGCTTAACCGGAAGATCTTTCCCGGAAATATTTTCGATGGTATCTTTGAGTACGATCACTTCTTTTTTGCGGATGATCTTGCGGTACAAAGTAAAATATTTGTTGCTCTCTGAAACAAACTTTCCTTCGGGGATGCTCCAATAACTTCTGACCTGATATTTTTCTCCATCAACAGTTATAGTCAGTCCGGTCTGATTTTTATTAGAGATGAACTGACTTTTTACCGCCTTCTTGCCGGGAACGATCACCGGGATCTCTCCGGTGGGAGCCGGGGCTTTCCTTTTGGAAGGGACAGCTGAAAGAGAGAAATAAAGTTCCCGGATCATAACCGGATAGATTTTTTTATTCACAGGAATGGAAATCTTGATAACATTCCTTCCCTTCCGGAGCAGAGAAGAGATATCCAGCTCAAAACCACACCAATCTTCCTGATCCCGGAAGACATAATATTTTGACTTGGGGCCGGGAAGAACGGCGTGATTTTTGATATAAGGAAGTATCAGGCGGCTGTCGGAAGAGAAGAACGAATACTGTTTACCGTTCTTCATAACAGCCTGTTCAGGTTTGTTCCGGAGCATCCGGGCAGTAACGGCTTTTCCGTTGACTTCGATCATAAGAACACCGCCGTAACCGGCATAGTTTCTTCCATCGGTAACGTTCCAGCCATAGAAATTGAGTACAGGAGTCGCACCGGCAACAGGTGTAAAATCAAAGGAATATACTTTTTCAGGTGTTTTACCGTCAAGCAGCAGATCTTTGCAGAAGTTGA
>SUWI01000123.1 GCA_015061565.1 Lentisphaerota bacterium
CGCCGGGATCCGCATTGCCCAGCTCCGCGAAAAACATCTTTCCGGCAGGGAACTCTTCCGGCGGGCGGAAGAATTCCGCAAGATCTGCGACCGTTACGGCATGCTGATGATCATGAACGACCATCTGGACATCGCGCTGATGTGCGGCGCCGACGGGGTCCATCTGGGACAGGACGATCTGCCGCTGGCCGAATCGGTGAAGTTTGCGCCGGAACTGATCATCGGCCGGTCCACCCATTCGCGCGAACAGGCGCTCGAGGCGCAGAGCCAGGGCGCGGGCTATATCAATCTCGGTCCGATCTTCCCGACGCAGACCAAAGATACGCCGGTCCGTCCGCTGGGGATCGAGATCATCCGCGAGACCCGCGCCGACCTGCATATTCCCTTCTCCGTCATGGGCGGGATCAAGGCGCATCATATTCCGGGACTGCTCTCCGAGGGGGCACGGCTCATTGCCATGGTGACCGAGGTCACGCAGGCGCCGGATATCGGCAAACGCGTCCGCGAACTGCGCGCGCTGTGGAAATGATCAACGGTCGGAGGCTTCATCATGGCAGAAACCAGCGAAAATAAACCGGACGTTCCGGCTCGCCCGGCAAAAAAACGCCGTATCCTCTGGCTCACGATCCTGCTGGTTCCGATCCTGCTGGTGATCCTGACCGGCGTCATGCTGCTGGGGTCACCGCATCGCTGGCAGGTTTCGCCCCGCGTTTCCATGGCGGAAGCGGCCAGGCTCCAGGGCATCATCGGGAAATTGACTTCGGCGATGGTCACGGAGGACGGCAAAATGGTTGAAAAAGCGGAGATCGAACTCACGCCGTCCGAGATCAATACCCTGCTGATCACCGGTCTCCGTGCCGCACAGCTCCGCCAGAAACCCGATTTTTATTATGATGCGGAATGGTCGCAGGGAGCCCTGCTGCTCCGCGGCTGCAAGATCCTGCCGGTTTTTGCCGTGAATGTGGAAGTCGAGATCATTCCCGCCGTGAGCGGCGGCAAAGTCTCGCTCGCCGTCCGGTCCTGCCGGGTCGGCTGGATCTCCATCAGTCCGAAACTGGTCGAAGAAGCGTTGAAAACGGCGTTGAAGAAACATGAAAACCGGAAGGAATACCGCGCATTCACCGCGGTCGTGGAGTCTGCAGCCGTGAAGGACGGTTCCATGGTCCTGCTGCTCCGCCCGGATAAAATCAAAATGCTGGTCCCGCTGCTGGTGAATGCGATAACAGGAAAACTCTAAATATCGGAAAGTAAAAAATGATCGAATTTCTCAAACAGCTGGCGCGCCAGGCCGGCGCCATGGCCTATGCGGATCAGCTCCGCCTCACGAACGCCAATATCCACTCGAAAGGGAATATCCGCGATCTGGTGACCGATACCGACCGGCGGATCGAAGATTTCATCTCGTCCGAACTGAAAAACCATTTTCCGGATTACGGTTTTTACGGCGAAGAAACCGGCAAAAGCCACTCGGACCGGGAATATTGTTTCGTGATCGATCCGATCGATGGGACCGCCTCGTTTGTCCACGGCCAGCGGGACTGGTGCGTCTCGATCGGCCTCACCCGGAACGGACGTTCGGTCGCCGGCGTGATCTACCAGCCAGTGACGGATGATCTTTTTTATGCGGAACAGGGTAAAGGCAGTTTTGTCAACGGCATGCGGATGGAAGCTACGAAACGGGACAATCTGGCCGAATGTATCCTGGCCACCGGATTTGCCTGTCTCCGGGCCCAATGGAAAGAGGAAAACAACCTCAAATTCTTCAGCCGGATCGCGCCGGAACTTTCAGGGATCCGCCGCTACGGCTCCGCGGCGCTCGACTGCTGCCATACCGCGCGGGGCCAGATCGACGGCTACTGGGAACTTTTCCTGCAGCCTTATGACATCGGAGCGGGCGAGATCATTGCCCGCGAGGCCGGCGCGGTCATCACCGATTTTTACGGCGGCGCTGAATATCCCGCCAAAGGATTTCTCTGCACCAACGGGAAGATCCACGAAAAGATGCTCTCATTTTTCCACGATTACCGGAATCTCCAACGCTGAGAAAACGGTCCGTAATCAGGCCCGGGATTTGAATTCGTTCGGGGTGCAGCGGTAGATCTTCTTGAACGCGTTGCAGAAACTGCTGGCATCGCAGAAACCATGCCGTTCGGCGATCTCATTGAGGGTGTAAAGACCGCTGCGGACCTCGTTGGCGGCATTGGAAAGACGCACCCGCAGCGCGAATTGTCCGTAACTGACGCCCATCACCGAAGAGAAGATGACCGAGAAACGGCTGACGCTCAAAGAACAGGCCGCGGCCGCCTCGCCCAGTGACGGCGGGACCGGGCTGGTCCGCACCAGCTGGACCGCTTTCTGGATCCGGCTCATTTCGAGGTTGAACACGGGACTTTCGGCCGCGGATGACACTTTTTCCACCGCTTCGGATGCTTCCAGCAGCATCTGATGGATCAGCAGCCAGCAGTGGGTTTTCCAGTTCGCGGGCCGGAGTTTGTTCAGATAATACAGCCGGCGGGCCTGGTAATGCATGCGGCGGCGTTCGGCCGGAGTTTCCGGACAATACCGGTTCGCCGGCGGCACCGTGAACGGCGCCAGCCAGTCCACATGCGAACACGGTCCCACATTGCCCACATTGTCGACGTTGATATTGATCGAAAGGATGATGCAGCGGGCGGAAAGGATCCGGAAGGCGTGCGGTTCCCAACACATGGTCCACCACGCCTGGCCGCGATGGAAAACGCGTTTCCAGTCGCCGAAAACGACTTCTGCCGCACCGGCCAGCACGATCGAAAACTGGAGGCAGTAATGCACGTCCCCTTTCAGTTCCGATTGCGGCCCGCGGCCGTCTTCGACGATCATATCGAACGGAGAAGCAGGAGTCAGATCGGGGTGCGACTGCGATTCCAGCCGGATTCCCAGATCCGCATTTCCCATCCCCGTTTTTTTCACCGCCGCCATGCCGTTTTTCTCCTCCTTCATGCAGCCGAACTGGAGTATTTTACATCCATTGTCCGTTTCTTTCAAGCAAAATCGCTTTTTTTTTCGGAAAACTCTTGTTTTTTTAACGAATGACATTATATTACCGCAAACACAGGATTTTCTGAAATCATGAATTCATTGAGACAAATCAGGGCGTTTTTTCTGATCCTGCTGCTGAGCGGCAGTTTCTTCCTGCACACCTTTGTCCATCATTCGTCCTGCTGCAGTGTCCATACCTGTCTTTCGGTCCGCAAGGACGCGGTGAACCAATTCCGTCCGGCAGTCTTCTCCATCGCATCGGCAGACTTCTTCTGTCCGGTCTGCGCCGGCATGATGAACGCCGATCTGCCGCCTGCGGAAAACCGTCATGCGGTTTCCATCGGCCAACCGGAGGTCTTCTCCGCGTTCTCCGATTTTCTTTCTACGCCGGACTGGCTGCTGCCCTCCCCCCGCGCACCGCCGGCATTTTCCGCTCACGCTTAATTGGTTTCCGCTTCACCGCAAACTCCTGCCGGCTGATACGGCCGGCTGTTCATGCGCAAACCAATCCCACGACATGCGGAATGGATGATCGATCCGGTGTTTTCATCTCCGGTCATTCCATCTGTCCAGTCTTCACAACTTTACATGAAAGCGACATCACCATGCAGAAATGCAAACATGTTTTCAATACCTCATCTCTCATACCTCATCTCTCATACCTGAAGCGTAAAACGGAATGCCGTTTTACGCTGATAGAGCTCCTCGTCGTGATCGGGATCATCGCCATTCTGGCGGGAATGCTGCTGCCCGCGCTCAACAGCGCCCGGCGCAAAGCCAACGGCATCTCCTGCCTCAACAATCTCAAGCAGAGCGGTCTGGCGCTCACCTCGTATGCGACCGATTGGAAAGATTCCTTCCCGATCGTGCACGGCGGCACTTTCGAAGCTCCGGTGGAACTCCCCGGCGAACCGCAATGGTATACGCCGCTGATCGAACACTATAAATATCAGTTCACTTACCTGAAATGCGCCGAAGACAAAGGTTATGATGCCAAAAAAGGCATCCAGAGCTATATGATCAATGCCATGTTCACTTTCGGCCGTTCCACGGCCTCGATCGCGGCCTCCAGCCGGATCGTGCTCTCCGAACGCGGATTCGAAACCAATGGCGAACCAGAGGAACATCAATGTTATGCCGGAATGAGCGAACCGGATGACTGGAAAGCCAAAATCGACCGTGAACGGCACACCAAACGCGCCAATTATCTGTTTGCCGACGGACATGCGCTGTCCCATACGTTCGCCGAAACCATCGGCGACGGCACGGAAAATCAGAATCAGCATTTCGTCAGGGAATGGCTGAGCGCTTACGTGGAAGACCACCACGGCCACTGATATGAGTAATCAGTAATCAGTAATAATGAATTCGCGGAATCCGGAAAACCGGGTTCCGCGAATTTTTGTCGGACAAGACAGGAAAAAGACAGCGGGATTACCGCTTATTTTGCCGAAGCTTCCGGGGCGGTGGTGTTCCCGTCCTTGACCTTGCCGAGATAGGCAGGGAGATCGACCCCGGCCATGCCGGCGACATCATGAAGCGGCGGGAGGCTCTGCATCATGCCGCTGAGGAAATTGGCGGTGGCGTTCTTGCCGTCCGGAGCTTTGCCGCCGTCCCAGACGGTGACCTTGTCGATCTTGATGTTGCGGATGGCTTCGGTCTGGAGCCGGACGAGTTCCTCGAGTTTTTCGATGAGGAGCATCTTGGAAGCGGCATCGGAATCATTGCCGCAGGCGGTGATGATCTGCTGATAACCTTCGCCTTTGGCTTTGAGGATGGCGAAATTGCCTCGGGCTTCGGCCTCGAGTTTGGCGAAAATGGCATCGGCCTGACCTTTGGCCTCGCGGCGGAGTTTTTCAGCCTCGGCTTCAGCCTGGATCTCGATCTGCTGTTTTTCGATTTCGGCGCGGACGATGGTGTCGGCTTTCTGTTTTTCCATTTCCATCTTGGCGCGGGCGGTCTGGGCGACCTGTTCGGCCTCGAAATCGGCCTGTTTGATCTTGGCTTCGGCGATGCGTTTGGCGGCTTCGGCCTGGCGGTAGGCATCGGCCTCTTTTTCGATACGCGCGGCATTGGACTGGGCGATCTCGATGGCGGAAAGGTTTTCACCGTGGATCGCTTCGGCTTCAGCCTGTTTGGTGGAAATACGGCGCTGTTTGTCGGCTTCAGCTTCGCCGATCATGGCTTCGGCTTCGGCCTGTTTGATGGAAATACGGCGCTGTTTGTCGGCATCGGCTTCACCGGCCTGGGCAAGCGCTTCGGCCTGGGTCACGGCAATACGGCGCTGCTTGTCGGCATCGGCCTCGCCGGACTGGGCGAGCGCTTCGGCCTGGGACACGGCGATACGCTGGGCTTTGCGGGCTTCGGCTTCGCCGATGCCGCCCTTGCGCTCTTCTTCGGCCACTTCGATACGGGCTTTATTGATGGCCTCGGACGCGGCGCGTTTTCCGATGGCGTCGATATATCCGGATTCGTCGGTGATGTCGGTGATGTTCACGTTCAGGAGCAGCAGACCGATCTTGTTGAGTTCCTCGGCCAGGTTCTGTTCGATGCTGCGGAGGAAAGTTTCGCGGTCGGAGTTGATCTCTTCGATGGTCATGGAAGCGATCACCAGACGGAGCTGACCGAAAATGATATCCTTGGCGAGTTCGCCGATGGCATCGGGCGACAGACCGAGCAGACGGTTGGCCGCGTTGCCCATGAGGGCTTCATCGGTGCTGATGCCGACCGTGAAAACCGAGGGGACGTTGATGCGGATGTTCTGTTTGCACAGGGCATTGCGGAGGTTGACTTCGAGCTGGATCGGGCGCAGGGACAGGAAGCCGTAATCCTGGATGACCGGCCAGATGAAGGCGGTGCCGCCATGCAGGCAGCGCGCGGCATGCTGACCGGTCCCGCCGCGGAACCAGACGGAACCGAAAATAACCATCACTTTGTCGGAAGGACATTTTTTCAACCGGGAAAGGATGGCGAGGGTGACGGTGAAGATGATGAACAGGGCGATGACGATGAGCAGGACGCTTCCGCCGGGAAACGAGGCTGCCAGAACTGCGGGAGTGGACATGTTGAAATCTCCTTTTTATTTATTAGATTCGAATTCAAGACTTTTTCACGAGGAAGAGGGAATCGGCCAGAAGCTCGACGACCTCGACGGCGGCGCCGCTTGGAATGGGCTCATCGGCCACGGCTTTCAGCTCGCGGGTGGCGCCGTTGAACCGCACCGTGACCTTGCCGGGATTCGAGCGTCCGCCCGGGATGCTCAAATAGACCGAACCGGGCTGGCCGATGAACTGACGGTTGGACACGGTCCCGGAAGTCTGCAGTTTCATCAGGCCCCAGATCACGAACGCGGTCAGGAACATGGTGGCGGTGCCGGCGGCGAAAGCGGCGATGAACCCGATCCAGCCGTGATGACCCCACATGACGCCTCCCCAGCCGAACACGGTCAGGAAAGCCAGGATCGAACGGATCGAAAACAGGTTGAAATCCAGGAAACCGTGGTCGACATGGTCCAGCGCGGTGCCGTCCGCATCGATATCCATGCCGTCATCGAGTCCGCCGATCCCGATGATCGCCAGGAAACAGGTGATGCCGAAAAAAATCGATCCGAACACGGCCAGTCCCCAATAAATCGAATGGAGATTTTCTCCCGAAAGCAGTTCGCCGACGGTAAAAGAATAATTCATCATGACCATACACCTCCTTCCGGTTCAATCCGGGTCAAGATGCAATGTAACTGCCCGTGTTTTTTTTTCAAGTAAGTTTTTGTTTTTTTATGCGTTTTTTTTGTAAAAAGGGCAATGCTGCCGGCGTCATCCCGAATTTTTCATCAGGGATGTTGAAAAAAACGCATTGCCGTGATATGTTACAGGATAACGAAAGGATCACCCATGACGGACAAGTCTCCGAACGACAATACGACCGACAGGAAACCGGATACGAAACTGACCGGATTCCTGTCCTATCTGCGGGCCGAACGCAACGCCTCGGAACATACCTTGGAAAGTTACCGGATGGATATCGAACAGTTTTCCAAACTGATCCTGAACCAGGATGCCGCCGGAGGCGAAATAAACTGGGATGACGTGAGCGTGCACGACGCGCGGAGTTTTGTGGTCGGACTGCAGGGCGAGGAACTGACCAAGACGTCGATCATCCGGAAAATTTCGGCCATGCGTTCGTTTTACCGCTATATGCTGCGAGAGAACCAGGTTTCGGCCAATCCCTTTGCGGGGCTGACCTCGCCGAAACGCGGCAAGCTGCTGCCGAAATACATGACCGTGGCGGAGGTCTCGCGTCTGCTGGACGCCCCGGCGCAGTACTGGCAGGCGGCCAACGGACAGGAACTGACCAAATCCGATGCGCATGCGCAGCTGTCGATCTCGCGGGACAGTGCGATGCTGGAAGTGATCTATTCGGGCGGACTGCGCATCAGCGAAGCGACCGGCCTGAATCTGGGTTCGGTGGACCTGATCGGCGGCGTGATGCTGGTCCGGGGCAAAGGGAAGAAGGAACGGATCTGCGCACTGGGCGGTCCGGCGAACCGCGCGCTGCGGAGTTATCTGAAGGTGCGCGCGGTGTGGAATCCCGACACGCGCAAGGAATCGCCGCTGTTCGTCAATCAGGACGGCAACCGAATCACGCCGCGGAGTTTTCAGCGGAATTTCAAGCTGTATCTGGAACAGGCGGGCCTGCCGGCCGATCTGACGCCGCATAAACTGCGGCACTCGTTCGCCACGCATCTGCTGGATGCCGGCGCCGATCTCCGCAGTGTGCAGGAGCTGCTCGGACACGCCAACCTGAGCACGACGCAAATCTACACCCATATCAGCTCGGAACGGATGAAGGCGGTATACGCCAAAGCCCATCCCCGAGCGTGAATCACCGAGGACCGCAAATGAAAAAACACCTCTTCTGGCTTCCGAAAACCTGCCTGATCATACTGACCTTCCTGCTGCCGCTGAAATTCGGCACCACGGCGGGGATCCCGGAAATGCCGATGACCTACTGGACCGAACTGGCAGGCATCATCGTGGCCGCCTGGCCGGTGCTGCTCTTTTCCTTTTTCGCCGCGGTCACGCTGGCGCTCGCCATCCTCTTCACGCCACGCCCGGAACAGCCCTCGGCGGAACTGCGGCTCTATGGCTGGCTGTGGCTGCTGACGGTTGCGGCGACGCTGCCGGGCTGGATCCATTGTACCACGTGGGATTTTGCCGCGCTGAATACCGCGCATGTGCTGGGCATGCTCTGCTGGGCGCTGGCGCTGATCCGGGTGCTGGACAGCGACCGCGGTTTTGCCCGCTGTCTGATCGCGGCGATCATCACGGGCCTGGTCTTCTCCGTCTATTCCGCGTTCAGCCAATATTTTACCGGATTCGATGACACCCTGAAATTCATTCAGGAAAAAGAGGCGAAATCCGGTGTTTCGATCCTGGAAGGACAATTCGGCAACCGGCTGAAGGAATCCCGGGTCTCCGGCGATTTTTCCATCTGCAATTCCTATGCCGGTTATCTGGTAATGATCTTCCCGCTGCTGCTGGCAAAACTGTGGCAGGTGGGCGGACGCGTGACGCCGCCGCTGCCGGCGAGGCTGATACTGACCCTGCCGTGTCTGGGTGTCCTGCTTTTCCTGCTGAAGGAAACGGGCAGCCGGGGCGGAGTGCTGGCACTGCTCGGCGGGGGATTTCTGGTGCTGCCCTGCCTCAAGCTGGCCCGCAAATGGAAGATCCTGCTCTGGTCGCTGGTGCCGTGCGGACTGGCCGCGTTCTGTCTGCTGGTCAAATTCGGGCGCGGCTTCAATTCCATGCTGATCCGGTTCGATTATTTCCAGGCGGCGATCCGCATGATGCTGCTCCGGCCGTTCACGGGCGCGGGCTGGGGCGAATTCCTCAATGATTACCTGATCCTGAAAAATGTGGTGAACGACGAATCGCCGCATTCACCGCATAATTTCATCCTGACTCTGGGTTCGCAGTGCGGAATTCCGGTTTTTCTGCTTTCGGCGCTGCTGCTGGCGATCCCGCTGATCGCGGCACTGACCGCCCTCACCCGCCGCTGCAAAGAAGAATCACCGGGCCAGGCGGCCGGCGAGATCGCCATGGTCTGGGGACTCGGCGGCTGGACGATCCATTCCATGCTCGAGCTCAATTACGAAACGACGGGTTCGTGGGGATTGGCCGCGGTGCTGTCCGTCCTGATCCTGAGCCGGACCGAACTTCCGCCGGTGAAACGTCTGCTTGCCTCGCTGACGGAATCAAAAGCTTCGCATCTGGTCTTTCTGCTGTTTTCCGCCGCGGCGGCCGGGATCACGCTAACCTATCTGCCGCCGTTGATCAAGGCGGAAATATATTTCGACCAGCTCCATTCCATGACGGACATCCGGTTTGCCGCCGATCCGGCCAGTGCGGGCAAGGTCCAGCCGGCGGTGGTGCGCGATGCGCTCGCAAAATGCGATCCCAGGTCGCCGTTCCCATACGCAGCGGTCTCATCATATTTCCAGTCGCGGGGTCCCTATTTCACGGCCGATGCACTGGAAATGCTGGACAATGCGATCAAACTGACGCCGAAACGGTCGGCATATTATTACCGGAAATACCGGATCCTGCAGGCATTTCCGAGCCGGAAAGCCGAAGCGGAAACGGCCTTGAACAAAGCCAGGGAGCTCTCCCCGAAAAATCCGCAATATTATCCCGGCGGGGTCACGCCCTACGGCACCAGAAGCTACTGAGCAGGAGCAGGAAACCCGTCCGCTGCGTACGATCCGCGACGCATTCCGCAAAATCATCGTCACCTATGACGATATTGCCCCCTATCACAATGACGACGGGTTCCTGATCCTCGGACTCGCCGAATTTCTGAAGGATCCCAGGGCGATGGAGCTGTAAAAGTTGCTGTAATCATTTTTTTCTTTCTCCCGCCTGAATCGGCGTACACAGCCGACTCAGCATGATTATTCATTGCAAAAAACTCATTTCAGTTCAGCACGGCGCGATCCGGATAATCGCCGGTTCGTAACATTCCAGCCGGACCGGGAGTTCCATAATCCCTTTGTTCCAGTTGAATGCCAGAACTTTCCAACGGCCGCTGGCTTGAAGAAGTTCCGCTTTGGCCGGCTTCCCTGCACAGCGGATTGACACGGTTTCCATCGGATCGAAACCGAGATTGAAGATGCCCAGTATGTCCGCGCCGGATTTCAGTTTTCGCTGCAGCAGCATGACCGGCTGGAAGTCCGCCGCGATATACGGCAGTTTCTTCCCGTTGAGTTTGTCCAGCACCGTTTCCAGCCAGATTTTCCGTTTTTCATGCATCCAGCTGAAGACGAAATCGAGCTGGAATGCGGTCGTGCAGATCGTGCCGCCGCGGCGGTTACGGTATAAGACCGCGCCGGGACAGACCTTTTCCGCGGGCGAATTAGCGAACGCGGCATAGCGGAGGGTCGTCAGCACTTCCGCCCCGGAAGCGGTTTGGGTCAGGAACGGAATATTCGGGGTCTTGACAATTGGATACGCGGTCTTCTCGTCGGCGGAGATCTCCCGATTGAACGCGAAGTCGCGGTATTCCGCCTTCACGCCCAGGTCCCCGGCGAATCCGCGGCGGGTCAGCGCGACGGCGGCCGGACCGTCCAGCAGAACCTTCCGGGTCATCAGCTGCCGCAGTTGTTCGTCGCTGAATCGTTCGATTGCGGCTTCTCCGGCAATGGCGAAGATGCCGTTTCCGGTCAGGTCGAAGGAACAGCGGAACGGGATGCCGTACACGCCGAGCATCCTGTCCACCCAGTTTTCCGGGGTGAAGACCCGATCCCGGAGGCTGGTCGGATGCCAGTGCGGAAAGCGGTCATGCACCGGGATGACGATCCCTTCCGGCGCGGCGTCCTGCAGCGTTTTCGCGAGCGCAGGATAGTATTTGCGGAATTTTTCCTGTCCGTCGGTGTATTTCCGGTTGACGGGGAAATCGCCCTTGTGGGTGTTGACGCACCAGAGTTTGGCGCCGTTGAGTCCGGCGAAAATGGCGGAGCAGAGTTTTGCATGTACGCTTCGCGCGGCTTTGCTGTAAAGCGTATGCGGGCAGGTGTCGGTTTCGTCCAGCACTTCCGGAATGTCGTGCCAGAACAGGCGGTATGACATGGCCTGGAGATGATTGACGCCCAGATCCAACGCGGTTTGTTCACAGTATTTCGAATCGGCGATTCGCATGACGGGGGGCTGATTTTTTCCTGCAATTGCCTTGGCGGCGAATCCGTTGAACCGGGATTCCAGGAACGGCATGCAGATTCCCGCCGGAATCGAAGAATCGACCGAATCGATGGCTTCACGGATCAGGCGGCAGACCCCGTTCACCGTATCCTGGCTGAGTTGTTCATACATTGTGCAAACCGAATCCCCGGCTTTGCATGTGAGAACCGCCTGCCGGTATTGTTCCGGCGTGAAATGTCTTCCGGTCCGGCGGTTGAATTCGGCGGTGTGCAGTTTGCAGAAACATTCGGGTTTGGGAGAGAATGCGTGGATGTCATCGTCGCCGAGGATGAAACACGGCTTTTCTTTCGCCAGCGCGGCAACGGTCTCGAAGATATAGTTCCGGAAATTCTCATCCAGCGGACAGAACCGCGGGGTATTGCCGTCCAAGTCGACCGTCCGGGTCCATTTTTCTTCGTCCTTGTCGACCCGGGGCCAATGTCCCAGGATGCTCTGGAGCAGCACGCCTGGTTTGACTTTGCTGCCTTCCAGGGCGCGGCTGAATTTGCGGTAGCTTTCAATCAGCAGAGCGGCCTTTTTCCGGGCGGGGAACCCTTCGGGATGCAGCGAGAGCGAATATAGCGCAATGTCGATCCCGGTGCGGGCCTGCAGTTCGATGACGTCCCGCGCCTGCTGTTTTTCCCTGCCGCAGTTGCAGGGGACAATGTTGTAGAACCGGAAGAAATCTTTGGGGGTTTTTTTCATTTGAGTTTCCTGCACAGCAACTTTACAATACTATGACAATTCAGCCAGGTCGGCAAAGGAACACATCCGCACCCCCATCCGCGTCGCGGAACGCATGACCTCCCTCAGCATGTCGATATGGACATCAACCGGCCCCGGGTGGTCGGAAATGCCGTGGCTGGTCAGGCAGAGGAGCTGGTTTCGGCGGGCGGCGCGGGCGACAGCCGCATCCAGATTGGCCTGGGTGGTGCCATAAAAATCGGCGCCGAAGACTCCGCTGGGAATGGCGCGCAGCCCCGCTGCCCGGTGTGCATCGACGTAGAAGTCGTCGTAATCGGCAAATGCCTTGCATTTGGCCAGGGTTATGCCGGTATGGACCCGGATGCGTTCAAACCCCGCGGATTCCAGCATATAGCGGTCGATCTCCGGAGTGCTGCGGCCGTTGGGCAAGCCCAGAAACGGTGCGGATATCCCGGCCCGGCGGCAGGCTTCCATCTGAGGAGTAAGTTCGGCGGCCATGTATCCCTCGGCGCCGAGTTCGGCGAACCCGGTATCGGCGTTGCGGTGATGGATCGTGTGCAGACCGACGGCATGGCCGGCTGCAATGAGTTCCCGCATGGCATTGATGGCATTGGCGTCGATTTCCTTGTCAAAGAAAAAGGTGCAACGGGCGTTGAAACGGCTGAACTCCGGCAGCAGCGGCAGCCATTGAGTGTATCGGGCGTCGTCGAAGGTCAGACAGAGAATGCCGTGCTGACATTTGGGGAAAGTGTTTTCTCTCATGATTATGGTCTCTTATGGGATTGTAACGTTGAAGAGGATGTAACTATTCTGTGTTATTACCCCCTGGCGATATTGCTAATTGCCCTCCGGTGCATAGAACGGTTTCAACTGAATGTAGTTCAACACCAAAGTCTCGCCGTCCTTGGCGGCGGCATCGGTGAATGACAGCGTCGATGTTTCACTTGTTGCAGTGAAGATGATGCGGTTAACGTTCATGCGCGCCACATTGTGATTTTTGGAATAATTGCCCTTGACGCGATTGTCGATCCAGACCATCGTGTCGTCGATTTTCACGCCGTCCAGATGGAAATCGATGCCGAGCTTTCTTGGATTCAAACGCTTTGCCTTCACGTCGTTATAGTCCGCCGTGCAGAACAGCAGCATGTATTTCTTGCCTGGGACAAGTCCCTTGACTGGCTGCGAAATCCTGTTCACCTTTCCCGGCTGCTTTTTGAACACGCAGAAATTGTTCCCATTCAAAGCACCCCAGCGGTCCTGAATCGCAGAACTGAACTCAGGGTAGGAACCAGTGCTGACGCTGCCCGCCGCCGCAGGCTCCACCTTCCAGCCGTCCAACCCATGGTCGAAATCATTGTTGCGGATATGGCCTGGCAGATAGCTGAAGCCATATTTTTTTGAAAGCATGTCGGTCCGACCTTCCACCACATAATGGCGCAGCAATCGCGCCGACCAGCGGTACATCTCCTCGTCCGCATAATTCGTTCCCCAAAAGCCAGTCGTGCCAAGGCCGACGAAGTTCGGATGAGTCGCCAAAAGATTCATCTGCATGTCAAGATAATACTTGTAATCAACTTCAGGATGATGCTCGATTGTAATGACACCAATTTGGTTGAAGTTTCCCAAAATGATGCCACTGCGCCGTGTTATGTCGGGATAAAAGTCCTTTGTCACGTCAAACAACTTCGTCAACCGTTCGTTCATAAACATCCGGGCTTCCTGCTCGGTCGGCTTCGTTCTCAAATAAGCCTCGTTCAAAATCTTGCCGCGCCCATGGGAGACGTTCAGACACGTTGCGAAAAAATCGCTATGCAGAGATTTAACCGTCGGCTTAAGGCTCCACCATGTGTAGATGAGTTTATTCTCATCATAATCGGCATTTTGAAGCGTAGATATATACGGATCCATTGCTTGAGTCGAGTAGGCAAACTCATCTGCGGTGACACCGTCTGCGTCGCCGATTCTTTGCAGCACCGCCTTCAGGCGCTTTTCGGTTAAATCCCTTCCTGGCGAATCCGCCATATGGAAATTCTTCGTCCAGATTCTGCCCATCTCATGACATTCCTTGAGGACCGCGGCGCTTGGTGCGCCTCGGTTGAAATGCGTAACGGCAAACGCCGCCCACTTCTTTGCGAACTTCCAGTCGTATTTCGGGAACGTCGTCATGCGCGGACCTTCAAGGATGGCACAACTCAGTGTCTCCGAAATCGACCTGAAAACCAATCGTCCAGGCGTGCCCGTTTTAACGACATGCCGCCCCGCCTCGAGATATCGGAATGCCTCTGAATGCGTCGTCGTTTCCGTGACAACCGCCGCTCCGTCAAGCATGAGCCGGCTTTTGCCATCCTTATTTTTTAAAGAAATATAATACCATCCGTCCTGAGGAAGAACGAATCCGACCGTCTTTCCCGCAACGACGCTTCCGTTGAAATATTCACATGTAAAATTGTTCAGCCGCTTGCAAGGCGTCGCCTCTTCTTCTGTCGGCAGGTAACGGACGCGCACCTTGATTCGCCGTTCATGAATTGCCTTTCCACACTTTTTGTCTATCACGCGGCAGAGCAGCGTATGCCAGCCCAATTCAAGGCCTTTCAACGACACGTCAAAAAGCTTATCAGCGTCCAGCGGAACCTCCGCTGACACAAACGGTCCATCCTTTTCAATGATTTTGACATGGCAGTCGTTGATGTTGACGCCGTCCGTCATCTTTCCAAACCAGCGGAAACTGATTTTCGGGTTTTTGGCTGAGATGGCGTTGAGATTTCCGCAGATCGGCACAAGACGCTGACGGTACACTCTACAAGCCAAGTCCGTCGGAAGGCTGTTCTTGAGCCCCGCCTCGTCCAGCGCCTCCAAGCGGATGTCCGCGAACTCCATCACGCCCTGCTGGGTGCAGGCGAAACAGACAAAGCCGTAGCTTCCAACGGATTTGGATTCGGGGCAGACGAATTCCGTCTCGTAGAACGTCCAGTCGCTGTTTTCGGGGAAATCTTTGAGCCCTTTAGAGGCAAGCCAGTCCTTACTGATCAGAACAATGCCATAATGCGGCGATTTGAAGCCCTTCGTCCGAACCCACGCGCTCAGACGGTATCTGCTGCCTGGAACCATCGTCAAATTGTGCTGGCGGAATTTATTCTCGTATTTCTTCATTGGTGCTTGCTTCAGGCGGACATATGGCTTGTTCTCCGGACCGCCTTCAGGAATAAACTCAGAATATGGATTGTCAGTCCAATACATTGGCTTTTTACCTGAAATCATATTAAAATCACCGTTGAATACGAGATTTTCCGCAGCAAGCGAAATCATACAGACAAAGGTTATTATCAATGCAAAATACCGATGCATGTCTTGTTCTCCCATAAGTAAGTTAAGGCGACACCAATGTGTTCATATCGACGCGCATTTCAATGATTGGAGCCAATTTCAAAACGCTTTGGCTCATCTTGTTAAAAAGTTGATTTTTTCAGCGTCAAACCAATTTTGACGCATCGACTGTGATTTTTTCTTGAAAAAGTCACGAAAAATCATGTTTCAGTGCGTAGACCTCCTTACCAATCGCAATTGGCTTTGTTTTATAAACAGCTATGGTTAAAACTCAAGCGAAATAATTGAATATCTGCTTGGCAGTCAAGACAAGAACGCCGAACATCAGATGGCATAAGACCTTCAAATGGCCTTTAACGCGG
>SUWI01000124.1 GCA_015061565.1 Lentisphaerota bacterium
GCGGTTGATCCGGACCGTGCCGAGATTGTTCAGTTTCAGTTCACTTTTCTTGGCGGCGTTTTCGACGATCTGGCGGAGCAGCAGTTCCGGATCGCCGTTCTGGGACGGCTGCCAGCTGCTCATGGCCAGTTCCTGCCACCGTTTTTTCACGCGGTCGGCCTGCGCCTGTTTTTCATTGAGGCCCTGCAGTTCGGTGCGCAGTTTGCGGATCTGCTGTTTGAGTTCGGCCTTACGGGCTTCGCTCGGCAGGGCGATCGAGGACGAACCGGCGAAATTCAGGAACAGAAAGATCCAGCTCAGCAGCATGGCGCCCAGCGCCAGGACCAGTTTGCCTTTCGGGGTCTTGATGAATTCTTTGAAAGCAGGCGAGCTCATGGTTCATCTCCTCCTGCCGGCACCAGTTTCAAGGTGATGTTCCGGGTGACGTCATTGTTTCTGCGCCGTTCCTGCAGCTGGGCGACTTTCCAGTAGGTCAGCGGTTTCAGCAGCTGCGGCAGATTCAGGTTCTCCGCTTCGCTGCGCAAGGTCAGGTCCACCGAACTGTCCGACCAGCGCAGACTCTGCACCATCACGTTGGAAGGGAACAGGCGGGAAAGGTCGGCGATGCGTTCGACGAGGTTGTTGTCGCCCGGTTTCTGGTTCAGCACCCGGGTCAGTTCCTTCTGTTCTTTTTCGCCGGCTTTGAGCTTGTTCCGCAGCTTGCGGATCTGGGTTTCCAGATGGGCTTTTTCGGCAGCGAGACGGCTCTGTTCCTGGCTGGAACGGATCAGGCTGCCGCCGTGTTCCCAGATCAGACCGAACGCCAGCAGACCCAGCAGGACCGCCATGATCTTCAGCTGGTTGCGCAGCCGTCCGGGACGGAACTTGCGGGGCAGGATGCGGATCCCTGCCTGCAGAACGGAAAAATCCGCCGAAGCGGCCAGCCGGGCAATCAGCAGACAGCCCAGGTAATCCCGGATCGGAAAATTCAAAGGTTCCGGCAGTTCGAACAATTCCCGGAACTGTTTTTCCCAGGGCTCATACATCGAATCGTCCCAGCTGCTCCGGTCATGCCATTGCCCGTCGGCAAAGAAGAAATCCGGTTCGATCTCCGGCAGAAAACAGGGCGGATCATCCAGTTTCAGACTCAGCAGCGGATAGAGCAGATAATCCGCTTTCTTCAAGCTCTGGGAAATCAGCGCAGTAACTTTATCCAGTCCGGACGGCTTGAAAGCGTAAACATTGACCGCGCATTCGGACCCGTCCGGGAGCCGACCGGCCGGAATGAACTGGATCTCTTCATCGGTGACCTCCCGCGGCAGCTGGCCCGGGAGTTCGAAAGAAAGGGCATCTTTCATGGCTTTCGGAGGCAGATCGGGCGTGACGGTCCGGTAGAATACGCTGTCGTCGCCGATATTGCCGGTCAGAAAGATGATGCAGTCGCTGCCGAAGCCCAATTCCCGGCGGAGTTTTTTCCAGTCTTCGGCGGGATTTCCGGCATGGACTGCCAGAGAGGCGTGGCTTTTAAGCGAAAAACGCCCCGATTTTCTCTTGAACCAGCAGCCTCTGATGCCGGAGGGAGAGAAATCCAGAACGGCGAATTCATGAATCGATGAGAATTTCATCCGGGGGCGTCCTCGCTGAGTTGGTTTATTTGCCGCCGTGCTCGCGGTCGTAGCGGTCGGCAAGTTTCTTCATTTCCTGACGGAATTTCTGCGGGTCTTCTTCACGCAGAGCCTGGATTTTCTTCATTTCTTCCGGATAAGCTTTCCGGATCTGATCCATTTTCTTGCGCATGTCCTGGCCGGAATTACCGCGCCGGGGTTGGCGCTGCTGCTGACTGTTTCCTTCCGGACGTCTGAATCCGCCCATGCCCATCATCGGCATTTCGATCCCTTCGCGCTTGAAGATCTCATTGGTCCGTTCCCGGGCCGCCTGCGGATCTTCCTGTCTCAGCTTGTTGATTTCTTCGAATTCCGCTTTGTATTTTTCCCGGATGGCGGCCATTTTCTTCATCATGGCTTCCTGGGTCATGGGGAGCTTCACATCAGCTTTTTTGGCCAGGGCCTGCAGCTGTTCTTCAGCCTGTTCTTTGGCCTTTTCGATCGCGGCAAATTCTTTCGGGAATTTTTCCTTGATCTGTTTTTCCGCTTCGGCTCTGGGGTTCACGAAGCCACCGCCGAAACCGCCGCGCTGACCGAAACCGCCGCGACCGCCGCCGAAACCTTCACCGCGGCCGACCCCGCCGCGTCCGCCGCCGAAGCCCTCACCGCCTCGACCGCCGCGTCCGCCGAACCCGCCGCCGAACCCGCCGCGCGGAGTGGAGATCTTCGCTTCTCTGGCCAGCTGGTTCATCTTCTGCATCGCCAGTGGAATATTGGTCTGGGCCAGTTTTTCGATTTCCGCGAATTTCTCCGGGTATTTCTCTTTCAGCTGTTTCTGTACATCGGTCCATTTTTTGGCGGTTTCTTCATTCATCTGCATCTGCATCGGCGGCCGATTGCCGCGGTTCTGTCCGCGATTTCTCCGTCCGTTTTCCTGTGCAAAGAGCAGACTTCCGGTCAATAATCCCGCCGCAACCAGCATTGTCGTGATTCTGTTCATGGTTCTTTCTCCATCTTTGTTAGCTTTTTTTTGATGCATCCGGATTGCATGTCTTTATGTCCCTTTTAACGCAGCAGAAGCCGTTTTATTGTATCCGCTGCTGAAAAAACTGGTTCCGGATGATCTATTTCTCATAAAAGAACCCTGTGAATTGGAATTTTGCCACCAGCTTGTCCTCATCGTTGCGGACTTCCGTTTCGATGACGCAGGAGCGGCGGCCCTTGCTGACCGCGCGGGCAATTGCCCGCAGCTGTTTTCCTGTGCCGGGCCGGATGAACGAGGCCGCCGCGCTCATGGCTACGCATTTGTCGCCGTAGGAATTCGCCGCTCCGGCAAAGGCCATATCCGCGAGCGTGAAGATGGCGCCGCCCTGGACCGTGCCGACCGCGTTGCAGGAGTTTTCCGTGATTTCCATTACGGCCTCCGCATAGCCTTCTTTGACGGTTTCCAGCTGCATCCGGTTGCTTTTGCCGAAAGTGTCGTTGGTATTGATAAAATCCTTGAGCTGTTCCAGAAAATCCATGATGCCGTCTCCGTATTAAGCAAATATAGGATAACATAATGTGGAAATTGCAAAAAGCAATCCTGAAAAAGGTTCTTATTCCGAAAAAAAAGTTGTATTTTGCCGCTTTGCTGTTATATTTCGATAAAAAGGAGGCCGTATTATGATGTGGATGCCGGTTTTGAAAGTGCTCGCGGGTCTCGCCGCAGCTGTCGTTTTGATCTGGATCGCTTCACGGAAACTGCGTTCCCGGAAGCAGGATGACCGCACGCTGCGTTCCTTGCCCGGCAATCTGGTGCAGGAGATCGCCGACCGGCTCGATCAGCCGGAAGCCCTGCTGGTCTTCCTGAAGATGTTTTTCGGGACAGCGTATTCCGGCAGTGAAAAGCCGGCGGAAGATGCGGAGTCGTTCCGGGCACTGCTGCCGGTTCCCCTGCCGGACGATGAATTTGCCGACCTGGTCCGCACCGCCGGCGCGATCGAGCCCGATGCCCTGCTGGCTTATGCCTGCAAACTGCCGGGACACGAGGCGCCCGCCATCATCACGGTCTGCCGCGGCGGCGAGGGAAAAGGTTTGCTGGTCGGAGTCTGGCGGCCGGAATGATCCCGGAAAATTATTTTTCAGTCATTGAATTTGAAAAAGACTGGATTTTGTGTTATTGTTACACGCATAACTCGCAAATAAAAGGAAGCGTTTTATGTGTGGAATTGCCGGTTATGTCGGAAAAAAGGCGGTCGCGCCTTTATTGATCGAGGGGTTGAAACGTCTGGAATACCGGGGATATGATTCTGCCGGCCTGGCTCTGAATGCCAATAATCAGCTTTATCTGGAGAAAGCGGCTGGCAAGGTCGTAGAACTGGAAAAATGCGTAAATGCTCAACCTGGCTTGAATGAATTGACTGGTTGCGGGATCGCGCATACCCGCTGGGCGACTCATGGGCGTCCGACTGCGGTCAATGCCCATCCTCATCTGGACGGATCCAACCGTTTCGCGGTTGTGCATAACGGGATCATCGAAAATTATCAGGAACTGCGCCGTTATCTGGAAGGTAAAAATGTGCATTTCCGTTCCGAAACGGACAGTGAAGTGCTGGTTCACCTGATTGCCGAAGCATACGAGGGCAATCTGCTCAGCGCGGTCGCCGCGGCTTTGAAACAGGTCAAAGGGACCTATGGGATCGCAGTGATCTCCACTCTGGAACCGGGCTTGATCGTGACTGCGCGCAATGGCAGTCCGATTGTCATCGGGTTGGGGAACGGCGAAAATCTGGTTGCCAGCGACGTTTCCCCGCTGCTTCCGTATACGTCGAAAGTGATTTATCTGAATGACGGCGATATCGCCGCCGTTTATGCGGATAAAGTGGATCTGCGGAATATCAACAATATGCCGGTGGAACGGGAAGTCGCGCGGATCGACTGGGATGCCTCCGCGGCCGAAAAAGGCCGTTACGAACACTTCATGCTGAAAGAGATTTTCGAGCAGCCCGAAGCGATCTCCAATGCCATCCGCGGGCGTCTGGATGCGGAAAACGGCTGTTCCATCTTGAACGGTCTGAACCTGACGCCGCGCGACCTTGCTCAGATTTCCCGAATTGTTATAGCCGGCTGCGGCAGCAGCATGCATGCCGGGCTGCTGGGCGAGTATTATTTTGAAGATATCGCGGGGATTTCCACCTCGGTGGAACAGGCAGCCGAATTCCGTTACCGCAATCCGATCATCGAACCCAATACGCTGGTGATCCCGATCAGTCAGTCGGGCGAAACTGCCGATACGCTGGCCGCGGTCCGGGAAGCGATCCGGAAAGGCGCCGTGGTCACCGCGCTCTGCAATGTGGTGGGTTCCACCATCGCCCGGGAAGCCGGCCGCGGGATCTATCTGCACGCCGGACCGGAAATGAGTGTGGCTTCGACGAAAGGATTCACCACCCAGGTAGCGGTCCTGCTCCTGCTGGCGCTGCTGCTCGGACGGAACCGCAGACTGAGCCGGAGCGAGGGCATTGAACTGGTCAAACAGATCGAGGCCGTTCCCGATTTGATCCGTTCGGTGCTTGAGCAGGCTCCGCTGATCGAAGAGATCGCGAAGCGGTATGCGCAAGTGGAAAACTTCTTCTACATCGGCCGCGGCTGTCTTTATCCCGCCGCCCTGGAAGGTGCGCTCAAGCTCAAGGAAATCAGTTACATCCATGCCGAAGGCTACCATGCGGCCGAACTGAAACATGGTCCGATCTCCCTGCTGGACGAGAACCATCCGGTGCTGGCGCTGGCCAACGATGTGCTGGGCAAAGACAAGATCATCGGCAACATTCAGGAATGCCGGGCGCGGAAAGCGCCGGTGATCGCGCTGGTCGCCCAAGGCGACACCAGAGTCCGGAGCATGACCCAGGATGTGATCGAAATTCCGCAGTGTTCCCGCTTCATCGCTCCCCTGCCGTCGGTGGTGGCCATGCAGCTGTTCGCCTATTATGTGGCTGTCGCCCGCGGCTGCGAGATCGACCAGCCCCGCAACCTGGCAAAAAGTGTCACTGTCGAATAATCATCAAGTTTTCGGGTGAAGTTGGAGTTTTGGAAATGGACAAAAAAACGATTCTCTGCATCGGCGCCGGTTATGTCGGCGGACCGACCATGGCGATGATCGCCGCAAAATGTCCCGATTATAAAGTGACCGTGGCGGATATCAACGCGCAGCGGATCGCCGGCTGGAATTCCGACCGCCTTCCGATTTATGAACCCGGTTTGACGCAGCTGGTGGAAAAATCGAGAGGAAAAAATCTTTTCTTCACTACGGAGGTGGAGAAAGGCATCAAAGAATCGCACATCATTTTTGTCAGTGTGAATACCCCGACCAAGACTTTCGGGTCCGGCGCCGGGAAGGCCGCCGATCTGCAGTTCTGGGAAAAATCCGCCCGCCTGATCGCCGAACAGTCGGAAGAGGACAAGATCGTGGTGGAAAAAAGCACTTTGCCGGTTCGTGCCGCGGAAGCGATCCACCGCATCCTTCAATCCAACACCAAGGGTTTGAAGTTTTCCGTGCTTTCCAATCCGGAGTTCCTGGCGGAAGGTACTGCGGTGGCCGACCTGGAAAATCCGGACCGGGTGCTGATCGGTTCCATGATTTCTCCTGAAGGTCACGAGGCACTGGAGGAACTGGTCGATATTTATGCGCACTGGGTGCCGCGCGAACGGATCATCACGACCAATGTCTGGAGCAGTGAAATGTCCAAACTGGTTTCCAATGCCATGCTCGCACAGCGGATTTCGTCCATCAACAGCATCTCCGCCCTCTGCGAGAAAACCGGGGCGGATATTGCTGAAGTGTCCCATGCCGTCGGGCTGGACAAACGGGTCGGCTCCCGATTCCTCCGCGCCGGCGTCGGCTTCGGCGGCTCCTGCTTCAAAAAAGACATCCTCAATCTGGTCTATCTGTGCGAAACCTTCAACCTGCATGAAGTGGCGGACTACTGGGAACAGGTCGTCCTGATGAATGAATATCAGGAACGCCGGTTCGCGGAACGGATCGTCAAAAACATGTTCAACACGATTTCCGGGAAACGGATCGCCGTGTTCGGCTTCGCATTCAAGGCGGATACCGGCGATACGAGGGAATCGCCAGCCATCTATATTTCCCGTCTGCTGCTGAATGAACGTGCCGATCTGGCCATTTACGATCCGAAAGCCCTGGACAATGCAAAAATCGATCTGGGCGACGTAACTGCGGGGATCGAATATTGTTCCGATCCTTATGAAGCGGTGCGCGGCGCCCATGCCATCGCGCTGATCACCGACTGGAAGGAGTTCGCCGAATACGATTACGACAGGATTTTTTCACTCATGGAAAAACCCGCTTTCATTTTCGACGGACGCAACGTTCTGGATCATGACCGCTTGTTTAAAACCGGATTCAACGTGTTTCCTCTCGGCAAAGCGGAAATGACTCATTTCGAATGAGCTTTGATTCCGCATCCAGCCGGGGGGTCAAGGCGCGGGGAAGATCAGGACCGCGTATTTCTTGCCGTTCTTTTTCGGTTTTTCTGCCGGGCCGGACGGTTCGATGAGGTTCAGACGGTCCAGGACCTGCTGCCGCAGTTCCGGTGAACTGATCTTCCGGAAATAGCGCATCTGGCCGATCACCATGAAACGCTGTCCCTGACTTTCTTTCAGCAGTTTCGCCAGTTCCGTGCCCAGTTCACTCTTTTTCGCGGTGTCTTCATGGTCCAGCACGGGGATCTTGCGCTCGTGTTTCAGATAAAAACTGCCGTTGGTGTAATTGTGGTGGAAGAAATAGATCCGGTCCTTCGGGATCCGGTATTTTTCCCCCAGACTGAGGACCTGTCCGAAAAATGGTTTTTCGGTCCGGAACATTTCCGAAGCCAAGGGCATGACGATGCCGAAAAAGGCGATCAGCAGCACGGAGCATGCGCCGGCACAGACCGCAAAATCCCGTCCGGTTTCCCGGTTCGGAAACAGCTGCGGAGCCAGCTTGCGGCAGAACAGTGCCCAGATCACCAGCAGGATCAGCGCCGTCAGCAGCATGACCGGCAGGACCAGCTGCAGGCTTTCACGCATACCGTAGCGGATCACTCGTATTTTCCTGCCGAAAGCGTAACCGTAAACGGTCAACCCCAGCAGCGCGGCGGCGGTGGCCGGGATCAGCCAGAAATAGATCTTCAGCACGATATTCCTGAGCTTTTCCAAAAACCCGGCGGTTTCGGAGAGCAGAAAGACTGCACACAGGATCGAACAGTACGGCAGGATCGGCAGAATGTAATAGACCCGTTTGGAATCGGAGATCGAAAACACGGCGAAAATCACCGCGATGCAGACCAGGATCCAGCGTTCGGAATGATCCGCTTTCTTCCAGTTCCTGACCGAGGCGATGATCGCCAGGATCAGGATCGGCGTCCACGGCAGCATAAGCTGCGGCAGATGGATGAAATACGCATACCATGCCTGCTTGTGGTCCAGCGAATCGAAATAGCGCTGGATGTTTTCCTGAAAAACCAGTGCCAGACCGCTGTCCTCATAATCTTTTTTGGCGGAGGCCAGCAGGAAGGGCAGCAGATAAACCGCCAGCGAAACCACCCCGGCGGCAAAGAGTTTCCAGTTCAGGTGTTTTTTCCAGCTGCGGGAGATCGCAATATCCGCCAGAACGGCCAGCACCGGCACCGCGATCGCGCTCAGCCCTTTGGTCTGTCCGCCGATCGCGCAGAGCAGTCCGAACAGCAGATATGAGCCGAAATCCGTTTTGTCCCGCCGGACCACATACCAGCCGACTGCCAGCGTGCTGAACGCCAGATTCAGCATATCGGCCTCGCCGAGTCTGCCCCAGTAGGCAAAACTGTAAGCCGTCAGCAGGATCCAGCCGGATAAAATACCGGCGGCTCTGCCGGCGAATCTGCTCGCGATCAGCCGCGTCGCCCACAGGGTGACCAGACCCGCCGCCGCACTGGGCAGACGGATCATCAGTTCCGTGACGGTGCCGGTGATCAGGCTGAGACCCGCTATGAGCCAGTAGCTGACCAGCGGCTTGTCGAAATATGCTTCATAATTGATCATCGGATGGAGATAATCGCCGTTGAGGATCATCAGGCGGACGACATCGGCCCAGCGTCCTTCCGAACCGCGGAGCCCGCCGATCCCCAGGTTCAGGAACAGCAGCAGGACCGCCAGCGCCCAGAACAGGATCTCGGCAAGTTTTCCCGCGGTAAGTTTATAAGGCCATACGTTATGGCCCGGATCAGGCATTTCACTCATAGTCATATTTCTCCAACTATTGATTTTGAGCCGGTAAAATACATCAGAAAAACCATTTTGTCAACTTCTCAGCCGAAAAACGAGGCCGGTTGGACAGCTTCAGCTGCAATGGAAACCGACTTTTTCGATCATTTTTCCTGTCTGGCCGGTTCCAGCTTGAATTCCACATCGTTCTTTTCCCGGCGGCGTTCCTCGTCCTTGTCGAGTGCCTGCAGAATGCGGATCAATTCCCTGGCGGGCAAGGGCTTGCCTTCGAGCTGGAGTTTTGTGTTGGTCTTCAGGACTGCGTTGCGGACGGCCTGCTCGGAAGAATACCCCTGCTGCTGGAAATTGCGCAGAAATTCATTGTAGGAGCGTTTGTCTTCGCGGGAGAGCGTCAGCACGAACTGCCGTTCCGCGTCACGGTCAAAACCGTCCATGGAGCGGTTGCTCTTGATGATCTCCTTCCGCCGTTGTATGAGCAGGGCATTGAGATCTTTTTCGCTCATGGCGGAATAATTCTTGTTTTTTTCATCGGCTTTGTTCATGACCGAGGCCGGATCGGAATCATCGGCCCGGTTCTTCTGGTTTTTATCGATGAATCCGTCGGTTTTGAATCCGGCCTGTTCCCATTGCACCAGCTGGTCGTTGATATTTCTCAGACTGACGTTGATCTCGGTCTGCAGTGCCGATACGGTGTTCAGCCCGTCGAGACGCTTCTGGTTTTTCGGATTCCTCCGTCCCCCCTTGCTGTTCCTGGCTGCACTTTTCTGTTTCAGTTCCCGCCAGGCTTCGTAATTTTTCATCAGTTCGTCGGTTTCAGCATGAAGATTGTTTTTGGACTGCGTGTCCGGATTGTTTTTTCTGGCAATCCGCATCAGATCGGCCGACAATGCACTCATGCGGCGCATCCGGAGCTGGAAAAGCCGTTCCAGCGAGATGTCTTTTTTCGAATTCCTGTAGAGTTTGGTGTAATTCTGCCGGAAAAAATCGACCAGCCGCCGGAACTCCAGCAGCCGGCGTTTGGTTTCCAGCGACGATTTGATGGAGCCGCCGTTTTCCGTGGTGAATTCCATTTTCCGCAGCGCTTTTACGTCGGCGGTCAGAACTTTCAGCAAACTTTCCGGCGATTCCGAAAAAGAACTGAGTTTTTCGGTCGATCTTTTCGGGGTCTTTTTTTGATTGTTCATTTTTTTAGCGGTCTGGTCCTGATTGCCCAGATAAATCTGTTCCAGTTCCGAGGCCATCAGGTTGAAATCGATGTCCTGACCGATTCCCAGCCGCCGGATGACCGGCTGGATCTTATGACTCAGGTTTTTCATGTGTTCCAGATTCGCCTGATATTCCTTGTCGAACCGCGTTCCCTTGGCCCGGATCACGTGATTGTAGTTCGTGGAAAGTCTCGCGCAGACCTGGATGAAATCTTCGAAGTCGTCCCCGGCGGCGGTGAAAATCAGGCCCGCGGCCAGCAGTATTGTCATGATGATCCTGTTCATAACTCCTCCTGAATTTATTAAACAATATAGCACATTGCCCCGAAAAAAAAAGAGCCGGCCTCCAAAAAAAATTGAAATTCCCCATCCGACGCGGTATATTACGGAAATCGATAATTTCGGAGCGGAGCAAATGGGAAAAAACGGAATGGTGCTCGAAGGCGGAGCCATGCGCGGCCTGTTTTCGGCCGGGATCCTGGATGTGATGATGGAAAATCAGATCCGGGCGGACGGCCTGATCGGGGTTTCCGCCGGCGCGGCTTTCGGCTGCAATTACAAGTCCGGTCAGATCGGCCGGGCGCTCCGCTACAATAAGAAATACTGCCGCGATCCGCGTTATTGTTCGTGGCGTTCCTGGCTCCGGACCGGCGATCTGTTCGGCGCGGAATTCTGTTATCACGAACTGCCGGATAAACTCGATCCCTTCGACTGCGCCGCCTATGAAGCCGATCCGACGGAGTTTTATCTGGTCTGTACGGATGTCATGACCGGCAAAGCGGAATATCACCGCTGCCCGGCTGCCGACCCGGAATGTTTCGAGTGGATGCGGGCGTCCGGGTCCATGCCGCTGGTCTCGCGGATCGTTGCCGTGGGCGGCGGACGATATCTCGACGGCGCCATGGCGGACTCCATCCCGCTGCGTTTTTTCGAAAGCCTTGGATACGAACGGAATCTGGTGATCCTGACCCAGCCCGCCGGATATCTCAAAAAACCGTCTCCGGCCATGCCGCTGCTCCGTTTCATCTACCGGAAATATCCCCTCCTGGTGCGGGCCATGGAAGAGCGACATGTGAAATACAACGAAACGGTCCGGTATGTCGAAGAACAGGCAGCCGCCGGCCGGGTCCTGCTGATGCGTCCCGAATCCCCGCTCCCGATAAAACGGATCACCCGCGATCCTGATTTGCTGCAAAAGACCTACGATCTGGGGCGGCGGCAGGCTGAAAAACGGCTGAATGAAATAAAGGCATTCTTTGCCTGACTTGGAAAAAACGGTTTAAAAAATGGCGGCCCGGATCATCCCGCTTGAAAAAACAGAAAAACAATGTATGTTATAAAAAGCAGGAGGTCATATCATGGATGAACATGTGTTTGGATTTTTTGCTGCGTCAGCTTTATTCTGCTATGTTTTGGGCTGGAAAGGTCTGTTAATTGCCTCGTATTTCTTTTTGGGTTTCTGGGCACAAAGCAAAGTTTCGCAAAAAAAGAAAAGTAAATTGCTTTCATCAAAACAGCCTGAATCTGAACAGGCTGAATCAAAACAGCCTGTTTCGGCGGAAAATGGCGAATCATCGCGCGAAGACGACTTGGCCATGTCTATTATTGCGGCCACTTGCGGCAGCGAATAACGCTGCGCCGCTGCAAGATCTTTGTTTCGTTGAAGGAATTGGAAGAGTTCTTTGCCTGACCGGAGGATCCGGTTTAAAAAAATGGCTGCCCGACCTGGATTCGAACCAAGACAAACTGAACCAGAATCAGTTGTGCTACCGTTACACCATCGGGCAGAATAGGCGACAATATACTGCGTTTTCGGCAAAAATCAAGCCCGGATTCGAAAAAAACTGAAAAAAAGCGGTTTTTCCCGGCCCGGACTTGACTTTTATCGGCAGATGTGCTATATTTATATATTTGAAGGTGCATTCCGTCGCGTTGACGGGGTGCAGGGTGTTTTCTTAATGCAATCAACTTAACCAAAAAAGAAAAAAATGGCAACAGAAGAAACAACCAACAAAAGTTACGTCGATCTGAGCAACAAACTCTCCATGGAAGAACTCCTGAGCGGTTCGACCGGCAGCGGCAATTTTGCCGAAGGCTCGATCGTAAGCGGAAAAATCGTTGAAAAACGTCAGGACGGAGCTCTGCTCGACATCGGTTACAAGGCCGAAGGATTCATCCCCAGCACGGAGTTCCGGAATTGGGAAGAAGTCCAGGTCGGCGATCAGCTTGATGTTTATCTGGAAGCGATCGAAAACGAAAGCAATATGCCGGAAATCAGCCTGTCCAAGGCCAATTTCATCCGCGCCTGGGAAAAGATCACTTCCGAATACGGCGAAGGCAGCGTGATCAAGGGCCTGATGAAGCACAAGGTCAAAGGCGGCATCATCATCGACCTGAACGGCGTGGAAGCCTTCCTGCCGGGTTCGCAGATCGATATCGGTCCGGTCAAGAACATGGACGAATTCATCGGCAACGAATACGACCTGAAGATCCTGAAGATCAACCAGGAACGCAAGAATATCGTGGTTTCCCGCCGTGCGCTGCTGGAAGAATCCCGCAAGGACCGCCGGGCCGCTCTGCTCAAGGAAATGGAAATCGGCCAGATCCGCAAGGGCCAGGTCAAGAACATCACCGATTTCGGTGCGTTCATCGACCTCGGCGGCGTGGATGGTCTGCTTCACATCACCGATATGTCCTGGGGCCGGATCAACCATCCGTCCGAAATGCTCGAGATCGGTCAGGAAGTGGAAGTCATGGTTCTGGATATCGATTTCACCAAGGAGCGTGTTTCCCTCGGCCTCAAGCAGAAAACCAAAAATCCGTGGGATGACGTCGAATCCAAGTATGCGGTCGGCAGCGTAGTCAAGGGCCGGATCGTGAACATCATGCCGTACGGCGCGTTCGTGGAAATCGAAGAAGGCGTCGAAGGCCTGATCCACGTGTCCGAAATGTCCTGGACCAAACGCGTCACCAAGGCCGGTGATGTGGTCAGCGTCGGCGAAGAAGTCGAAGCCGTCGTTCTCGAAATCGACAAGGAAGGCAAGAAGATCTCTCTCGGCCTGCGTCAGAAGACCCGGAATCCGTGGGAAGTCCTGGCGGAAAAATATCCTGCCGGCAGCAAGATCCACGGCAAGGTCCGCAACATGACCAGCTACGGTGCGTTCGTCGAGATCGAAAACGACATCGACGGCATGATCCACGTGTCCGACATGTCCTGGACCCGCAAGATCAACAACCCGAACGAAGTCCTGAAGGTCGGCGAAGAAGTCGACGCCGTCATTCTGGATATCGATCCTTCCCAGCAGCGGATCTCCCTGGGTCTGAAACAGACCGAAGACGATCCGTGGTCTGAAATCGAAAAACTCTACAAGATCGGCGATGTGGTGAAAGGCAAAGTCACCAAGATCACCCAGTTCGGCGCGTTCATCGAACTCTCCCGCAAGATCGACGGTCTGGTCCACATTTCCCAGATCAGCAAAGATCATGTCGACAAGGTGAAAGACAAACTGGCGCTGAACCAGGAGATCGAAGCCCGCGTGATCAAGATCGACAAGGACGAACGCCGTATCGGCCTGAGCATCAAAGCTCTGGAAGAAGGCTTCTCCGAAGACGATCTGAAGGCTGCCGGCGAAGAAGTCGCTGCCGCGCTCAAACCGGGTGAAGACCTGGTCAGCATCGGCTCGGTCCTCGACAGCGCGCTGGAAGGCATCCAGGTTGAAGACAATGCGGATGCCCCTGCCGAAGAAGAAAAGAAAGACTGATAGTCTTGTCTTGACCATGGGAGGTTTGCACCATGCCGGATTCAAAAGAAAATAACCAGATGTTTTTTGATTTTGATAATTCATCCGACCTCGGATCCTCCCATGGGAAAACCCCGGATCGGAAAGCCAAGGACGATTTGACGCCCGGGCTTTTCGATTCCGGTCTGACTGAAGAAGAGGAGATGGACCAATTCCTGCGGGAGATCCGTTCCTCTGAGAAACCTGCGGACGATTTGCCCGCGGAAGGCCCGGCGGGGGGTGTTCCCGCTGCTTCCGCCGAATCGCCCGCAGAATGTATTCAGCCCGCTCCCGCGGAAGTTGGGTCCGCGGTGACGGAATCTGCTGAAACGGAACCCGCAGAACCGGAAACCGAACCGGAAACGGCGGTTCCCGAATCTCCCCGTACCCTGACCCCGAAACAGCTGAAACGGGCGGCGATGGCTTTCCTCGCCTCGCTGGAGCCGTCAGCTCTCGCGATCGATGCCGCGGCCGGCGGACACTGCCGGGCGGATGCCGCCGCTTTCTGGATGGAAAAAGGCCGGATCACCCGGACTGTGATCGCTCAGGTCCAGTCCGGTCTGGAGCCCGGCGGCGGAAAGAATGATCTTTTCGATTCGCTGAAAATCGCCCGGATGGAACGGGAAGTCCTGGAGCAGGAGATCCGCCGGACCGAACCGGGCCTGCGCGACAGTTCCCAGCTGTTCACCGAATTTTCCGACTGGAACTACGAAGTGTCGAAGAATCCGGCCTACCGGGAATGCCTGCAGAAGATCCGCAAGCTCGAACATGCGTTGTATCACGGCACCCGGCTTGAGCGTCTGCTCCGCACGAATGCCGCTTCCGAAATGTACCTGATCGTTCCCGAAAATACCGTCGCGCCCGATTATCCGCTCAACGGCTGCGGTCTGGTTTACATCAGGAGCGACCTTTCTTTCGAACTGATCCTTCCGGCTGACCGGCAGGAAAATGTTTCCACAGAACATCAGCTGCGTCTGGCCTTGAATATCGCGGCGTCCGATCAGCAGGATGTCTTGTTTGCCAACGGGATCCATACTGCCGGCGGCAAGCCGAAATGCGGCCCGCTGCCCCGCAGGCGTCATCTCAAATCCTGACCGTTCCAAACCCGATAAGGATCCGCTCAGCATGAGTCCCATTCGTTATATTGCCGGTTTACTGCTTTATCTGGTAATTCGGCTTGGCATGTTGATCCTGGCTCCGATGAATCACCGCGTTATGCGGAATTTCTCCAATATCGGTGCCTGGGTCATGCATTCTATCCCTTACCTCCGGAATCTCTGCATCAAGAACATTCATGCCGCTTTTCCGGAAATGCCGCCTGAAAAAGTGCGTGAAACGGCGTGGAAAAGCCTTCAGAATCTTGCCCTGACGGTCTGCGAGATCGTCTGGATCATGCAGCATCCCGAACAGTTTGAAAAATTCGTCGATATCACGCACTGCCGGGGCGCGGTGGAAAAGGCTATCGAAGCCACCCGCGACGGGCGCGGCTCCATCCTGCTGACGCCGCATCTCGGCAACTGGGAGTTCGCGTCCCGCGTCCTTGCCTATACTTATAAACTTCCGATCGGGGTCGTGGTGAAATCTGCCCGCTTGCCGTTCCTCGACCGGATCCTCTCCAACAGCCGCTGCTGCGGCAATGTCAGGATCATTTATGCCAAAGGCGCCGCCCGCGCCATGAAGAATGCGCTGGATGAAAAATTGATCGTCGGGATCCTGATCGACCAGAATACCAAGGTGCGCAACGGCGGCGTGTTTGTCGATTTCATGGGATTGAAGATCCCGGTCAGCCGGGCTCCTGCCGTGCTGGCCCGCGCGAACGGC
>SUWI01000125.1 GCA_015061565.1 Lentisphaerota bacterium
CGATCCATTCCAAGGCGGCGAAGGACATGGAACTGCGCAACATCCCGATCCGGATCAAGAACGCGTTCGATCCGGAGCATCCGGGGACGCTGATCAGCCGGAATTATGTTTCGCCGGTGCCGCGCGCGGAAATGATCTGCGGCCGCAGCGACCTGATCGCGCTGGAAGTCCACGATCCGGAAATGGTGAGCGAGATCGGTTACGACTACAAGCTCTGCCGTCATCTGGCGGACTGCGGGATCAGCTATATCGCCAAGAACACCAATGCGAACACGATCACCCATTACATTCCGCAGAAAGCGAAAAATCTGGAACAGTGCCGCGAATCGATCTGCCGGGATTTCCCCCATGCGGAAGTGCATACGCGTCCCGTGGCGATCGTTTCGGTGATCGGGTCCAACATGAAGATCCCCGGTTTCCTGGCGAAGGCGGCCAAGGCGCTTTACGAGGCAGACATCAACGTGCTGGCGCTGGATCAGGTCATGCGTCAGGTCAATATCCAGTTCATCGTGGAACGCGATGACTTCAAGAAGGCGCAGATCGCCCTGCATCGCGAATTCGTGGAAAAAGAGAACTGATCACAGGATAGGAGTTTTTTCATGAGCATTTACATTCAGAGCCGAATCGAATCCGGGCTGGTGCTGGCCGATTCCGACCTTCCCCTGAAACAGCCCCGGATCCTGAACGTTTCCGGAGCCGAAGTCCAGGCGCCGATGTTCCGGGAGCAGAAACTGGAGAACGGTTCGTTCCGTTACTGGTTCGATGCCTCCGCCCTGGAGCGCTGGACGCCCGATACACCGGTCCTGTATGTCCTGGAAGCGAATGGCGAAAAAGTGCGTTTCGGTTATGTTTCCCTGCGTCCCGACGGCAACCGGGCGCTGCTGCTCAACGGCAGTCCGGTCTATCTGCGCGGCTATATCCGCGGCATTGTGGCGCACGAACATCCGAACATGACCGGCGGGACCCTGAAAGACGCCGCGGTCAAAAATATCCGTCAGGCGAAAAAATACGGTTTCAACCTGGTCCGTTTCCACAGCACGATCCCGACCCCGGAATTCGTGGAAGCCGCCGACGAGGAAGGTCTGTTCATACACATGGAGATCGGGTTCGCCTACGAGATGAACGAGAAGGCGGAAAAGAAAAACATTTCCATGAACAACAAGAAATGGGAAGAAACCATTCTGCGTTACCGGAACAATCCGTCCGTGGCGATCTTCTGCATCGGCAACGAAATGCACAATTCCGGCCATTTCAAGGAAGTCCGCGTGCTCTATGAACAGGGCCGGGCGCTGGCGCCGGGCAAACTGATCATGGACAATTCCGGCTGGGGTGAATTCGACCGCCAGACCGCCGATGTCTATGCACAGCATATCGCATATTTCTTCCCGTTCAAACATCACGGCGGAATGTTCCATTCCGATGCGCCGTGGCGGATCAACGGTTCGGCTTACGACGAACAGCTGGACATCGCCTCGGAAAAAGACGGGATCAAGGCGGAGATCCACCGGACGATCGTGCCGGCCAGGCCGACCCTGGCGCATGAAGCCGTCCATTATATCGATATTCCCGACTACGTGGCATTGAACCGGAAATTCGACGAGTTCTGTGCGAAAGTCGGTCCGGCGTATCTGGAAGCCAACGGCATCCAGAAGCCCCGGTTCATGACCGAACTGCCGAAACTGCTCGAACGCAAGGGGCTGATGCATAAGGTGCCCGATTATATCGCCGCCTCGCAGCAGTTCAAGCTGGCGGCGATCAAAACCTATCTGGAAAAATGCCGTCTTTCCAGCCTTTGCGGGTTCGAAATGCTCCAGTTCGCCGACTGTCTCAAATACGAAAACAAAAACGGCATCGTGGACTGTTTCGACGACGACAAGTTCATTCCGCCGGAATGGATGATGGAATTCAACGGCAATATCGCGTTGCTCGCCGATTTCGAGAGCGAAGTCTATTATTACGGCGATGAGATCAAAGGCAAGATCTGGATCTCGGATTTCCTGCAGAAACCCACGGTGACGGAAGGCGATCTGACACTTCGCGTGAAGAAGGCCGACGGCAGTCTGGAAACGGTTTATGAGGGACATCACGTGACTTTGTCCGGCGGCCTGCAGCAGATCGCGGACATCTCGCTTCGTTTTGCGCCGGAAAAGAGTGCGCAGCAGATGATTTTCCAGGCGGAATTCCTGGCGGAGGGTCTGCATTTGACCAACAGCTGGAAACTGTGGCTTTATCCCCATGCCGCCATCGGACGTCTGCCGCAAACCCGCCTGAACAACCAGGAACTGGAAAAGGTGCTGAAAGCCTCCCCGACGGTGAAAACCGCGGCCGATGCGGTGGTGACCGATGTGCTGGACGACCGGGTCTTTGCCGATCTGGAAGCCGGAAAAACGGTTTATCTGCTCTATCACCGGGATGCTCCGGGACATCAGTATTATATTCCGGGAGCGCTGGAACGGTTCAAACCCTGCATCTGGGACCGCGGCAGCAATCTCGGCGGCATCATCTATTCGGACGCCGTCCGGAAGACTATGGCATCCAACCGTTATTTCGACCTGAACTGGTATGGTCTGCTGGAAGGCGGCTACAAAGTCTGCCTCGATGATTTCCCCGTGCCCGTGGAAGAGCTGGTGTGCGGCGTGGACAAGCCGGTGCGTGACCGCATGAAAGGGCTGGTCAGCGGGATCAAGGATTTCATCGACCAGGACACTTTCCGGAATTTCTCCCATCTGTTCAGCGTGAAAGTCGGAAACGGAACGCTGGCGGTTTGCACCTTTGCGCTGAAATCTCCGGAAAATCCCTCGGTCGCGGCTTTCCTGGCTGAACTTTTCAATGATCCGGGGTTGGTGAAGACAGCGAAAAGCATTGAACCGGCCGTATTGAAAAAATACCTGGCGGATGAAACCGCCAAAGGCATCAGGAAAGAAGATACGATGAACCATTTCTGGGAAATCGACAACAAGCTGGTGGAAGACACCCTGTTCTGGGAAGAAGCGAAACTGGATCTGCGGAAGATCCGTTGATCCGGACCGTATCGGCATGGAGAAAAATATGAATTTGGAACAGCAAAACAGACTTCAGGCGGAGAACGACAACATAGCTCCGTGGCGTGCCGCCTGGCCTTTTTGGTGTTTCCTGGCGTTTATGGTTTTGTCTGTTCTGCCGGTTTTAGTTGAAATCCTGCCGCAGCGGGATGTGGCATTCCGTTATGCTCCGATGGCGGAAGCGTTCCGGGACGGCGATTTCATATACGCTTTTCACCCGCGGGCCGGTTTCCTGCATACCTTCACCTCCGGAATAATCTGCTATCTGTTCCGTTGCGACGGTTTCCTGGCGTGCAAGATGTCCAGCCTGTTGTTCATGGGACTGGGACTGTTTCCTCTCTATGCGGTCATGCGGCGGGTCTATTCCCGTTTCATGGCGGAAATCTGCACCTTCATTTTTGTGCTGGCGTCCCAGCTGCACCGTGTGAGCTGGAGCGGTCTGCGGGATTCCCATAAGACTTTTCTCCTCCTGCTGGCTGCCTGCAGTCTGATCCTGATTTTTCAGGAAAGGGAAAAATGGTCCGGTTATATCTGGCTGGGAATTGCAGCCGGACTGGGTATTGTGACCCGTGGCGACCTGGTGTTGATCATGGCACTGCTTTTTTTCTGGGGAATCGTTCTGGAACTGAAACTGAAAAAAATACCGTGGCGGAGCGTTCTGGGCAGTGTTCTGGCTCTTTTGCTGGCCTTGCCGGCAATCGTGCTTAACTGGTACCTGGCCGGAGTGGCAGTCCCGGAGATCCGTTTCGCCTGGATTTTCCGGAAAGTCATGCACCGCTACCCCGTGATCACGGATTCGCTTCCTCTGATAGCGGTCGGACTTCTGGCCGCTTTTCTGGCGGCCTGGGGGATCCGGGTCTTGATCGATGCCGGTTTCGGAAAGATCCTCTGCGGGATTGGCGCCGCCGGACTGCTGGCATTGCTGGTCAGACAGTTTTTCAACCCGGATTTCTATCTGGAAGATCCGGTGCTGATTTATTTGGCGGCTGTTTTCAAAGGATTTTTCCCGGTTCTCGCAGTTGCCGGCCTGATCGGGATCGGCTTCCGCCTGTACAGGAAACAATGGACTTGCGAGGAAACCATCCTGGCCGTCATTCTGTTCGGCCATGCCGTTCTGGTCTGCTCGCAGATCATTCTGAATGACTGTGTACTCTATGTTTCGATCCGTTATCTGATTCCCGCGGTTCCTCTGGAATTCGGCTGGTCGGTTATCGGCATACTCTCGGTCTGGGAACTTTTGACCCGGCCGTTCCGGATGAAATATCCCCAATGGATACGCTGGATCGGCTGTATCGCTTTCATCTTTGCGGTTGGCGGTTTTCTGTTGGATTTTTACAATCCGGTCATTGAGGATCGTTTTTCGGGGAAAGAACGCCGCATTCAGGCTGAAGCCACCAGGATGGCCGAACTGGTCAAACAGGATTACCGCGGTCCGGCGGAGTTCCGCCCCGCCGTCAATCCCGGACATTATATTCCGAAATTGAACCCGGCGATATTGTTTCTGTCCTATCAGCCGAAACGGAAGGCCACTCTTCCGGATTACGGGCGGGTGACCGTTGTCGCCTATTTGGTCAAAGGCCGGGTAGTCGACAATCTGAATGAAGCCCATTATGTAATTGATAAATATTCACCGCTGAATCAGCTCCCGCCGGGTCTGCGGCTGCTGGGTGAAGCCAAACTGGGAAAAGAGAAATATCGGATATGGAAAAAGATCAGATAACGGTCCGGAATCAGGGACGGCTGCGGGTATGGTGTCTCCTGGTGACCGATGTACTGGCCCTGTATGGGATCCTGACAGTGGTATTGTGCGTCTACAAACAGTTCGGCGGCGATTATTCACTGGCGATTCTGACGGATCTCTGGCCTTTGCCTGCGGCGGTGGTGGTATGCAATCTTTTCGCACGGGTTTATTGCGGCAGTTTCCTCTATCCCGGCGGCGGCTGCGGTCCGGTGGATGAACTCCGGCGTCTGACCCTCTCGGTCATTTGCGGCTACGGGATCCTCTTCGCTTATCTTTCCCTCACCCGTTCCAGTGAACATTACACCCGCCTGGGTCTGGTGTTTTCCATGGGCCTTTCCGTCCTGCTGCTTCCGATCTTCCGTTACTGGACCCGGATCCTGCTGGACCGGTTCCATCTGGGAATGATCCCCGTCCTAATCGCAGGTGCCGGGAAAACCGGCCGCCGGGTCGGGGAAGAACTCAAACGCGACCGTTTTTACGGCTTTCAGGTGGTCGGCTATCTGGATGACAATGTCGGATCTGATGTCGAACTGCCCGGCGGACGCGTGATCGGCAAAACCGCAGACTGTCTGGACCTGGCAAAAAAAATGGACATCAACTATCTGGTCGTTACGCTGCCCCTCCTGCAGATCGGTGCCAGTCTTGATTCCTGGCTGGAATATTTCCGCCATATCCTGATCGTTCCGGCCAACCGGGTGTTCCCGATCCTCTGGACGAAACCCCTGGACCTGTGCGGACTGGGGTCCATGGAGATCGGCAACCACCTGAAACGTCCGCTGGACCGCTGGACCAAGCTCCTTTTCGAATGCGTGATCGCCACCCTGGCGGTCATCTTCCTGTTCCCCCTGTTTATCGTGCTGGCGATCCTGGTCAAGTGTTCCAGTCCCGGTTCCGTCATTTACCGTGCCAAACGGCTCGGGGTCAACGGCAAACCGATCGAAGTGTGGAAATTCCGCACCATGTATAAAGATGCCGACGAGCGGCTGGCTAAGATCCTTGCCGAAAACCCCGAACTGAAAAAGGAATGGGATGAGAATTTCAAGCTGAAAAATGATCCCCGGGTCACCCCGCTGGGTAAAATCATGCGCAAGACTTCCCTGGACGAACTCCCTCAGTTCGTGAACGTCCTCCGCGGCGAAATGGCCGTGATCGGCCCCCGGCCCATCGTCGAAAAGGAGGTCGCCTATTACGGCCCCCATTACGAGGTCTTTTCCCGCGTCAAACCCGGCATCACCGGTTTCTGGCAGGTTTCCGGACGCAGCGACACCACCTATGAACGCCGGATCGAACTCGATATGTATTACATCAACAACTGGACCATCTGGCTCGATTATTATATCTTCCTTAAAACCATCAAAGAAGTGCTGATCTGCCGCGGAGCTGAATAAAATGAAAAAAGTTGCCCTCATCCATTACTGGCTCACCAACATGCGCGGCGGCGAAAACGTCACCGCCGAATTCTGCAAACTCTTTCCTGACGCCGATATTTTCACCCACGCCTGGAATCCCGAGAAAGTGAAGGAACCCTTCAATTCCCATAAGATCATCGAATCGTTCATCTCCCGTTTGCCGCTGGCCCGGAAGAAATGCCAGATCTATCTTCCCCTCATGCCGTCCGCGCTCGCCCGGCTGGATTTCTCTTCTTACGACCTGATCCTCAGCAACGAATCCGGCCCCAGCAAAGGCATCCGCAAACCTCCTACGGCGCGCCATGTCTGCTACTGCAACACTCCCATGCGTTATGTCTGGGACATGTTCGATGATTATTACCGCGCCGCCGGACTCGGCGGCAAGATCGCCATGCGCCTCTTCAAAAACTATATGCGTAAATACGATCTCAAGTCCGCCGACAACGTCGATCAGTTCCTCGCCAACAGCAATTTCATCGCCGCCCGCATCAAACGCATTTACGGCCGCGATTCCATCGTCGTCTATCCCCCCGTCGATACCGATTATTTCGTCCGCGAAGAGTCTGACGGAACCAGGGATTATTATCTGGTCGCCGGACAGCTGATCAGCTACAAACGGCCCGAACTGGCCTTGCGCGCCTGCCTGAAAATGCACCGCAAACTGGTGCTGGTCGGCGACGGTCCCATGCGGCCCCAGCTGGAAAAGGAGGCGGCGGGCAATCCGGATATCATTTTTGCCGGACGCGCCACCCGGCCCCAGCTCCGCAAGTATTATGCCGAAGCCAAAGGATTGATTTTCCCCGGCATTGAAGATTTCGGCATCGTCCCGCTCGAATCGCAGAGTGTCGGTGTCCCGGTGATCGCTCTCGGCATCGGCGGCGCCCTGGAGACCGTGGTCTCCGGCAAGACGGGAATCTTCTTCCCCGAGCAGACGGTCGATTCCCTGTGTCATGCCATCGAGGAATTCGAAGCCGTCCGGTTTGACCGTCAGACGATCATCGATCATGCGCAGAAATTCCACCGGGATGTCTTCGTTCAGAAAATGCGCGATGTCCTGGGATTGAATTGAGTTTTCTCTTCAGACAGATCATGCAAAAGGGATCACAGGACTGTTTCACCCGTGATCCCTTTTTTTCGGTTCGGATTTCGGCAAATCCGGATTTGCTCACATGTTCTTGAGCAGCACCCGGAAATTTTCCGCGGCTTCGTTCAAGTCGTCGGGATAGACCGCTCCGCCGCCGAGACAGCAGTAGCCGGGGAAATTGCCGCAGCGCAGGATCGAGACCAGTTCCTTGATCTCGGCATTGCCGCCGGCAAAATCCGTTTCGGCCCCGTCCCAGGTGCAGTCGGCAATGTCCAGCTGCCCGATGGTCTTGATGAACCGTCCGACCCGGTAGGAATACAGGAACGGCATTTCGCCGACTTTGGCGAAGTTGGCCGGGTTGAACGTGAAAAGCGTTCCGGGTTCCTTCTTGAGCAGGTCGGCGAATTCATTGGCGGCCGATTTGGCGCTCTGCGCGATGTTGTAAAGCGAAACGGTCAGACCGGCTTTCTTCAGGGCTTTGACGGCCTTGGCGGACCCCGCCAGCGGCATGATCACACGGCCGATCCCGGCCTGACGGAGTTTTTCCGCGAGCTTTTCGGGTTCGTCCGGAACGGACATCAGCCGGATGCCGGTCACTTCGATTTTGTCGGCTTTCAGTTCGCGCACGGCACCGGCGAGTTTTTCGGCCGGGAGCGAAGCGCAGATCTTGCCCTGGAGATAATCCAGTTCGATGCGGCCGATCCCCTGGCGCTGCAGATTTTCGATCATTTCGGGGATGTAGCGTCCGGCCAGACGCGAGGACACGGTCAGCCGGAATGATTCACGGTCCATCTCGGCGGCGTAAATGGCGGCATGCTGCCGGGTGCAGTCGGCGCATTCCGGATTGTCGCAGAGCACCAGATCGGGACATTCCTTCCCGGCGGCCAGCAGCACGTCGAACATCTGGGCGCTGTCGATCAGGCGGACCTGCGCATTGCCGATCCGCTGCACTTTCATGGCGCCGGAATCCAGCAGCAGCCGGTCGAGCCCGATGAAATCGCGGTGCGGTCCCGGATAGAATTTATATTCCCGCGTCACTTCCTTGCCGGAAGGATTCTTGAAGGTGCGTGAAACGGTCTGCAGATACGGCAGTTCGAGCAGGGCTTCGATGCTGTGCAGCGAGGTGTTGCGGTCCTGATCCACGCCGAGCAGGCAGATGTAGCCCCCGCGTTCGGCGATTCGGGTATAGGGCGTTTCCTTGCCGTGCGCCGTTTCCGCTTTCCAGTGGTCCCGGCAGAGCGCTTCCGCGGCCGGTCCGAAAGCCGCCACGGTGCCGACCGGACAGGAGCTGATGATCGCGCCCGGCAGATGTTTAACTTCCTCGACCAGCACGCCGAGCTGTCCGAAGGCCGGAACCAGCAGCGTCCCTTTTTTGCCGATCACTTCCAGAAACGCCTTGATCACCTCGCCGGGACCGTTGTTGACTTTGCCCAGACTGAGAAATGAACTGTGAAGCAGCACGATGCTGCCGTCTTTCAGACCCAGGGACCGGAGTCCCTCCGCAATTTCCTTATGGTTCATAATGATCCTCCTTGAAAATCAATCTTGCATTCCGTCATCGGCCAGGATCCGGCAGGGGAACTGGGTGAGGCCGGGGTATTTCGGGAACATGACGGTCAGTTCAACCTGTTTCGAGCGGATGCGGCTCATGCCGCGCGGCTCGCAGACGGTGCTGATCCCTGCCTGAAAAAGTTTCAGGAACACGCCGTCCAGCGACTTGCTTTCGAAAATATCGGAGACCAGCAGCCGGATGCCGCAGGAGATCATCCAGTCCAGCGCGCTGAAATCCAGCCAGACGCTGCGGATATCGATGTCCTGCGGATCCAGTTTTCCGAGGGCATTGATCATCAGGGCAGGGGTGTTGACCCGGCCGCCGAAAGCCTGTTCGAGTTCGGCGCCGGAAACCGCGCCGCTGCCGCTGGTGCGGTCCAGCCGGATCACCGAGCAGGGGACCCGGTAGAACTGCGCGGGATCGAGATTGTCCGACCTCTGACCGTCGTCGGTTTCCCGGATATGGCCCGGCAGGTCGAGATAACTGCCGTCCATCGAATTGGATTCGAAGTCGTAGACCATGCCGGTGTAAGCGGTCTTCGCAGATTTCAGTGGAATTTCCGTCAGACGCACTTTGGCGTCCGCTCCCCGCGGGTAAGCACAGGTCAGATCGATCAGACTCATGATGCGGGGTCAGCTCCGTTTGAACTGGACTTTTTTCTCGTAGGCTTCGATCTCGCCCATGAAATCGAAACCGGCCGGAACGTTGTTTTTGGCGCAGAAATAATCGTAAACGGCGCCCATCGGCAGCGACTTGCATTCTTCCAGCAATGCGAGCTTGCGCGTGTTGGAAGCTTTCTTTTCCAGCGCGGCGAGTTCCTTCTGCGGCAGCAGCAGGGCTGCCAGCAGAGCTTTCTGCATGTTCCGCGTGCCGATCGTCCAGGCCGCCAGGCGGTTGATCGTGCCGTCGAAGTAATCCAGTCCGATATGGATCCGGTCCGCGCCGTTGCGGATGATCTCGGCGGCGATGTTCTGCAGTTCGTCGTCGAACAGCACCACATGGTCGGAATCCCAGCGGACCGGACGGCTCACATGCAGCAGCAGTTCATCCACAAACAGCAGCACGGAACTGATTTTGTCGCTGATCACTTCGGTCGGATGGAAGTGGCCGGAATCGAGGCAGAGCATCAGGTGGTTCTTGACGGCATAGCCGAGATAGAATTCGTTGGAGCCCACGGTGCAGGATTCCACGCCGATGCCGAACAGCTTGGATTCGACGGCGTCGCGCATGTATTTCGGGGAGAGTTTTTCCGCGAAGACGGCGTCCAGCGATCCGATCAGCCGTTTCCGGGCGGCCAGACGGTCCACCGTGATGTCCTTGAATCCGTCCGGGATCCAGGTGTTCATGATGCAGGGATTGCCGAGCGCTTTGCCCATGGCCGCGGCGATCTTGCGGCAGGCGATGCCGTGCTCGATCCAGAAATCGCGGATCCCCTTGTCGGGACTGGAAAGCGTCAGATTGGTCGCCGCTTTCGGATGGCCGAAATAGGTCGGGTTGAAATCCAGTCCGGCCTTCTGTTTTTTCGCCCAGTCGATCCAGCTCTGGAAATGTTTCGGTTCGATCTTGTTGCGGTCGACCGGTTTTTTGGAATCCAGATAGATGGCATGGAGATTGAGGCGTTTGGCGCCGGGGATCAGCTTGAACGCCTGGTCGAGGTCGGCGCGGAGTTCTTCGGGATTGCGGGCGCAGCCCGGATAGTTGCCGGTGGAAAGGATGCCGCCCGAGGTGCCGCCGGCGTCTTTTTCGAAGCCGTGCACATCATCGCCCTGCCAGCAGTGGAGCGAGATCGGGATCTTTGCCAGGGCCGCCAGGGCCTGATCGGTGTTCACGCCCATTTCGGCATAGCGGGCTTTGGCGCTTTGATAACGTTGTTCGACTGCGTTTCCTTTTTTCATGTTTCTCTCCATGCTGGGGGTTTATTTTTTTACGACTAAGTTGAGCATTTTCTGGGTGGCGATGATGGCGGCGTGCATCTGGTCGCTGTCCACGCCCGTGGTGGTGAGCCGCCGGCCGCCGGACAATTCCCAGATGATGGTGTTTTCGACCAGGGCGTCGGTTTTGCCGCCGGGCGGGATGCGCACTTCGTAATCGGCGAGTTTGGGCAGCTGGATGCCATGCTTGCGCAGTTCGCGCCGGAGCACTTTCACGAAGGCGTCGTAACCGCCGTCGCCCGAGCCCGAGGCCGTGATTTCCGCGCCGTCGATCCGCAAGGTGACTGTGGCTTTCGGCGGCGAGGTCATCTTCGACTCGACCACATAATCCACGATCTGGATCCGGCCGCTGGTCGGCGTCCGCAGCACGTTGGAAATGATGAACGGCAGATCGGCCGGCGTGACCTGTTTCTTGCGGTCGCCGAGACGGACGATCTCGTCCAGCACTTTCTGCCGCTGGTCCGGCAGGAGTTCCTCGATGCCGAAGAGAGCCAGATTCTGGTCGAGCGAGGCTTTTCCGGACAGTTTGCCGAGCGCATAATTCCGGTTGCGCCCGAAACGTTCCGGCAGCAGCTTGTTCATGTAAAGATTGCCTTTTTTGTCGCCGTCGGCATGCACCCCGCAGGTCTGCGTGAAAACATCACTGCCGACCACCGGCATGTTCCAGCTGAAACGCTTGCCCGAAAGCGCCTGCACCACTTCGGATGCGTGCTGGATCTCCTTTTCGGCAATGCGGGTGAGCCGGTCGGTATGGTCGTGGATGGTCACCACCAGCTGCGACAGCGGCTGGTTGCCCGTGCGTTCGCCCAAGCCGTTGATCGTGGTATGGATCCCCGACACTCCGGCCCGGACCGCCGCCAGCGAATTCGCGGTGACCAGTCCGTAATCATTGTGCCCGTGGAAATCCAGCTTGACATCCGGGAAGGCCGAATAGATCCATTCCAGGTACATGGTCAGCCGGTCCGGCGTGATGATCCCGAGCGTATCCGGCAGCATGATCCGGGCCACGGGACAACCCGCGAGCGCCTGGAAAAATTCGTAAACATACGGGAAGGAATAAATCATTCCGTTGGTCCAGTCTTCGAGATAGACATTGACGGTCAATCCGAGTTTGGCGGCGTTTTCGATCTCGGCGCAGACTTCCGCACGGTGTTTGGCGGGATCCTTGCGCAGCTGCACCCGGCAGTGCCGTTCCGATCCTTTCGCCAGCAGATTCATCACATGCCCGCCCGATTCCCTGATCCATTCCGCCGATTTGCCGTTGTCGACGAATCCGAGGATCTCCATGCGTTCGGCGCAGCCCCGGTGTTCCGCCCATTTCAGAATGTCGGTGATGGCTTTGCGTTCCCCTTCGGAAACCCGGGCGGAGCCGATTTCGAGACGGTCCAGATGCAGGTGGTTGATCAGCAGACGCACGATCCCCAGTTTTTCCGCCGGAGTGAAGGCGACGCCAGGAGTTTGTTCACCGTCCCGGAGTGTCGTATCCATGATCTCGACATACCGGCCGCTGCGATTGCTGTTTTTCATTTTTCACCTGTGCTGGTTCGGTTTGATTGAATAATATACTGCTGACAGTGATTTTTTACAAGTCAGCAGCCCGGATTTTTCCGCAGATGATGTTTTCGGCAGTTTCCTGCGCCAATGCGACGGACCGGACTATTTCGGTCCCGGCGCCGTCATTGCCGCGGAACAGCTCCGGTCAGGCGATCCAGCCTTTGAAATCCTCATAATCCTGACCGCGGTCGACCACCGTGATCCCCGCCGCAGTGAACTTGTCCAGCGTGCCCTGCGAAATGCCGTCCAGACCGCCGGCGATCCACAGCTGACCGTAGCCGGATACGTTTTCCAATCCGGAGAGGATATCCTCGGATTGATTGCTCCGGTTGATCTGCAGAAGACCATTCAGCACCAGCGTGTCGTTGCCGGATCCGAAATCCAGTTCGTGCGCGCTGAGGGCGGCTCCTTCGTCGATATCCAGCACGTCGTCCCCGGCTCCGAAGTCGATCACCGAATCGCCGGCGTTCCCAGTGCAGGTCCACTTGATCCGGGATTCTTCCTCGATGTGCATTTTGTCGTTGCCGTCTCCGAAATTCAGCTGATGTCCGTTGCCGTAAACCTCGAAATCGACCGATCTGCCGATCTGCAGCGTATCGTCGCCGTCGCCGAAGTCGAGCATCAGAGTCTCATACGGGTTGTTCCGGTTCATCGTATTGGCAAAATCGCCGTCCGGCAGCAGCTGGAAGGTGTCGTTTCCATCCCCGAAGTTGATATCCCCGCAGATCAGGACAGTGTCACATCCGCACAGCAGCGTATCGTGGCCGTCTCCGGTGTCGATCCACCCGACCTCGACAAGACCTTCGATGTTGGAGGGTTCCAGCTGGATCAGGTCATTGCCCTCGCCGAGGGTAATGCTGTCGGCCTGCATATACCGCCCGCCGGTGAAGAGGACTCGTTGACCGTCATAGGTGTAGCTGAAATCGATGACGCCTTTATCATAGCCGGAAACATACCATTTGCTGCTGTCCTCCCATTCCGGATCGGTCAATTCACGGCTCGTGGTGTAGGTATGGGAGTTGGCATATTCGTCATAATCATACCAGTAACCATTGCCACTTTCCATCCAGATTTCTCCGGCAGCATGCTGATTGCCTGCTACCGACATATTGACATAGTAGGTGGCGCCCGCTTTCAGGTCCAGAACACTCAGATCGAGGTATTTTTGCTCTCCTTCCCCATATGGTCCATAGATCAGGTTTTCCGATAGAGCAACATGGTGGCCATTGCTGTCTTCCAATCTGAACGTGTAATCGCCGGAAACAGTGACATAAAGAGTCTCCATATTGGTGTTCCAGGTGAACTTGACATAGTCGGTCGTATCGGTAAAGCCGTACGGCACACTGTCTGCCAGTTCTTCCCCGCAAAGCCAGATGTCAATGGCGCTGGATCTGGCATAATAACTTTTTACTTGTTTCCAAACAACGGCCTTTGCTTTGGCTTTGGTATTGTCCGAGAGTTCCTCCGCCTTGGATGAACCGAAGTAATAGGACCCGCCGACACCGTTGACCACCTCGATTTGACTGTTGGCAAATACCTGAAAACCGTTCGGATCGACCGCTTCCATATTGTCCACCAGCAGCAGTCCGGAACCGGAAACATTTTCCAGCCCGGTGACTGTGGCATTGGCAAGGATCAGTTTCCCGTTCAGCGTCAGGGAATCGGTCCCTTTCCCGAAATCCAGCACGGCGGGAACAACCTCATAAGAACTGCGGACTTCCATCGTTCCGTCGGAATCGATAGTCACGGTATCGTTGCCGTCTCCCATCGAAATAATACCCGTTCCGTCGTATGCCGTTCCCAGGTAGGAAGAGAAATACAGTTCCGCTCCTTTCCTGACCAGGATGGCATCGTTCCCGGCTCCGAAATCAACTTCATAGGAGTTTGAGAAACGCCAGTAGGCATCCTGATTGAGCACCAGCGAATCATTTCCGTTCCCAAACGTTATTACCGCTTCTTCTCCAATACTGTTATAATTGCTGTCGGCATTGAGAACGAACGAATCGTTGCCGTCTCCGAAATCGATCCTGTCGCACGCAAGTCCGGATTCCTTATTGATCTGGATGGTGTCGTCTCCCGCGCCCATGTCAATGGTTCCGGGTATCCAGTCCGGATAAGTATAACCATATCCGCTGTCGATCTCACAGTAGTCCCCGATCATAACGCTTCCATCATTGGACGATGCTTCCAGAATGATCTGGTCGTTGCCGTCTCTCAATGTGATATTCGGGACCACACTGCGATAATTCCCGGCGAAAGTGACCTTGTCGGCATTGGCGCTTCCTCGAATCGCGGACTGCTTCGCTTCGGGACGGAAATACCCATTTCCGTCATACATGCTGTTTGGATACGCCACGCCTTTGATCGTGAGATTCAACGGCTCGTCATACCGGAAACCGGAAACGGTATAATCCGCACTGCCGCCTTTCGACGCATTCGTCGAGGTCACCGCCAGATAATAAACGCCGGGTTTCAATGCCAGGCTCTTGGTGGAACCGCCGGCATTAGCCTTGAAACTGGTGGTCTGCAGCGCCTTGCCCAATTTATCCCCCTGCTGCTGATAGATCGCCAGGGAAACCGCGTCGGAATTGGTGACGTTGAAGGACACTTTCATGCCTTCCGTGACCACAAACCGCCTGTAGTCGACCTCATCGCCCAGACCGACCCAGTCAGGTTCGATCATAAGCGCTTCCCCTTCTTCGACCGGGAACACGCCCAGATCTTCCACTCCGTAACCATCGAATGTGTCATCGCTGTTGTCGCCCTTGGTGAAGAACGCGCTCTTGCCGTTCAGCGTCCCCGTGTAATAGGCATTCCCGCCTTTCGACGCATTGGTCGACTGCATGGAGACATAATAATCTCCGGCATTCAGCAGCAATTCTTTCGTGTCGACGGTTTTACCGGCGCCGACCGTAGTGCTCTGCAGCGATTTCAGCTTGCCGCCGTCCTGCTGCCAGATCGTGAATTTCGCCGCATCGGCGGAGCTGACCGTAAAGCTCAGTTTCGCGCCGCTTTCCAGCGTGAATTTTC
>SUWI01000126.1 GCA_015061565.1 Lentisphaerota bacterium
CCGAGGGAGCTGACCGCCGGTGAACATTGCCTGCGTATCCGCTGGGGCATGTACTACATGAACTGCGCCGCGGTCGCACTGGTCCCCGAGGAGAAGCCTCGCCGGAAACTGCAGCCGGTCATGCCGAAAACTTCCGCTCGGGAAACCTCCGGTCAGGCCACGGTTGATTATGCCGAGATCACCGGAAAACTGAAAGCGCTCGATGCACCCGCCGGAACACGATTTGAGATTTCCTACGACCGCGGCCTCACTTTTACTCCGATGCCGTCGCTGCCGATGACGGAATCCCGGACTTTCATGCTCCGCGGATATTTCAAAGGCGGCAAGCTGATCCCGGAGATCCGGGCCGAGCTGGCCCCGGCCAAGGTCATTGCCCTGCAGGATCCCGACCAGAAAATGACCTTCGACTCCACGACCGGAAACCTCACCGGCTATTTCCTTGCCGACGGCACTCCGATCCTGCCGGAGAGTTCCAGCCAGCCGCTGTTCTCCTTCCAGATCGGTTCGGCCAAAAACGGCTACCGGCTGATCCGGCCCGAACCCGGCTCCCTGACCGAACGGAGCTGCCGCCGGGAAAACGGCAAGGAGATCCTGGAACTGCGTTATGCACTCTGCGACAAGAAAGTTGAGACCGCGGTCCGGATTACGCTCGAAAAAGGCTCTCTCCCCCAATGGGAACTTTCTTTGGACAATCAGTCCGCTGAAGATGTGCGGAACGTCGAATTCCCCGCTTTCCGTGACGTCCGGCTGACCGCCAATCCGGAAAATGTATTTCATACCGCGATCCGCAATCTCTGCGCGTTCGGATTCACCGGGGCTCCGCTCGGGCTCCGCGAGGGCGGATCGGGAACCTGGCCGAGTTCTTATGCCATGGGATATTCCGCCATTTACGCCAAAGGCGTCGGTTCGTTTACCGTGCAGAACCGCAATCCGGACGGGATCGGCGTCCGTTTCGTGCTGCAGCCGAATGCCGGCAACAGCACTGTTTCCATGAGCTCGACACGACGTTATCTGGTCGAGGCCGGAAAAAAGGCCGATTTACGTTACGCTGCCGGATTCTTCAAAGGCGACGAACATGCGGTCTGCGATCTTTATGGAAAATGGGCTCGTTCCTGGATGGATTTCTCGCTGGTGAACGATCCGCTGGTCAGGGATGTCACGGCCTGCGCCTGCGGCGCCTATTATCCGCTTGACCGGACCGAAAATCAGATGATCCCCATTTTCCGCTGGATGGGTTACGACATGCACTGGCATGTGGATCCCAAGGTGTCTTTCACGCATTTGTACAGCCCGACCTACGGAAAGCCGGATGCGGTCAAAGCGCAATACCGCGCCCTGGAAAAGGCCGGACAGCCCGCGATCCAGTACTGGGACCATTACGGCTGGTCGCTGAAATATGAGACCTCGCCGGTGATCGGCGGATATCCCCGCGAAAAGCTGCCGTTCCACGAAACGCTCGCGAAACCGGGCATGGCCGCCAAAGGCGGGACCCGGAGCGAACACGGCAACCTGAACCCCTGGAATTATGCTCCGCCGGACTGCACCATGTGCACCGCCGACCATACCTGGAACGATTACGCCCGTTTCGTCATGCAGGATTTCATCTTGGGAAAATACGGCCTTTCCGGGGTTTACGCCGATGAGACCTGCGTCTATACCGAGTGCTACAATACCGCGCACGATCACGGAAAACAGTACGGTATGAAGATGGTCGGACTGGGGAAACTCTTCACCGGCATCATGCGGAAAGTCCGCGCACAAGGAAAATCCTGCTTCTTTACCGGTGAAGGTTCGCCCGATTATCTGCTCCAGTTCGAGGAACTCGGACTCCGCAGCGGTCCTGATGCACTGGACGGCGCTCCGCTGCTGTTCGCTCTCCCCCAGATCAAATTCTTCCGCGGCGAATCCAACCATCCCAACCGGGACGGCATTCCGAACTGGGACGAGGCTGTCCGGGATTATCACCTGATCGCCCGGAGCGACCTGCCGACTTATGCCGGCATCGCGCGTCATTTTACCCAGCATCGCGGACGGATCCGCGACTGGATGTACCGCGGCGTCTTCCGTGACAATGTCGGACTCAAACTCTCCCGGCCCGGTGTCGTCGCCAAGTATTTCGTCCGCAAGGATAAGGAACATCACGGGCTGCTCATCAACCTCCGCAATGAACATCTGAAAACCGGCATTCAGCTGGAACTGGATAAAAAACTGCTGGCCGGCGGCGAAATTCCGTCCGCTGCCCTGGCTTACCTCATGGAAGAAGAGCGCACCGAGGCCGTTCCGATCCGGAATGAAGCCGGTTCCATCGTTCTGACCGTGCCGGTCAGCCGCGCTTCCTCCATCCTGATCCCGCTCCGGCTTCCCGAAAGTGAAAGCGTCCGCGCCGATTTCATTTGGCCGCAGAGCCGCGGCAATGATGTCCTGCGCGTTTCCCTGATGAATTTCAGCCGCAGGAAACAGCATGTCCCGCTGAAGATCGAATTGCCCAAAGGACTGTCGGTCAGAAATCTTCCGGCCGCCGCCGATCTCGAGCCCGGACAATTTGTCTCGCTGGATCTGCCGCTGGAAAACCGCAATTCCCTGCAGGAGCAGGCTTATGCGGAACTGACCGCGGGCCGGCAGAAACAACGGATCATTCTGGCTCCGAACCTGAGCAACTGCTCTTTCGAACAGCATACCGGGAAAACCATGGCCGCGGACCACTGGGGCGTCTATTCCCGCTACTACATCCATGCCATGAAACAGCTGGATGATTCCAAACTGGACAAGCCTGCCCTCGGCGGACTGCTCGATGACCGGGATCCATATCAGGGCCGGTATTCCCTGCGTCTGCCGGGACATTCCGAGCCGCTTCCTTTCCCGAAGACCCTCGCCGGTCCTTACGGTCGGTTCGGTTACCCGAAAAAGGAGGTCAAACTTCCCTGGTATTACAACGCGCAGCAGTATGCCATCCTGAAACCCGGCACCCGCTACCGGCTCTCGTTCGCCGTCCGTTTCGCCGCGGATGACGGTCAGCTGAAACTCCAGCCGTTCCCCTATACAGAACGGCCGGGCCAGGTTTCGCTGATGTTCGCGCCGAAGACGGTCAAGCCGGCGGCGGGGGACCGCAAATGGCAGGTCGTCCAGGTCGATTTTACCACGAAAGACACCATTTTCAATTCGACGCAGACGCCGATCGCCTTTGTCAATCTCGGCCCCTCGGACCTCTGGATCGATGCCGTTTCCCTGGCGGAGTTGAAGTAAAAGTCATTTCCGGATGATTTGGCGGACCTTGAAACTGTCGAACACCCAGCCGTCGTCGGTTTTAAGCATATTGCATTCCAGTTCCCGGACCTCACGGATATTTTTGCCGTCTTTGAGCGTGCCGGAAAGGACCGCGGAAAGATTGACTTTCGCCTTCCGGTTCGGGGCGTCGATTTCCGGTTCGAGGTCGTCGAGCGACAGCGTGAGCTTGTCGAACATGGCCCGCGAACGGAAAATATTGCCGCTGAGCGCTTCATGATTGAACGGCCCGGCCATCCAGTCCAGTCCGTCCACCGCGAACGTGCTTCTGCCTGAAAACAGGGACGCCATTTCCTTGGCTCGGGCGGCCGCGGGCAGGGCGCCTTCTTTCGTGTTTTTCGAGGCCAGCGCGGCCAGCCGGCTGAACTGGTTCCGGATCAGGTTTTCATCGGTTGGACGCAGATACAGCCACAAGCCGATCCCGCCCGCAGCCAGTAAAACGATCACGACGGTACACCAGACGATATGTTTTGCTCTGATCACCATAACGGAGCTCCTTTAAGGTAGCGTTTGTGCATTTCGCCGAAAACATGCGCTTCCATCGGCACGGACCGGTTGTCGCCTGCCAGATAATAATGGTTCCGTTCGACGGTTCGTTCCGGCAGGTTCCAGTCGGACGGTCCTTTGATATACGGTTCGGCGGACGGCTTGCCGTTGAGGATCAGGCGTCCGTCCTTGAACGCTACCGTGTCGCCGGGCAGCGCAATGACGCGTTTGAGCAGCATCGTGCCGCGGCCGTAACGCATGATCACGATATCCCCGCGCTGCGGCGACCGGAACCAGTAAGACGGGGCCCAGCAGAACATGAAGCCGCGCGAGGGATAGGTCGGCAGCATGCTTTCCCCCTGGATGACCAGCGGCATGCAGATGAATTTGAAAAAACACCATGCGGTCAGGATGACGATCAGCACCCGGATCAGGAACGCGCGCGCCATTTTCGGAAAAAAGAAGGCACGCAGGATCAGTCCCATTCTGCCGGTCTGGAGCGCCTCTTTGACCTCCTGCCGGTGTTCTTTGGTGTTGTAAAGACGCTTAAACTTCATGGTCAGGTTTCTCCTGCTGCAGGAAGCGGTGGTCGAACAGATATCCTTCCTGGATATTGGACATGGAGCGGAGCATATTGCTGCGCAGGTCCGGGATACGTTCGGAAAGCCGGTCGAGCAGCTGTCGGAAATAGCGGCGGTCGCCGTTTTCCAGCTGTTCTTTGTAGCGGCATTCGCCCCGGATGGGCAGGTTCATTTTCGCGACCCATTCGGCGATCATCGCCTCGGGGGTCAGGATCAGCGGACGGATCACGCGCAGTTTCCCGTTTTTCTCCGGCACGTTCGGCCCCATGGTGCTCAGCCCGGCGCCGCGGCACAGACTCATCAGGAACGAGACTTCCGCGTCGTCCAGATGCTGTCCGAGTGCGATCTTATTGCATTTGAGCTTGCGCGCGAGCGTGTAGAGATTGCCCCGCCGCAGCCTCGAACAGAGCATGCAGGGATTTTCTTCCAGCTGCTTTTCCCTGAGCAGGGATTCCATATCCAGACGGATCAGATGGTGTCCGATCCCGAGCGACCGGCAGAGTTCCCCGGTCCCGTCCGCGGAGAAACCGCTGAAGCCCGGATCGAAAGTTGCCGCTTCCAGCTCGAAACGGATGGGCGCGGTCTGCTGGAAATGTTTCAGCACATGCACGAGTGCCACGCTGTCCTTTCCGCCGCTGACCCCGATGAGGATACGGTCATCCGCCCGGATCATGCCGTATTCCACAATGGCATTGCCGGCGAGACGGCAGATTTTTTTGAACAGCAGGTCCTCCACGGATCACCCTCCGTTTCCGGCAAGCATGCCTCTTCAGTTGCTGCCGGGTTCGACTGGTCCGGCAGCCGCTTCGCGTCCCGGCTGGAGCATTTCGATCTTCTGCTTCAGCGAATTGAGTTTCTTATGGCAGATCGAAGCGATGGCGGAGCCTTCTTCGAATTTATGGATCATGTCTTCCAGCGGCACATTGCCGGATTCCATCTCGCGGACAATGGCGTCGAGCTTGTTCAGGCATTCCTCGAAACGGCATTGTTCGAGCGATTTCAGATATTCCGGATCGATCGGCATTATTCGGCCTCCTGTTCTTCTTTTCTGCGGATCTCCCGCAGGGCGAGCTGCAGTTTTTCCTTCAATTCTTCGAAAGACGGATCGTTTTCCGCGCTGACCGGCAGAATGGTCAGGCCGCGCACTTTCTTTTTGAGCTCCTTGAGATTTTCCGCGCTTTCGGGCAGGTCCATCTTGTTGGCGATCACATAGACCGCGCGCTTGGAAAGGCCTTTCTGATAGAGTTCCAGTTCGCGCTTGAGCACTTTGAGGTCATCGGCCGGATTGCGTCCGTCGATCCCCGCCATATCCAGCACGTAAAGCAGCATCTTGGTGCGTTCGATGTGCCGCAGAAATTCATGTCCGAGTCCGACGTTGTCGTGTGCGCCGTCCAGCAGGCCCGGCACATCGGCGACCAGGAAAGTGGAGAAGTCGGGCATCTTGACCAGACCGATCACGGGATGTCTCGTGGTGAAAGGGTAGGGGGCGATTTTCGGATTGGCATTGGAGATCCGGGAAAGCAGCGTGGATTTGCCCGCATTCGGAAAACCGACCAGTCCGACGTCCGCCAGCATTTTGAGCTCGAGTTCGACTTCCACCGGCTCGGTTTTTTCGCCGGGCTCATGTTCGCGCGGTGCGCGGTTGACGCTGGTGGCGAACTTGCGGTTCCCCCGGCCGCCTTTGCCGCCGTACAGCACCGTCACGACTTTGTCAGGCGTGTCGATGTCCGCGATCAGTTCCCCGGTTTCCACGTTGCGGATCAGCGTTCCCGGCGGGACCTTGATGATCACATCCTGACCGTTGCGGCCGTGCATGTCCTTGCCTTTGCCGGGCTGTCCGTTCTGGGCGGCGAACCGGTGATTGAAAATGAAATCCTGCAGGCTCTGTTCGCCGGGAGCAGCGGCGAACACCACATTGCCGCCGTTGCCGCCGTCGCCGCCGTCGGGACCGCCTTTCGGAATGAAGGCTTCACGCCGGAAACTGCAGCAGCCGTTGCCGCCGTTGCCCGCTTTGATCGTGATCTGCGCTTTATCTATAAACATGGTCCACCTTTCCGGCTGGTTCTGCAAAAAAAAGCCCGGACATTGCGATCCGGGCTCAAGACTGACTGCGTTCTGGATTACTCGGCAGCCGCGGGGGCCGGAATAATTTCCACGAGACGTTTTTCCTTGGTGAATTTGACCGTGCCGTCTTTGAGGGCGAACAGAGTGAAATCTCTGCCGCAGCCGACATTGCTGCCGGGACGGAAACGGGTTCCGCGCTGACGCACGATGATCGTGCCCGTGGTTACGAATTCGCCGCCGTAAGCTTTGATACCCAGCATCTTCGGCTGACTGTCACGACCGTTTCTGCTGCTTGACTGTCCTTTTTTATGTGCCATGATATGACTCCTTTAAGGTTTATTGTTGACCTAATTCAAAACATTAATATACACCACATCCGGAAAATTGCAAATCCCGAACCGTCTTTTTTCTGCATTTTTATCAAAAAAACTCCGCAGACCGCCGGATCGAGGCTGATCCGCCTACCGCGTGATGTTCCGCACCCATTTGTACTGCCGGTGATGACAGATCACCCAGGGCACTTTACCGACCTCGTCCAGACAGGTGCACCCATACGCGGCCAGCACCGGCAGCTGCCAGTAGAATGCACTCAGGAAGGCACAGGGCAGCGCGATCCCCCACATGCACACGATCAGACTGTAAACATCGAACAGCGTGTCGCCGCCCGCTGAGAAGATGCCGTTGATGATCATCGTGCAGATGCAGCGTCCGATCATATAGACCGACAGGATCATGAACATGCCGCGCATATACGTCTCCGCCTGCGGCGTCAGCTTCATGAACGACGTTACTGCCGGGATCGACGCCAGCACGACCACCGTGCAGGTCAGCCCCAGAAACACCGAGATGACTGCGATACGGTCGCCGCAGACGCGTCCGCGTTCCAGATTCCCCGCTCCCAGCTCGTTGCCGATCATGATCCCCGCGGCGCCGGCAAAGCCGTTGCACAGACAGCACAGCAGGTCGCGCACCACTGCCGCGATCGAATTGGCGGCCGCCGCATCCGGTCCCAGGTGCCCCATGATCGCGGTATATGCCGTGAATCCGGTCCCCCACAGCAGATATGCACCCAGGATCGGCAGCATGTAATGCAGGAAATCTGCCGAAAGCTGACGGTCGAATGTTATGATATTCCGGAAATGCAGCCGGATGAAGTCCGGTTTCCGGGAAACCAGGATGCACCAGACAAGTTCGATGCCCCGTGCGGCCACGGTGGCCAGCGCCGCCCCCCGCACGCCCATTGCCGGACAGCCGCACAGTCCGAAAATGAATACCGCGTTCAGAATGATGTTCAGTACCACCGCCGCCGAGCTGATGACCGCCGAACAGGTGACATGTTCGCTGATCTTCATGATCCCCAGATAGCATTGCGAGAAGCCGGTGAGCAGATAGGACCATGCCGCGATCTCCAGGTATTCCGCTCCGGTCCGGATCAGTTCCCCGTCGTGGGCGAACAGCAGCATCAGTTTTTCGGGAAACCAGCGGCAGCCCAGGAAAAATACGATGCACACGCCCACGGACATCCGGATGCTGATCCCGAAGATCCTGCCCAGCACCTCGCGGTCGCCTTTGCCCCAATACTGCGCACCCATCACCCCGATCCCCGCCACGATCGCGAACAGGATCATGTTCTGCACAAACTGGATCTGCGTGGCCAGCGACACCGCCGCCATCGCGTTCTGGCTGACCCGTCCCAGCATGACCGCATCCCCGGCCGCCACCAGCGCCAGCATCAGCGACTGCACCGTGATCGGCACGGACAAAACGATCAGTCTGCGGTTGAACGCATGATCTTGAATGATATCGCGGAGGATCATGACCGGACGGCCTTTACCCGAGGAGCGCCAGCAGAAGCAGGATCACCGCCGCTGCCGAACCGGAAACCAATGTTCCCAACGTCTGGAGTTTCAAGCCCTGCCGGACATTCATGCCGGAAAATTTCACCACAACCCAGAAAAAACTGTCGTTGGCGTGCGACACGATCATGCCGCCGCAGCAGACCGCGCAGCAGGTGAGCGCACGCATTACCGGCGAGGTCAGATTCAGTACCTCCAGCAGCGGCACGGTCACGCTCGCCGCCGTCAGGATCGCCAGCGTGGATGATCCCTGCGCGATTTTCATGACCGCTGCGAACGCCAGCGGGATCAGCAGGGCGAATATCCCCATCGAATGGACCTGCTGCGGCATCATCGCGCTGAAATCGACTTTTTTCAGCACTTCTCCGAACGCGCCGCCCGCACCCGTGATCGCCAGAATATTGGCCGCATCCAGGACCGCTTTCCCCATCAGACCGTCCACGGTCAATTCCGCCTGCCGGCATTTGCCGATCAGAAATACGGCGATCAGGGCCCCGATGGTCAGTGCAGTGATGGGATGTCCCGCCGCCGACATGAAATCCGTAAAGAACGGCGGCAGCGATTTTTTCATTACGCCGGCAACCGAATTCAAACCGATCAGCAGCAGCGGAATGACTACCGGCAGAAAGGCGATGCTCCAATGATGTTGGAACACCGCCTCATCCGCCGCGTCCATTTCGGCATTTTCCTGACCGTTTTCCAGCACTTCATTCCGCCCGGTCCGCAGAGCATACAGATATCCGGCGGCGGTCGCTCCCAGAGCGGCGATCGAACCGAAAAGCAGCACATAGCCGAAATCGGCGGAAAGCATTGACATCGCCGCCAGGGGGCCCGGTGTCGGCGGAATGAAACAATGCGAGGCGAAAAGTCCCATGCTCAACGCGGTCGCCCCGACCGCCAGCGGCAGTTTCGCCAGCGTGCCGATCTTTTTCCACAGCCCGATCAGAATGATGAATGCCGAGTCGCAGAAAATGCAGATCGACACCACATAACCGATGATGCTCATGGCCAGCGGAGTGCGCTTTTCTCCGGTCAGGGCGATGATTTTGCCCGCGATCACTTTCAGCGCGCCGCGCCGTTCCATGAAACAGCCGATCACGGTTCCGGCAATGATCACGATCCCGATGCTTCTGATCGTGTTGCCGAACCCGGTGCTGAGCAGATTCAACGTGTCCAGAACGCCATACCGGTTACATATGCCGAAAGCGAATCCGCCCAGCAGCAGAACCGGCAGCGGATGGATTTTCCATACCGCAGTAATGATGATAATGGCCGCAATGACCGCAGCCAGCAGGACAATTGTCATTGGTGAAAACCATCCCTCTCGGATTACTTATGATTTTACGGATGGAGTGCTTTCACTCCCCGATGAAATACACCGGGATCGGTTTGAACCCGTTGAACTCCACCGCCGCATAACTTGCCGTATACGCACCCGCAGAAAGCCAGTAAACACGGTCGCCTTCTTTGATCCCCGCCGGCAGCGGATTCCGGTAGTTTTCATACATCACGTCCTGGCTGTCGCACGTCGGACCTGCTATGATGAAATCGTAGCAGTCGTCCCCCGGCGCCTCGCTGTAAAGCGGATATTTGATGCATTCATCCATCGTCTCCGTCAGACCGTTGAATTTGCCCGCATCCAGATACAGCCATTTGTCCACCGCCAGATGCGCCTTTTCCGCGATCAGCACCACTTCCGTCACCAGGATCCCCGGATCCGCCGCCAGCGAACGGCCCGGCTCCAGCAGGATCTCCGGACGCTCGCTGAAGTCCTCATGCAGAAAACGCGTGATCTCGCTGGCATACATTTCCAGCGGACTCGTCCGCGAAATATAGCTCGCCGGAAAACCGCCGCCCAAATTGATCAGGCTCATTTTGATCCCCTGCGATTCCAGAAAATCGAAAATGTAGCGGACCTTCACCAGCGCCGAATTCCAGTTGCCGATCTCACGCTGCTGCGAGCCCACATGGAACGATACCCCGCACGGATTCAGTTTCAGTTTCAGCGCATACAGGATCAGGTCCGCCGCCAGGTCCGGATGGCATCCGAATTTCCGCGACAGCGGCCAGTCCGCCGATTCCCCGCCTTCCACCAGTATCCGTATGAACACCCGCGAGCCCGGCGCTTCCTTCGCCAGATTGTCCAGGTCGTCCTTGCTGTCGCTCGCAAACAGCCGGATCCCGCGTTCATACGCATAACGGATGTCTTTCGGTTTCTTGATCGTGTTGCCATAGCTGATCCGGTCCGGACTCACGCCCAGCGACATTACCCGGTCCAGTTCGTAGATCGAGGCAATGTCGAAATTGCTTCCCTCGTCCGCCAGCACCTTCAGCACGGGCACGGCCGGATTCGCCTTCACCGCGTAATGGATTTTCGCATACGGAAAAAACTTTTTCAGTTCCTGATACTTCTGCCGGAAGATATCCAGATTGAACAGGATGAACGGCGTTTCATATTTGCGGCTTGCAGCTATCATCCGGTCAAATTCGGATCTGCTGTAGTAATCCAAAGGATCGATACTCATGCGAGTTCCTTTTTCGTTGCAGTTCAAGGTGATGACGGCTGAACCATACGCATAGTTCTGACGGCCGTCATACATGCCCGTCGCTTTCAAGTAGTTGCTTACTATAGTTCTATACTGGTCATTTACAAACCGGAAATGCCGGTTTTTACAAAAATTTTCCCCAAATATTTTTATTTCGCCGTTTGACAAAGCCGCAACCCCATGCCCGCCAAAGAACTGGGAACGCTGGGAATGCTGGGAATGGTGGGTATGCTGGGTATGCTGTTTTCTTCTGACATCTCGCGTCATGCCATCTCTTCCGCGCACTCCGTATTCTCCGTATTCTCTGTATTCTCCGTATCAGTTCGCGCTTCCCGCGCCCCACCCATCCCTCGCACGGCCAGCCGTCCTCCGCCCCCATCCCCCAAAAAAATCTTCCGTTTTTTTACAATCATCCCTTGACTTTCCGGAAATATCGGCTAAATTGTTCTACATAACCGGTTAGGTAACACTTTTTCAAGAGGTCTTTCATGGCAAGGAAAGCAACGATTTACGATATATCAAAGTCTGTGGGGGTTTCGACCTGCTGCGTTTCCTGGGTGCTGCGAAATCATCCCCGCAGCCGGGAAGTCGGTCCCGAAACCCGCCGGCGCATTCTGCAGACTGCCGACGAAATGGGATATGTCTGCAATCAGCTCGCTTCCGCCACCAGCACCGGCAAGGTCAACACCATCGCCGTCATCCTCGATTTCAATGTCATGCAGAATCAGTTCACCGCCAACCAGATCATGACCGGGATCGTGATGGAAACCGCCCGCCGCGGATTGAGCGTCAAGGTCTTTTCCGAAGACGATCTCGAAAACGCTTTCCGGGTCATCTTGGGGGACCGTATCGGAAAAGTCATTTCAGCCAGCGTGGAAGCGGCCGTCCGGGAACGGACCGCCGAACTCGCCGAAAAATATTCCCTCGACCTCGTTTTCTGCTATGAACACGGACATGGCAAATTCCCTGCCGTCAACGCCGACAATGTGGAAATGACCTCGAAAATGGTGCGTTACCTGGCGGATCGCGGCCATACCCGGATCGGATTGCTCTGTGCCCCGCACAGATATCATTATCAGGAAGACCGTCACCAAGGATATTTGAGCGGCATGGCACAGTGCGGATTGTCCGTCGATCCCCGCTGGATCAGCTGTTCCGACGACATCGAACGCTCCGTTGAAAAGATGTTGGCTTTGCCGAAAAAACAGCGTCCGACTGCCTGCGTTGCCTTGGCCGATCCCGTTGCGGCGGCCGCCCAGCGTTACGCCATTAAACGCGGTTTGCGTGTCCCCGAAGATTTTTCCGTTATCGGCATCGGCAATACCGAATGTTCGCAGTTCGCGGTTTTCCCCTTGACCACGCTGGAGGAAACCTTTCCCGAAACCGGCAAAATGCTGGTGCGTCTGCTGATGAAAGACCCCATTGAGATCCAGCCCGATGAATTCAACGTCTATCGCACCCATGCGGAATTGATCGAAAGAGATTCTGTTTATGATATCAAACAAACCAAAAAAATGGAGGTCTGAAACATGAAAAAACGGATTCAACTATTCACTCTGATCGAGCTTCTCGTCGTTATCGCGATCATCGCGATTCTGGCGGGACTGCTGCTGCCGACTCTGAACAAGGCAAGAGCGACGGCAAGAAGCATTGCCTGCGTGAACAATCAGAAACAAATAGGTCTGCCCATGCAGGAATATATCACGACCTACAACGACTATTATCCGCCTCACAATATGTTCTCCCAGTCCTGGGTATTCGGGTTTGCCGACATGAAAAGCGAGGCATGGCCCGTCCAGAAATCAAAGAGCCTGAAACTGATCGATTACTCGGTGTTTTTCTGCCCCGCTTCGAAGGCAGTTTATAAAGATTACAAGGAACAGCAATACATTTACAGCGACTACGGCTATAACTGGTATATTTTGAGTAAGGCGAAAAAAAATGCCGGTGAGATTCAGGAAAAACTCACCCATTGCGTCCAGCCGAGCAGACAATTCGTCGTGATGGATACCCGAAGCAGCATTTCCGATCCGGGGGGAGAATGGATTGTATCTTCTTATGAAAAAACCTCCGCTCCGTTCTACATGCCGGATGCATTCCGCCACGACCACCGGACCAATGCTTTGTACGCGGACGGCCATATGGGCACGGTCAAAGTCAAGAATCCGGTGAAGCCGTATAATTTCGGCGATCTGGGGTCCGGGGATGCATACAGACGTGATGACAATCCGTATAAATCATCGGACTGGAACCGTTTTTACAATTGCAGCAAATAATGAGGAGATCAGATAATGAATTACAGAGCATTCCTTCTTCCGGGGCTTCTGCTGTGCGGAATTGTGTCAGCCGATCAGATACTTGTCCGAAGCGGCAAACCAGCGGGAATAATTTACCTGGACTCCGCCGCGAAACCGGGCGAGAAAACCGCCGCGGAAGAACTCAAAACGTATCTCGGTAAAATTTCCGGTGCGGAATTCAGCACCGCAAACGACTTGAAATCGAGCTGCATTGTGCCGGGCACGGTGAATACGCCCGGAATCCCGGAAAGCATGAAAAAAGCCTTGGAAGGCAAAAAGGACGAGGCATATCTGCTCAGGACCGAGGGGAATAAACTTTATATCGTCGGCAAGACACAGGTCGGGACGCTGTATGGCGCTTACGGTCTGCTGGGCGATCATCTGAACGTGCGCTGGTTCATGCCCGGCGAGGAATATGTGGAGAGCCGGAAAGACATTGTTCTGCCGAATCTGGACAAAGTGGAAGAACCGGTTTTTTTATGGCGGCGGGTGGATCAGACGGCGGCCTCGGGATCGGCGCGGGCGGGCAAGACGTGGGCGGCCCGGAACCGTTTGCAGTGTCCCTCGGAATTTTCGATCCGGGGATTGAGCGATCCGAAGCAGCGGGACTACTTCGACGCCCGTCTTGCGGATCATATTTTCACCGACGGCGGCCATCTGACCTTTTACCGGGCGGTGCCGCCGCAGAAATATCTGAAAACGCATCCGGAATATTTTGCGCTGGTGAACGGCAAGCGGCTGCAGAACACGGGACATGCCAACACGCATCACTGCATTTCGAATCCTGAGGTGCAGAAACTCGTAGCGGATTACATCTGCTCGCTGTATGATAAATACGGACGGCGGATCACCTACTGCTTCGGAGCGCCGGACTCGGTGAAAAACTGGTGTGAATGCGAGAACTGCAAAGCGCTGGACCAGAGCGGCATATTCGATGTTTCCCGCCGGTTCCATACGGTGGCGCAGAAAATCGCAGCGATGGTGTATGCGAAACATCCGGATATGCGGCTGGAGCTGTGGGCATATGCCAACTACCGTTCGCTTCCGAAGGATCTGAAGATCGACCCGCGCATGACGCTGTATTTCTGCTCGCACGGGCGTTGTTTCGCGCACCGGATCGACGATCCGAATTGTCTGCGCAACGTGGAAATGCTGGCGCTGCTGAAATCATGGATGGCGCTCAAGCCGAATGCGACACGTCTGTATGAGTACGCCGCCTGCACGCCGATGAGCTGGACCCCGCTGGAGCATGTGCTGGCTTCCGACCTGAAAACCTTCCGCAAGCTCGGCGTTTCGGGGTGGAAAGAGGAGATCGCATTCCCTGATGCCAGATACCGGAATATTCCGAAAATCGAGGATGAACCGCACCATCCGGCCCATCGGCTGGGACACAGCTGGCTTTATTACGATGTCGCCGGCCGCCTGACCTGGAATCCCGATCTCGATGTGGATGCCGTCATTGCCGACTTCGAATCCAAATATTACGGCAAGGCCTATCCGGCGATGAAGAAATTCAACGACTTGAGGCGGTCTGCCTGGGATAACGCCTCCGGCTGTTTCGGCTATCCTACCGGGGACAGCCGCACGCCGACCCTGCTGATGAAGGAAGGCTTGAAAGAACAGCTGCGCGGTCTGCTGGCGCAGGCGGCCAAACTCGCAGGGGACGATCCGGTGCTGAAACGGAGACTGGTACGCGACCGCAAATATCTGGAAGTGTTCTGGATCCGGCAGAACGACCGTTACCGGGCGAGGCTCGGCAAGACGCTGAATGCCCCGCCGGCGAAGTCGAAAATCAAGATCGACGGCGACCCGTCCGATCCGGCATGGTCGGGCGCGTGCTGGATCTCCGACTTCAAAACCGCTTATGTCAAAGAGAAAAAAGACCTGCCGACGGAATTGAAAACTTCGGTCGGGATCCTCTCGGACAAGGACAACCTGTATTTCCTGATCCTGGCCAACGAACCCTCGGTGGAAAAACTGAAGACGAAAGCCCCCAAAGAAGGTGAAGTCTGGGGCGATGACAGCATCGAGATATTCCTTGACCCGCGCAACGCCGCCAATGTGTATTATCAGATCGCGGCCAACTCCAAAGGCGTCTTCACCGCCCTGCGTCAGCCGGGCAATGACAAGTCCATCGACTTCGGCGTGACCGCAGCGGCGAAAGTGGAGAAAAAACGCTA
>SUWI01000127.1 GCA_015061565.1 Lentisphaerota bacterium
GGTCGTCTTCCGCAAATCGGATGCACTGAAGGGAGAAGATTTCAGCATGGAGACCGCGGCCGACGCCGTGACGATCGAAGCCGGCGAAACGGAAGGGATCCGGCGGGCCGTCTATTACGTCATGGACCGGATCGCGGAACTGCGCATCCCGTATCTGCCGATCGGCACGCAGACGAAGCACTACTGGCTGAAAAACCGGATCTCGCGCTGCTTTTTCGGACCGATCAAACGTCCGCCGTTCAATATCGACGAGCTGATGAACGACATCGACTATTATCCGGACGAATACCTGAGCCGGCTGGCGCACGAAGGGGTCAACGGACTGTGGCTGACGATCACGTTCAAGGACATCTGCAAAACCACGGTCAACGGGCAGTCGCCCGATGCGCCGAAGCGTCTGGCGAAGCTGCGCAAAACGGTGAATCAATGTCTGCGCTACGGGATCAAGACCTGGGCGTTCTGCATCGAACCGCGGGCGTGGCTGAGCACGAATCCGTGTCCGGCAGGGGCGCCGGAACTGCAGGGACCCGGGACCAGTTATGCGCTGAACAGCGGCTGCGGTTACGAACGGAGCTTCTGCCCGAATTCCGCAACGGCGGAGAAATACCTTTACGAATCGGCGTATTATCTTTTCAGCGAAGTTCCCGGACTGGGCGGCATGCTGACGATCTCCCACGGGGAACGGACGACTTCCTGCCTGAGCACGCTGAGCAAATTCTCACTGGACGGGAAAGTCAAATGCGACAAGAAATGCGACTGGCTGCCGGCGGACATTATTGCGCACACGCTGGGACCGATGGCGCGGGGCATGCGCGACGCGAATCCGAAAGCGGACCTGATCAGCTGGCTTTACCAGCCGGATGCAGAACAGCTGGCGCCATGGATCTATACCCTGCCGTCCAAACTGCCGGAATCGGTCAGTCTGGCTTATAATTTTGAATCCGGCGTGACCAAAAACCAGCTGGGCCGCGTGCGGGCGGGAGGCGATTACTGGCTTTCCTGCGCAGGACCCTCCGACCGGTTCTCGCGCATGGCGGAAGCCGCCCGGCACAGCAAATGCGGTTTTGCCGCCAAACTGCAGGTCTCCTGTTCTCACGAAGACGCCGCTGTTCCCTATATCCCCGCGCCGGGACTGCTGTATGAAAAATATCGCGCGATGAAAAACCTCGGTGTGGAACATGCGGTCATGTGCTGGTACTTCGGCAATTATCCCGGCCTGATGAACCGCGCCGCCGGATTGCTGGCCTGTGATGAATTCCAGGACAGCGAAATGGAATTCCTGCAGCGGCTGGCCGCCCCGGAATGGCCGGGAAAAGAAAAGGAAGTCGCGCAGATCTGGAAGACTTTCGAAGAGGCCTACGGCAATTATCCGCTGGACAAACAGTTCCAGTATTACGGACCGGTCCACGACGGTGCGGTATGGCCGCTCCACCTCAAGCGCGCCCGGAGACAGCTGACCCGTTCCTGGAAGCCGGATGCCATGCCGGCGGGGGATACGCTGGGCGAATCCATGCAGTATCAGACGGTCGGCGAGATCACGATCCTGCTGGAAAAAATGAGCAGGATCTGGTCGGAAGGCTGCGCCAGGCTGGAAGAGATCGCCGCAGATTACCGGGACGACGAGGTCTGCGCCGATGAACTGTCCGTGGCCGAAGCGATCCGGCTGCAGTTCGAATGTGCGTCCGACATCTTCCGATTCTACCAGATGCGGGCCTCGCTGTTCGAAGGGGCCGCCGATGCGGGTCCGATCCTGGACGACATGGAAAAGATCGTCCGGAAAGAGATCGCCAATGCCAAAGCGCTGGCGGAACTCTGCGAAAAAGATCCGCGGCTGGGATATCATTCCGAGGCGGAAGTCTTCAAATACTACCCAGCCAAGCTGCACTGGCGGGCGGGTATTCTGGAAGACATCGTGCTGAAGGATTTTGCCGACTGCCGCAAGGCTCTCTCCGCAGGAAAGACGTTCCGCGAGTTCGCCGAATGCCGGGATACCGAAGAATGCCGGACCGGCAGCTGGTATCAGAACGGCAAATTGAAATGGAAAGCGCAATGCACATCCGAAACGCTCTCGCTGGAGATCCTTTGCGAAAATTCGCCGGACGCCGATGAAGAGTATATGAAACTTTACGCGATGGATGAGGAAGGGCTGACTTTCCCTTACATCGTCAACACCGGATTGGCGAGACATACTCCGGAACGTTCCGACTGGACCTGCTGCTGCCGCCTCGAAAAGCAGGAGACTGCGAACGGCTGGAAAGTCGAAGCGGAGATCCCGCGGGCGCTGTTCCGCGGCAAGAACCGGATCCTGTTCGGAGTGGAACGGATCGAATATATCGGAACCGATGAACGCGCCACGCCCTATCCGGCGGGCGAGTTCAAGAACGAACTGCGCCTGAATCTGTCATACTTCATGCCGGACAAGCTGGTTCTGCTGCATCTCGACCGATAAAGTCAGAACTCGAATTCATCACCGTCCTGAGCGACGGCGGCTGGATAATCCAGCTTCACCGCCAATTGGGGAAACATCTCCTCATTGGCCCGCGCCACGTGATTGAAGACCAGTTTTCCCGGATGGATCTTCCGAAAGACATCCAGATGTTTCATCGGGTTGTGATGGGTGAATTCGCACATGACCAGATCGGCCTTTTCGGCAGCCTCGAACGGAAAATCGGAGAGGTCGGCGGCCAGGTCGCCCGTGCAGAGCAGTTTCTTTCCTCCGGCTTCCATCAGGAAACAATAGGAGGGCAGCCATTCGTCCCGATACAGCCAGTGCCGATTGGGGATCGCACTCACCCGCAGGAAACCGTCATCATAAAACAGTCCCGGCCGGATCAGCCGATACAGGATGCGGTTACGGCGATGACCGCGGAACTGGACCTTCATCAACGCATCGAACGCATCGATGGCATCCTGCTGCGGGAGCCAGACCTCCGGCCAGAAACCGCGCCAATCCTTACGCAGATGGACGCAGTAGGGACCGTCGACCATGCGGTTTTTCAGGAATCCGGTCAGCCCGCCGAAATGATCTTCGTGCATGTGAGTCAGAAAAACCGCGCGGATGCCGTTGAAATCGATTTGTTTCCGGACCAGGGAGGCCGCCAGCGGCTGTCCGGCATCGATCAGATAGCCGCGGTCGGCAACTTCCAGATACGAGGCCGAATTATTCCTCGTCATGGAGGGATTTCCGGCACCGGTCCCGAGGGTGATCAGTTTCATTTTTCCCGCCCCCGGACAAGGACCGCCATATCGACCCAGATCGCGTTCTCTTTAGTGGACCCCTTGACATAAGCCGGGCCGGTGAATTTGGCGGAGAACCAGATCTCGTCCCAGGTATTGTCCAGCGGGTTGCCGTCGGTCAGCGTATAGAGATGCGAAGTATTGGCCTGGATCGCCCACCCCTGCCCCCAGAAATAGGAAAGCGAACGCAATTCAAGCTTGCCGGGGATCCGGTACCAATGGTATTTTTCATCCTGCGGGACTTCTTTGAGGGTCAGGCGGACCGCACCGGGCGCCTTGTGGTTGCCCCAGGAGAACTGCGTGGTATAGAACCGGTGCTTGCCCGGCAGACGTTTGTTCACACCGTGGTAAATGGGATCCTTATGGGCGGATTTCAGAGCCTTGCCGGTAATGGAATCGGGATCGTCGACTTTGGAGGACCCCAGATGTCCGACCGGCCGGAAATTCGGATAGGCGATCATGCGGAAGTTTTCAGCCGGAACATCCTTGAACTTTTCGGGGCGCGGCAGATTCAGAGAAATCACCTTGAACTGTTCCTCGAAAAATTTGTCGTGCCACTGCGGACTGCGGCAGGGGAAACGCCGGATATAAGCTTTCACCAGGGTCCGGGTCTCCGCCACAAAATCATCCACATTGATCCCGTGCGCCTTGAAGGCCTTGCGGTAGGATTCCCGTTTGGAGAGGGCATACCAGACGAACACGATCCGTTCGGCATCCACGCGGGCGCGGTAAACGCTCTTCTTCGGCAGTTTTTCCGAGGCCTTCTTCAGAGTCAGATACATTTTGCACATGGTCTCCGGGGTCAGATAACTCCAATGCGAAACCACGGCGGTGGTCTGCCGGTTTTTCTGTTTCATCATGCCGGCTTTGATCGTCTCGAAGACTTTCCGCATGTCCGCGGCCGCGGGACCGTAGTAATATTTGAAATAGATATCGGTCAGTTTTTCCTGATCCCGGTCGGGATCCATCATCAGCTGGGCGCCGATGAAATAGGTCAGGTCGATGAAGCTCTGAGGAGCATACGGGCAGCGGCTGCATTCCATGAAGAGATCAGTCACGTTCAGACTGCGGAAGAATTTCAAATCGCTTTGGACCGCATTGAGCACGGTGCTCGGACGGGGCGGATTGAAATAGGTGCCGGAACCCGCCAGGTTCCAGTAATCCCACACGCTCAACCGCTTCGCCGCCTTGCGCCATTTATGGAAATAATCGAGCCGCCTGGCATTGATCGGATGGCTCAGCGGACGGAACGGATCGCTCTCAGTGAACTTGTCGGTCAGCTGGATCAGCACGTTGTCCGCCGGCAGAGTTTTGGTCGGGGGAGTTGCGGAAGCGCTGTAACCGAAGGTGCGGATGATGATCTCCGGATATTCCTTGCGGATCTCGCTTGCGACCTGGTTGATATACCGCAGCAGCAGACCGGTCTGGCAGCCTTCCTCGTCCATGATTTTCTTGCATTCGGGACACAGACAAAGATTCGGCGAGTTGTCCAGCGTGGAAATATCATAGACCGTCGGCCATTGATCCTTCGGCAGCGCCGCGCGGTCCTTCTGGATCATCTTGCGCAGAGAATCGAGGGTTACTCTGACCACTTCCGGATTGGACATGCAGATGCATCCTTCCAGGGAGAAACTTTTGGGTTTGTACCGTTTCCCCTGCGCATTCATGGCGAAATATTCCGGATGCTTTTCAAACAGTTTCGGACTCACATAATGGCTGAAGGAATGGAACTGCGGGATATGGGAAATATTATGGGCGCTGAACATCCACAGGGCGTCGTCCCGGCGCTGGCGCCCGTTGATGCCGTTGCGCAGTTTGTAGAGTTTGTAAGCCTTGAGAACGGAGGGATCGGCCTTGGCCCGGAAGATCACGCCGGGGAAACCATCCCAGATCAGCCGTCCGTTGAACGCCGGTTTCTTCTGTTCCGGCTTCAGCTCGACGGTAAGTTTGTCGTATTTGGGTACCGCATCCTGATCCCAGGTCAGGGAATAGCAGCCGAGCTTGTTCAGGACCTGCCAGACCGCGTAGAAACTGCCGATGGGGTACCCGCCGGCCAGGATCAGATTATTTCCTTCCGGCCGGATCACCCATTCTTCCGGCGACAGCTTGTCCGAGGCGATGTTGTGTTTCGCAGCGAATGCGGTCTTGCCGACATAAATCAGCTTGTCCCCGGCAGCTTTCGACTCGGGAACGATTTTGAAATCGGCGCCGGACATCCTGCCCAAATACGTTTTCAGGTCATCGGCGGCCCGCTGTTCGAATCCTTCCGGCTTGTCCGGCAGGACGATACCGTATGAGGCTTTGCCTTTTTCCGCGAAAGTGAACTGTGCGGCCGATGCCAGCATGGACAGAACCAGACCGGCGGAAACAAATATTTTTTTCATCATGACGCTGCTCCCTGGAATCAGTTATTGGTAAGCGTATTCCACATGTATTTATAGTGGAAATTGGGGATTTTCAGCCGGTCCATATAAGTGACATGACCATCCCAGAACAGATAGTTTTCCCCGGTCTTGTGACGGAATCTGGCATGCTGGATATTATTCGGCTCCGGTTTGGGCGAACCGAGTTCCGAAACCCAGGTGGTCCCCTGCCCCATCGCGAAATCGGCCCGGTAGCCATCCAGAACATATTCCCAGATCGTACACATCCTCGACGGCGATTTCACCAGTTTCCGGCTGAATCCCATGGTCGGATTCAGCGCACTGTTGCTATCGCCCATCGACGTTCCGTCCAGCTTCATATACGGACCCGCGACAAAATTCATCGTATAGGAGCGCCATTTGTCCTTTTTTTCCATCATCGCCGTACTCCGGATGGAATCGGCTGGACACTGCAGGACCTTCCAGCTGCCCGGCTTCAGCGGCTCGAAATATGCGGAAGGCGACCCCGGCTTGCAGTAAATCAGTGTATACCAGGTATAATTCGGCGCCCGGTAGGAAACCTGATTTGACCCGCCTGCGATTTCATGTTTCAGCGGCGGCAGACAGCGGTGATCGGATTCATACCCAGCCAGATCGAGCCCGATCTGTTTCAGATTCGAGGCGCAGGACGCGCGATGCGATGCCCGTTTGGCATTGTTCAAAGCAGGCAGGAGCATACCGGCGAGGATGGCGATGATCGCAATCACAACCAGGAGTTCTATCAAGGTAAAATCCCTGTTCAAAAAACATTTACCACGGTTCTTCGCCGGCTTTCCGTTCTCTTTTGGATCACTCATTTGTCTTCTCCTTGTTCAGTTGTTATTGAGCTTGTTTTCTTTCATCCTTGTTTCCGGACCGTTCAGTCAGAGAACGGGACAATTGAAAACCGACGGGAACGGTTACATGGCGGGGAGAAGGATCATCGGCCAAAGCCAGAGCCAGTTCACTCAGCCGCCAGGCAAATTCATCGGAATTCATGACCAGAAAATTGAAATCGTCCGTGTCCGGATCAGGATCATACGCTTTCAGCAATTCACAACGCGACCGGAAAGTGACGATCTGGAAATCACGTCCGCAGGCCAGACCTTTTTCGGACAGCACGTCATTCAGAGCTAATGCCGAAGGATGACCTGAACACCAGTAAAGTCTGTGGTTCAGCAGACGGGGCAGATTTTCGATCACTGCCCGGCGGGCGGTCCGGTATCCCCGGGAAGGCAGAGTGACCTTGTCCCCTGCCCCGAACAGAATTTTAAGAAAACGGAACTTGCTTTTTCCTTTCTGCCGAGAACATTTTCTCAGCAGCTGGATCTTATCCGCGGAAGGTTCATTGTCTTTTCCGAAAAAAACCAGATCGGCAAGCAGATCTGCCGGCAGCTGCTCGACTGCACTCATGAAAGCGGCTTCGTAATCATAGCCGATGGAGGAGATCCACGGATAATGTTTCAGATATTTCCCACCAGTCATGGTAGTGTAAAAACAAATTATCCGCGAACTGACCTTGTGCAGCAGTTCCAGCGTCTGCCCCTGCAGCAGGTATTCCCCGACAATATAGATGTCGGCAATATCGGAACGGATGATGCGGCGGACGTGACGGTTCATTTCCGAAGATGAAAAATCCACCCGGATCAAAGTCAGCGCATACCCGCTGGACTGCAGATGGTCGCAAAGCTGACGGATCATGAAACTGATATTCTTCAGGTCCGCATCCATGAATCCCAGCAGCAGACCGACCTTGAACGTCTTCGAATGCGAATCGTTCTTCCGACTGGCTGAGGAATACCCGTATTCCTCGCATAATGCCAGGATCCGCTTCCGTTTCCCCGCCGAGATCCGCCACGAACTCTGCGGATCGAGTGCACGCGATACGGTCGAACCGCTCACATGCGCCAGCCTCGCAATATCCGCTCCTGTCACTTTCCCCGCCATGGTCTTCTCCAATGTTTTCCTTATATACTAAAATATCCCGCCATGCAGAGATTGCAAATTATTTGCATTAAAAATAACCGTTATTCATACAACTCATTTATTTTCAGAAAATTACAAATTCCGATCTTATGCAACGAATGGAATTCCTGCCAAAAAAGACCCGCTGCTGAACGGGAAGTTTTCGGGTTCAGCAGCAGGTCGAATCGGATTAAGAAACCGACTCAGCGGCGATGTCCGCCGCGATGAGGAGCCGGACGAGGCGGCGGAGGCGGGGGACCCGGACGGTGACCGGGGTGATGGTGATGATAATAGCCGGGACGGGGCTGCCAGTATGGACGCGGAGGCGGTGCACCGCGGCTTCCCCAGATCCACGAATTGTTATACCAGTACCAGCCGTTGTAATAGACCACGTAGGCACCATTGTAATACCGGTATTCATACGCTGCCGGGGCGGGTGCCACCACCACAGGCGCAGGAGCCGGAGCGGGTGCCACAACCACCGGTGTGGGTGCCGGGGCGGGTGCCACCACCACCGGTGCGGGTGCCGGGGCGGGTGCCACCACCACCGGCGCGGGTTCCACCACGGCACGGACCAGATTCACGATATCCGTCGCCAGACGCACACCGCTTGATCCCCCGCCATGATGATGGTGATGATGATCCGGCGGTCCGGCGATCAGAGATGCCGTCCCGGTGAACAGAAATCCGGCTGCGATTCCTGCGATCAGAATGTTTCTTGTCATAACTACCTCCTTTTCAGGTTTGTTGTTTAAGGTCTTCTTGTGACCGCTCATCCCTTATAACGCCTTAATTCATTTTTTATTTTATATTATTTAGAAAATAATTTAATTTTTTACGTTTTTTCCTGATTTACGCTCATTTTCGCTATGTCGATGATCATGGAACAGCCCTGAACGGTTGTCAGACGGTGAGCGATGATGAACATGGTCAGCTTTCCCTGAAGCACTTCGATCGCATCGATGAAAGCCTTTTCGGTCTCATTGTCGAGAGCGCTGGTGGCCTCATCCAGGATCAGGACGCGTGGGTGGTGATAGAGAGCACGGGCAATGCCGATACGCTGACGCTGGCCGCCGGACAACCGGGCGCCGCGCTCGCCGACCACGGTATGGATCCCATCCGGGAGACTGGCGATGAATTCATCCAGCTGAGCCATTTTGAGCACCGCATCCACCTGTTTCAAGTCGATCTGATCAGGAGGGACACCCAGCGTGATGTTGGCCAGGATCGTATCATCCAATATATAAAAGGTCTGGGAAACATATCCGATCTGGGCCCGCCAGGAGCGGAGATTTTCGCGGATGTCGCGGCCGTCGGCGAGTATCCGGCCGGAATCCGGCGTCAGCAGGCCGGCGATCAGGTCGGCCAGGGTGGTTTTGCCGCATCCGGTGCGCCCGATGAACGCTACGGAACTGTTGACCGGAACTTTCAGGGTGTAACCGTCAAAAATTTTCCGGGGAGATTTTTTATAGCTGAAAGACAGATGATCGATCTCCAGTTCACGCTCAAAAGTGATTGGATCGGCCTGATCGGACAGTTCTTCCGGGAGAATTCCGGTCAGATCGCGGTAAACGGAATCCAGAGAAAAGGCATGCTGGCGCATCGTGGCAAAATTATACTGGATCCGCGACAGGGCCGGCATCAGCCGGACGATACCGGCGCCGATCAGAGAAAGTTTCAGGATGATGGAGGTGCTGGCCGTATCGGTGATCAGATACAGCGCGAGCAGGATCATCCCGCCGGTCACCATGGCCACTTCCAGCAGAAAACGCGGCATCTGGGAACAGAGATTCATCAGGCAGAGGTTGAAATTCCACCCGGAAAGTTCCTCATGGCTGCGGTCGATGAACATCTGTTCCGAACCCAGAATCCGGATCTCCTTGATCCCGTTGAAGGTCTGAATGTCATTCCGGCTCAGGGCGCTGAAATGGATAAAACATTTCTGGCCCAGACGGCTGTTGATCTTACGCAGCGGGAAATAAATCAGCAGGGAAACGGCAAAGGAGATCCCCAGGAGGAGCAGAGTCATGAACGGCACGAAAAAGAAAAACATGACGAAGATCATGATCACATTCAGCAGTTCCGTCAGCAGCAGCAGAAGCGCATTCACCACCGTATGATATTTGGTCCGGATCACGGAAAGTTTAGCCAGCAGCTCGGACGAGTTCCAATCCAGATACCGGGCATACGGTGCCCGGACATAAGTCCGGAACAGCAGGTCGGCCATCAGACCGACTTTCCGGTAAATAAGCCGGGTCTGAAACCAGGTCATGAACAGCAGAAAGAGATTTTTCACCAGAAAAACCGTTACGATCAGTGCGCAGAGCAGCAGCAGGAACGATTTGGTCGAAGAGGGATTCAGCAGCCGGTAGATCTGTTCCAGAAAGAAATTCTGATGGATCAATGCAGGGTTGGTCAGCAGCGCCACCACCGGCAGCAGCAGCCCGATGCCGAGCAGCTCCAGATTCGCCGCGACAAACATCAGCAGGAGCAGCAGATAAAAGAACAGCCGCTCGCGCCAACTGGAATATTTCCAAAGTGATTTCAGCAGACCCAACATGGTCGGATTTCCTTTCTGTAGCTTAGTAATATAATACTTAAAGTCGGAAAATAAAGCATGCAAAAGTTTTTTTCCGGTTTTCTTTCCGAAAAAACTTGCCGACTGGCCGAACACGTGCAATATTAACAGGGTCGATAATAAAATCATTCGGACATGAAAGGAACAGGCAAATGGAAAAACTGATCATCATCGGCTGCGGTGCGGCCGGCATGACCGCCGCCTTGTATGCGGCCCGCGCAAATCTGAATCCCCTCGTCATCGCCGGTCCCCTCCCCGGAGGACTCCTCACCCAGACCAGCGATGTGGAAAATTATCCAGGTTTCCCGGAAGCCGTCAACGGCTATGAACTCATGTTCAAATTCCAGCAGCAGGCGGAAAAATTCGGTGCCCGCATCGAAAATGAAAAAGTGGAACAGGTCCGGCTCCAGCCCGGCGGTCCCCAGAAACTGACCCTCGAAGGCGGCCGGGAACTCGAATGTCAGGCGCTCATCATCGCCACCGGCGCCTCCCCCCGCTGGCTCGGACTGGAATCCGAAAAGAAATTCCTCGGCAAAGGCGTTTCCGCCTGCGCCACCTGCGACGGCGCATTCTACCGCAATGTGCCCGTCACCGTGGTCGGCGGCGGCGACAGCGCCATGGAAGAAGCCTGTTTCCTGACCCATTTCGCCAGCGAAGTCCACCTGGTCCACCGCCGCGATGCCTTCCGTGCCTCGCAGATCATGGTCGACCGGGCCAAAAGCAATCCCAAGATCGTCTTCCACCTCAATTCCAATGTCATCGATATTTTCGGCGACAAGGACGTCGACGGCGTGACCATCCGGAATTCCGTCTCCGGCGAGGAAACGAAGATCGGCTGCAAAGGTTACTTCGCCGCCCTCGGACACCTCCCCAGCACTGCACTTTTCAAAGGCATTCTGGAAATGGATGAAGCCGGATATCTGAAGCTTCAGGGACAGAGTTCCCGCACCAGCATGGATGGTGTTTTCGCGGCCGGCGACTGTGCCGACCCGGCCTACCGCCAGGCCATCCATGCCGCCGGCATGGGCTGTGCCGCCGCAATCGACGCCGAACGCTGGCTCAACAAATAAGATCTCTGCCTGCCGTTTCGCGGAAATGAAATTTCTGGTCTATAATATCGCCTACGGGACCGGCGCGCCGAAAAACCGGCTGGATCAGGTCCTTGGCATGTACAAATATCTCCATACCGGCCGCCGGCATCTGGAAAAAGTCATCGACTGCATCGCCGACTGGAAACCCGATGTCTCCGGTCTGCTCGAAGTGGATAACGGCTCCTTCCGCACCGGGTACCTGAATCAGGGCGAACTTATCGCCCGTTCGCTGCACCAGACGGTTTACAGCGCGGTCAAATACGCACCTGGCTCGATCCCGCGGAAGATCCCGATCCTCCGGAAACAGACCAACATTTTTCTCACGCCGGAAAAACTGCGGCCCTGCGCATTCCACTACCTGCCGCACGGAATGAAACGCCTTGCATTGGAGATCGAGGTCGACGGCATCCGTTTTTTCCTGCTCCATCTCTCCCTGCGCCGGAACGTCCGGCAGTATCAGCTGGACACGCTCGCGGGTCTGCTGAAGGGGCTGGACCAGCCGTTCCTGATCGGCGGCGATTTCAATGCATTCGCCGGCACCGGCGAACTGCAGTCTTTCATGCAGGCATTGAATCTGCAGTCGGCCAACACGGCCAATCAGCCCACCTTCCCGGCCTGGAAGCCGGAAAAACAGCTGGATTACATCCTTTATTCCAGCTGCATCGAACCGGTCCGCTGCAAAGTCGGCTCAGCTCAGGCGTCCGACCATCTGCCGGTCCTGTTCGAATTCAGGCGTCGATCAGAAAATTGAACTCTCTTCCCAGCCGGATCAGTTCACAGCTCAAACGTTCCACCGGCAGGCCGATCACATTGGAAAGCGATCCCTCCAGCCGGTCCAGGATCAGTTCCGCATGTTCCTGGATCGCATAGGCACCGGCTTTGTCCATCACGTTCACCAGCCTCATATATTCCCTGATCGCCGCATCGTCCAATTCCTTGAAGACCACCTGCGAGATTTCGGTAAACGAACAGTCAAGCTGGTATTTCACGCATTGCAGGGACACGCCGGACATCACCTGATGCGCGCGTCCGGAAAGTTTTTTGAGCATGCCAACCGCTTTCTCCGGAGAATGCGGCTTGCCGAAGATCTCGCTGCCGCAAACCACCACCGTATCGGACCCGATCACGAGCGCATCGGGGTGCTGTTGCGCCACGGCTCCGGCCTTGAGACAGGCATTCAGTCGGACCATTTCCGAGGCGGGGTATCCACTGTCCTGTGAAATTTCCTCCAATTCGGCCGGCAGGACCGTGAACGCGATCCCCATGCCGGAAAGCAGATCTTTCCGGCGCGGAGAAGCCGAGGCAAGAATGACCGGACAGGAAAGCTTCATCGGCAGCAGATCTCCGGATGTATGACCTGGGCGACCTGCCAGTAATGATTGGACAGCACGGTATCGATCCCGTCGGCCAGAAAACCGGCGGCTTCTTCCGGATCGTCGCTCCAGAACAGATTGCAGCGGATCCCGTGCTCATGCGCCCGGTCGATCAGCGCACGGTTCACATATGGTTTCATGAACTGCAGCTTGCGACACCGGTAACGGATCGCTTTTTCCACCACATCCAACTTGGACGGGTCGGGACCGGCACCCATGCAGCGGGGCAGCTCCGGTTCGGTCTGCAGCAGCGCCTCCATGATGTCCGCCCGGCCGCAGATATAGACATGATCCGAACAGTCGTATTTCCGGATCAGTTCAGCAATGCGGCGAAGGTAATCCGGATCGATCCGGTCACTCCCGGACGATTTGATATGAATATTGAAAACCGCTTGTCGCGGAAAACGTTTCAGGATCTCTTCGAACGAAGCGATTTTCAATCCGGCAAAAGCGGGAGCGAAACGGCTGCCGAAATCCAGTTTTTTGAGCTCGGACAGGGTCTTTTCCGTAATCAGTCCGCTGCCGTTGGAAACCCGGTCCAGCGTGGGATCGTGCATCACCACCGGAACACCGTCCCGCGACTGCCAGAGATCGAATTCGATCTCATCGGCTCCGAGCGCGATCGCCGCCCCGAATGCAGGCAAAGTATTTTCCGGCGCGATCTGACTGAATCCGCGGTGTGCACAGATCCGCGGATACGGCATCCGCCGGTCATCCAGCCGCACCGAACTGCCCGCCGGACGGTAGCTCCACGGCGTCCGGCCTTGTTCGATAAACCGGTCATTTGCGATCATGCCGCCGCCGAAACCGTCGCTGCGCAGATATTTCCAGTGGATGTCCCCGACCTCGCAGATGAGCTTGCCGTTGCAGGAACCGGCATTGGCCAGGATCCGTCCGGAAGGATCGACCACCATCGAACAGCCGCCGGTTTGCTTCTCCATGCCCATGCCGACCGAGGCGCGCACCACAAAGGCATTGGTATGGAAAGCCAGGGAACGGTTCAGCATTTCCAGAACCTCGAACCGTTCGCCCCGTTGATGCGAGCACACCAGCACCACATCGGGTTTCAGATAGGCCAGATGCTGCGCGTATTCCGTAAAATACGCGTCATAGCAGGTAACGAAGCCGAACCGGATCCCGTTGACTTCCACGATTGCCGGCGGCCGAAAGTCCAGCGCATAGGAGTTGTCCACCTGACGCGCCGTCGGCTCCCGGACCGTCAGCTGCTGTTTGTAATAATCCCCGGCGACCGTGCCGTCCGGAGCGAAAATCCGGGTCGTATTACGGTAGACTCCCGCACCGATTTCAGCGCAGTAACTCAAAGCAGTCACCGCATGACAGCGTACAGCGGCAGCTCTCGCGGCCTCGACCAGTTCGGCGGTATGGGCGATCGCAAACGGCAGACTTTCTCCGACGGGGAAGGAGCTGGGACAATTCGAATATTCCGGCGTGACGATCAGATCCAGCGAAGGATCGCAGCTGTTCAATTCCCGGATCAGGAACTCGACCGCGGCTGGTGCTTCCTCCGGTGTATAGGGATACGGCTGCTGGATCGCACACAATCTCATCTTTCTCTCCGGTATCAAGCTTCTTCCGGGAAATACAGGATGTGGGAACAGTTGTCGCAGAAAACCAGATTGCCTTTTTTCGCTTCATTGATCATCTGCGGCGTCACCCGCAGGGAACAGTTGCCGCAGGACCCGTTCACGATCGGCACCACCGGCTTGCCTTTGTCGCGCGTCAGAATGTTCTGATAGGCGTCCAACACGTTCAATTCGACCCGCGGCATGAATTTCTTCTTCTCGCTTTTCAGCTGCACCGCATCGGCCTTGATGGACTCGACCAGTTGTTCGAACTCGGCCAGCTCCTCGCGGATCTGCTTATCGGTGGCAGCGAACTCCCGTTCCTGGTCCGCGACGGCCTGGCGCGCGGCTTCCTGCTCGTCCAGCAGCTCGATCACCCGGGTCTCCAATTCGGAAATGCGGCCTTTGGCGGTTTCGATGTTCTGCAGCAGCGTCTGATATTCGTCATTCTTCTTGACCAGCGCGGATTGCGTCAGGAATTTGCGGACCGCGTCGTTCTGGGAGGCGATTTCAGCCTCGGTCTGCTTCAGAGTCTGATCCGTTTTCGCGGCAGTTTCCCGCACCGCAGCCAGTGCGGCCTGCGCCGCCTCGTATTCTTCCCGCAGCTTGCGCCGTTCACCCGGGATCGTGAGGTATTTCGTTTCCAGATCGCGCAGTTTCATGTCGAACTGCTGCAGAGTCAGAATATTGGACAGCCAGCTCTTCATTTCTTTTTCCTTTCCGATTTGATTTTCAGGGCTTTCTTCAGGACCGGCAGCACATGCTTGTACATCCGGTAGAATCCCAGGTCGTTCGGATGGCAGCC
>SUWI01000128.1 GCA_015061565.1 Lentisphaerota bacterium
ATCGGGAACTTGCCGTCTTTTTCCAGCGCGAAATACTGATCGGGATCGATGCCGTGCCGGTGCAGACCCTGGACGATCTGATTGGCGGAGGTCACGAAGGCCGCCACTTCGGCAATCTTTTCCGCCGTCACCAGCGACCCGTCGGCCGCATTGCGGACTTCGATGTCTTCGCAGCCGTTGCGCAGCAGATAACGGTCCAGCTGCTCGTCGGTGTCGATATACGATTCATTTTTCTTGCGCGTCACTTTGTAGAGCGGCGGCTTGGCAATGAAGATATGGCCGGTTTCGATCAGCGGCTTGAGTTCGCGGAAGAAGAAAGTCAGCAGCAGCGTGCGGATGTGCGAACCGTCCACATCGGCATCTGTCATGATCACGATGCGGTGATAGCGCAGGCCGGTAATATCGAAATCGTTGTTGCCGAAGCCGCAGCCGATGGCCGTGATCAGCGACTGGATCTCCTTGTTTTCCAGAACCTTGTCGATCCGGGCCTTTTCCACGTTGATGAGTTTGCCGCGGATCGGGATGATCGCCTGGAACGAGCTGTTGCGTCCCTGCTTGGCGGAACCGCCTGCGGAGTCACCCTCGACGATGTAGAGTTCGCTGCGGGACGGATCTTTTTCGGAACAGTCGGCCAGCTTGCCGAGGAACGGCGAAAGGCCGTCCAGAGCGCCTTTGCGCTGCACCAGTTCACGGGCTTTCTTGGCGGCTTCACGTGCCCGGGCGGCCACGATGGACTTGTTGACGATCTGCAGGGCCACGGCCGGATTTTCCTCCAGGAAAGTGCCGAGGCAGTCATTGACGACCGACTGCACGATGCCGCGGACTTCGCCGTTGCCCAGCTTGGTCTTGGTCTGACCTTCGAACTGGGGTTCCGGCACTTTCACGCTGATGACTGCCGCCAGGCCTTCGCGGGTGTCGTTGCTGCTGACGCTGCTCTTGTCGCCTTTCAGCAGATTGGCACTCTTGGCATAGGCATTGATCGTGTAGGTCAGCGCAGCCTGGAAGCCGGTCAGGTGCGTGCCGCCTTCGATCGTGTTGATGTTGTTGGTATAGCTGAAGATCGTTTCCGAGAAACCGTCGTTGTACTGCATGGCCACTTCCACATCGATCCCGTCTTTTTCCCGGTGCATGTAGATCGGTTCATGGAGCACTACGTTGTGCGCGTTCAGGAATTTGACGAATTCCGTGAGCCCGCCTTCATAATGGAACGATTCCGATTTCGGCTCGGGTTCGCGTTCGTCGATCAGGGTGATATGGATCCCGCGGTTCAGGAACGCCAGTTCGCGCAGACGGGTTGCCAGGATCTTCCACTGATAGACCGTGGTCGAGAAGATCGTGCCGTCCGGCTTGAAGGTAACGGTGGTGCCGCGTTCCGTGGTCGGATGCAGCTTTACCAGCGGGGATACCGTATTGCCGCGCTGGAATTTGATCGCATAAGCGAAACCGTCGCGGCAGACTTCCACTTCCATCCAGTCGGACAGTGCGTTCACGCAGGAAACGCCGACGCCGTGCAGACCGCCGGACACCTTGTAGTTGCTGTGGTCGAATTTGCCGCCGGCATGAAGCACGGTCAACACCACTTCCACTGCGGGCTTGTGTTCTTCCGGATGCATGTCCACCGGGATGCCGCGGCCGTCGTCCTTGACCGTGATGCTGTTATCCGGATGGATCGTCACCGTGATCTTGTCGGCATAACCGGCCAGCGCTTCGTCGATACTGTTGTCCACTACTTCATACACCAGATGGTGCAGTCCGCGTTCGCCCGTGTCGCCGATATACATGCTGGGACGTTTCCGGACGGCTTCCAGCCCTTCCAGAACGGTGATCTGACTTGCGGTATAACCGCCATCCTGGACCGGTTCGACGGCCGGCGCGGCGGCGGGTGCAGAGGTTTCGGCATTCTCCGCGGAAGATTTGATCTCTTCTGACATATTGATGCTCCATTCCACAGACGGCAAAACCGCCTGTATTTAGTTATTACTATCACTTAAAGACAGTAATATATCCCCCGCGCGCGAAAAGTCAACAGAAAACCAGTCAAAAAAAACAGTTTTTTCCGGGAAAAATCAAGTTATCTCCGCCGGACCCGGCGGAAACCGGGAGCCCGGCAGGGAAAAAGCCGCAAAAAGGGCGTTTCCATCCGTCCCCCCATCATGGACCCGTTTTGCGGCGGAAACGCCGTTTACAGGGCTGTTTGACCCGCTTTCCAGCGGACTGTGCCGTTGACCAGAGTCATCCGCACATCCAGATCCGCGTCCAGCAGAACGATGTCGGCGATCCAGCCCTTTTCGATCCGGCCGCGTTTGCCCAGTCCGAGACTTTCCGCCTGGTTCAGGCTCGTGCAGCGCACTGCTTCGGACAACGGCAGACCGGTCAGCCGGACCAGCCGCTTGAACCCGTTGAAATACCGCAGGGTGCTGCCGGCCACCGGTCCGGTGGTCAGCCGGGCGCAGCCGCCTTTCACCACCACGGGCAGACCGCCCAGCGTGTAATTGCCGTCTGGCATGCCGGCCGCACGCATGGAATCGGTGATCAGCATCATGCGTTCCGGACCTTTCAGTCTGGCGATCATCCGGATCATCTGGTCGCACAGATGCACGCCGTCGCAGATCATTTCCACATAGACATCGTCCGCCATCAGACCGCCGCCGACCATGCCGAAACGCAGATGATGCACCGGCGTCATGACATTGCAGAAGTGGGTCAGATGTTTCATCCCCGCCTGCCGGGCAGATTCGAAACAATCGTAATCCGCCTCGCTGTGGCCGCCCGAAGGCATGATCCCGCGTCCGGCCAGCTCACGGGTGAATTCGATCCCGCCCGGCAGCTCCGGCGAAAAGGAAACTTTCTTCACCGGCGAGATCGCATTGAGTTCATCCACCAGCCCGATCCGCGGATGCTGCAGAAAGGCCGGATTCTGCGCTCCCGCACAGGCAGGCGTGAAGAACGGCCCTTCCAGGTGGACGCCCAGCAGGGATGCCCCGTCGGTGACATTTTTCTTGTAGGACTCCGCCTGGCGGCACAGATTGCGCAGATCGTTCTCGGAAACGCTCAGGCTGGTGGCGAGAAAACCCGTCACGCCGTCCTGGAGCTTGTCCCGGCCGATGGCGGCAAAGGCCTCCGCCGTGCCGTCGCAGAAATCATGATTCGACCGTCCGTGCGAATGGATGTCGATGAATCCCGGCGCGGCGGTCAGACCGCTGCCGTCGATCTCGTGATCCGCCTGAAACACCGATGTCCCGAACTCGGCGATGCGGCCGTTTTCGAGCAGGATGTTCCCCGAAGGGATATCCTTTCCCGGCGAAATGATCCTGCAGTTCCGGATCAGTGTTTTCATATCACGCCGTCCAGATCGATTTTATCCGCCGTGTAAATCAGCGTGAAATCGGGATGATCCAGCAGGTAAGACGCGGGCAGTTCAGGCGTGGCGCGCTGGTTTCTGAGCATTTTCGTCAGCGGCGCTTCCTGTTCGGCGAAACACGCCAGGAGCAGTTCCTGTTTCGAGGCCAGGATCGGCTTCATGCCGGTGGTGGCGGCGAAACGCGGCACCAGCGAACTGTCGCCGTTGGCCGTCACTTTGGTGTTCTGGTCGATCGTTTCCTGCGTGAGCGGGAGCACCCGGGTCGGCAGTTTGCCGTAGGCCTCTACGGAAATTTCCGATTCCCTGACCGGTTCGTTGAACGCGATATGGCCGTTGAACCCGATCCCGAGCAGCTGCAGGTCAAGTCCGCCCGCCGCCGCGAGTTCCCGGTCGAATTTCGCCGGATCGGCCGGATCCGGGAAATGCGCCTGATACTCCTTGAAATTACGCGCCGGAGCAAACTTGCAGAACAGTTTTTCGTGCATGTATTTCCAATAGCTCAGCGGATGGTCGTGACTGACCGCGTGGTGTTCATCGGCGGCATATTCGTCCAGGTTCCAGGTCTGGAGTCTGGACAGGTCGATGCAGTCCGCGTTGAAACGGTCGGCCAGGATCTGATACAGCTCGATCATGGTGTTGCCCGTGGCCAGGCCGAGGTTGAAATGTTTCCCCTGTTTCAGAGCCGCGGACGCGGCGCGGTAAATGATGTCCGCACCGGCCACGCTCATCGCATGGTAATCGGCAGCTTTTTGGATTTTCATGAAAAAGGACCTTTCATTTGCCGGCGAAGAACCGGATCAGTCTCGCCGCATGAGCCATGCACGCATCGACGACCGGATCGTAATACTTGTCCACCGGCAGGAATTTGCCGTTGAGCTTCTCCAGCTCCGCGCGGGAACTTTTGAGGTAAGTATCCATGTATTCGGTGGCGATATTGACCTTGGCGATGCCGTTGCGGATGACCGCGCGGACGTCTTCGAGAGGCGTGCCGGAACCGCCGTGCAGGACGAGGGGAAGACCGGGCAGCGCTTCGGCGATCTCGCGGCAGCGTTCCACATCGATTTTCGGCGTTGCCTTGTAATAGCCATGAGCCGTGCCGATGGAAACCGCGAGGGCATCCACACCTGTCTGTTTGGCGAAATCCACCGCCTCGGAAACGACCGTCAGAGCGGTTTCATCGCCCTGCGCCACGTGTCCGATCTCACCCTCCGCGGTACAGCCCGCCGCATGGGCGAGCTCCGCCGCCAGTTTGGTTTTGGCGGCATTTTCCGCGAACGGCAGACGGGAACCGTCGAACATGACCGAGGTATAGCCCGCATGTAGCGCCACGGCCACGTGATCCAGGCTGGAGCCGTGGTCCAGATGCAGCGCGATCGCCTGATTCGAACGCCGCGCCAGACGGAGCAGCGTCCCGGCAATATCCGCGGCCTTGTCCGACTGGAACAGCCGGTCGTAAACCTGAATGATCACCGGAGACTTTTCCGCCTCGGCGGCTTTCATGACCGCGAGCGCCGTTTCGTAATTCGCCACATTGAATGCACCGATGGCGCGTTTTTCCTGCCGCGCCGCCGCCAGCATTTCTTTCATTGTGACCAGTGCCATGATCTCCCCCTCGGTCAGCGGGCTGCCGCCAGCAGTTCTTCGATGGTTTTCACATTCAGCGAAGTATATTTTTTCAGCTGGATCTTGGTGTAGGGCGAAGCGACCGCGATCACGTCCTTGGCCGGGTTGTCCGCTCTCGCCTCGATGTATTTGGCGAGTTTTTCGACCAGTTCCGGTTCGATCTTGTCCAGCACGAGCGCGCCTTCCGCGCAGGAGTAGGATTCCTCGTCGTTGGTGCCGAACGCCTTGAGCTTGGCGCCGTTGGCTTTCAGGACCGTTTTCGGGAATGCGTAATCGTCATTGTAGTTGCGCAGGAAATCGCTTTCGAGATAATACACATTGCCGATCTTTTTGGAGGTCTTGATCCCGGCCAGATATTCGGAGGAGTGCATCACCTTCGCCTTGAGCTTGAGACCCATTTCCGGCAGGGTGTTGACCAGCAGATCGAAAATGCCGGTGTGGCTGACCACGACCGTGTCCGCTTTCGTGCTTTCGAGCACCTCGACGAATTTCTTCGCGAGAGCCTTGGCATCCTTGCGGAAGCCCAGCACCCACAGGCCTTTGCCGCAGGAGCCGCCCTTGACGACTTTGACCTTGCCGGCGAGTTTCAGGAACGCCGCGGCGGCGCCGGATTCGACCGAATAATCATCCGCCACATAGACGGCCTTGCCGGAACCGGAAACGGTCCAGGCGGGCGTTTTCTTCAGTTCGGCGGCGATCGCCTTGATGTTCGCGGGCGCGGCGCCGGCGTCGACCAGGTCGGCGCGGTAGGCCAGCGTGATGCCGACTTCGTCATAATGATTGACGCAGTTGCGGCGGCAGCAGCCGCTCAGGTCGGAACGGTACATGGTGCTGATCAGGTCCGGTTCGGTGAGACGTTCGGGATACATGGTGACGCCGTAGATCATGGAAGCACGGACCCGCGGGGTGTCGGCCTCGGTGAAAGTCACGTTGCCGATCGCGGAAAGATGGCGGCACATGAAGCAGAAACGGCAAGCCTTGATACTGTCGGTGTATTTTTCGATATTCATGGTCAGATTCCTTTAAAACCCATTTTGCCGGGGTTCATGATGTTGTTGGGGTCGAGCTGTTTTTTGATGCCTTCGAGGACCGGCATGGCGGATCCGTAGAGGTCCTTCATGTAACGGCCGAGCTTGAGGCCGACGCCGTGGTGTTCGTTGATGACGCCGCCGTTGGCGATGGCGGCGCGGATCGCCAGGTCCCAGACCCGGTTGTAGAGCGCCGCGGCCTCGCGCGGATCCTTCGGCACGTCTTTTCCCTCGAAGATGAACCGGGCATACAGCATGCAGCCCCATTCATACCAATGCGAGAAGTGCCCGATGAACCGTGCCTGCGGGAAGTTTTCGTTCACCACTTTCTTCATGGCGTAATAGACCTTTTCGATGTTGGTGAAAGTCGCCACGGTGTCGAGCGTGCCGAACGCTTGCGGAATATGGAACATGAACGGCGGATAGAAGAACTTGTATTTGTTTTCCCACCACAGGTCGCCGCCCTTGCTGCCGAGGTCCTGACCGTGATATTTGTCTTCCATGATCTCGCGGGCATAACGCATCTGGCAGGCGACGATGTCCTTGCGGCCGTCGAATCCGAAGACCAGATACGCACCCTGCTGGAGTTCCATGCCGAACACCTTGCGGACATGGGTCTTGGTCTCGGTCTCGTCATACAACCGGATGGCGCAGGGCTGGAGACGGCTTCGCATCAGTTCGGCGCCGGCGCTCATGGCAGTGTGGAAATCCTTGAAGATGTAGGCACGGAATTCGCGCGCCTCCGGCTGCGGATGCACTTTCAGTGTCACTTCGGTGATGATGCCGAGCGTGCCTTCACTGCCGAGGAAAAGCATGGTCAGATCGGGACCGGAGGCATGGCGCGGGACCGGCAGCGTGCGGATGATCTCGCCGGTCGGCGTGACCACTTCGAGCGACATGACCATGTCTTCGATCTTGCCGTATTTGGTGGAGAGCACGCCGGTGCCGCGGTGGGCCAGGAAGCCGCCGATGGTGGCGCAGGAGATCGAGGCCGGCAGGTGCATGGTGGAATAACCTTCCTTATTGCAGTTCCATTCCAGATGCTTGGCGATGATGCCGGTCTGGCAGCGCACGGTCAGCGATTCCTTGTCGACGCCGTAGAATTTGTTCATGCGCTTCATGTCCATGATGATGCCGCCGTAGACTGGGAGGGCGCCGCCCTGTGAACCGGAGCCGCCGCCCCAGGGAACCACCGGGATCTTGTACTGGTTGGCGATCTTCATGATCTTCGCCACTTCCTCGGTGGTCGAGGGATGGCAGATGAAGTCCGGCTTCGGGGTCTCCATGCCGCGGTCGTGCCACATTTCCGGGATCCAGTAGTAGTCCACCGAATGCCCGAACAGATCGGCGTCTTTCACTCCGACGAATTGGTCTCCGAGAATGTCCGTCAGCTCCGTGCGGATCATCTCATACATGTAATTGTTCTCTTTTACCAGCATTGGTAATTTCCTCCGTGTTGAGTTTATTTCAAGTTGGTTTTCTGATAAACGGGTGCGAGCGCATCGTGGACTGCCCGGTAGCGCTGGAATTCTTCGCGGTAGAAGGCCGCCAGCGCCGGATCGGGCTGGATCTCACGGTCGATGTGCAGACATTTCCGGACCGCGGTCTTGCTGTCCGGAAACACTCCGGCGCCGGTGGCTGCGAGCAGGGCTGTGCCGAACGAGGCGTCGCCGGGGGTCGGCACCTGCAGCGGCAGGTTGAAGACGTTGCAGACGATCTCGCTCCAGAGTTTGCCGCGCGCACCGCCGCCGATCAGGAAAATCCGGTTGACCGGCAGTTTCATCTCTTCGATGGTGCCGAAACAGTCGCGCAGGGAATAGGCCACGCCTTCGAACAGCGCGCGGATGAAATCCCCCTTGGTCGAACTGATCGAAACGCCGGTGAAACTGGACCGCAGTTTCGGGTCCCAGTATGGCGAGCGTTCTCCCTGCAGATAGGGATGGAACATGACACCTCCGGCACCTGGTGCGGAAGCCTCGGCCTGACGGTCCATCAGAGCAAAGGCCTTGGTCCCGAGCTGCTGCGCTTCGGCTTTTTCCGCCTGGCAGAAGGTGTCGCGGAACCAGCGCTGGCACAGCGCCGCCGCATTGGTCGCGGATACCGTGTACCACATGCCCGGGATCACGTGCGAATAGGTCAGTGTAGTTTGGAACGGATGCGGTTCGGCGGTCATCACGTTCACATTGCCCGCCGTAGCTAGTTTCACAATGCAGTCGCCGGGCTCGACCGCGCCCGCACCGTAATCCTCCACGGCCGAATCCGAGGTGCCGCACACCACGACAGCGCCTTCGGGCAGTCCGGTTTCCGCCGCGGCTTTCGCGGTCACTTTGCCGACCGCGTCCGCAGGCTTGATCAGTTCGGGAAGCGCCTTGCGGTCCAGTCCGGAAAGCTCCACCAGACCGTCCGCCCAGTCCTGTTTCGCCATGTCGTAGAACAGTGTGCCCTGCGCCTCGATATAATCGGTGGCGGCGTGTCCGGTGACCAGATAGCGCACATAATCCTTGACGAACAGCACGTGTTTCGTTTTCTTCAGAACCTCCGGCTCATGTCTTTTCAGCCACATCATCTGCGGCAGCGTCCAGGTCGGCGCGGGCATCTGATACGCAGTGCGGAAGATCGCTTCGCCGCGTTCGCGCTTGAGTTCGGCGCATTCCTCCGTGCTGCGCTGATCGGTCCACATGATGGTTTTGCGCAGGGGCGTCATGTGTTCGTCCAGCAGCACCGCATTATGGGTGGAGCCGTCGAATGCAACTGCGCGGATCTTCCGGAAATCCAGGCCGTTGTCCCTCAGTTTCTTCAGGGACGCGCGCATGGCGGCGTACCAGTCGGCGGGGTTCTGTTCGGACCAGCCCGGATGCGCGAATTCCGTCACGTATTCCGTGCTGGCTTCGCCCTGCAGGACCCCGTCCTCGGAAATGGCCGTGACTTTGCAGCCGCCGGTGCCGAAATCGATTCCCAGAAAAATGGAATCGGGAGTCATTATTTCACCCAGGCGTGGACCGGGTCCTTGCTGGAGATCAGGCCGCGGTTGACCGCGCCGGCCATGGTCCACAGATAATACATCTGATAACCCGGAGCGCCGCACAGCGGATGGTAACCTTTGGCGATCGCCACCGTGTCGTTCTGCTTGACCGTGTAAGTTTCATCGATCGAGCCGTCCGGCTGATAGACTTTCTGGATGCCGAAACCCTGTTCGGGGTCGAAACGGTAGAAATAGGTTTCCTCCATGTCGATCTCATCCGGGAGATTGTCGAAATCGTGGCGGTGCGGCGGATAGCCGGACCAGTTGCCCGACGGGATCAGGCCTTCGCCGATGTAGAAATGTTCGGAGTCGAATTTTTCATCGAGCATGATCGTGGCGTAACGGAAGAAATTGTCGCGTCCGATGGTGATGGTGCGGGTCATTTCCGGAGTGATGACGGTCGGTTTGGCAGTGTCGCGCGTGGCCGGGGATTCGTTCAGCGCGAAATCCATATCCGTGAGGGCCTTGACCGTGTAGGCGGTGTGACGCGGCAGATATACGGTGTAAGGTTTGCCGTCGAACACGTTTTTGCGTCCGCCGATTTCGGTGAATTCGAAACCTTTGCCTTTGACCGAGCATTTGCCGCCGAGCAGGACCAGCGCCGCCTCGAAATCGCCGGTGTCGGCGGACCATTCGGTGCCCTGTTTCAGCTGCACGATGCCGAAACGGGTCAGCTTCATGTCATACTGTCCGAGTTCGAACACGTTGTTGTAACCCTGCTGCGGGTTCAGGTGGATCAAGAGATTGCTCATTTTCTTCTCCTTGGTTTGATATTGTGAAAGGTTCAGTGTGATTTGAGGAATTCGTCGACCTGCGCGCGGGTCGGGATGCCGGCGCGTCCGCCGAGCTTCAGACATTTGATCGCGGAAACCGCCGAGGCGAAGCGCATGCAGTCCATCAGGTCGTGCGTTTCCAGATACCGCACCCCGAAGCCGGCATGGTAGACGTCGCCGGCGCCCGTGGTGTCCACCGGATCGATCCGGAACGCGGGACAATGCAGGATCTTACCGTTGTCCAGGGTCATGGAACCTTCCTTGCCCATGGTGACGCCGGTGACTTCCGCGCCGACTTCCGCGAGCTTGAAGATCGCCTTCTTCAGATCGTCCTCGCCGGAATACTGGCGGGCGAACAGTTCCGAGGCGATCAGGATCGTCACATACGGCAGCAGTTCACGGACGCCGTCGCGGAGCGTGCCGGCATCAAGCAGCACGGGAATATTATTCCTGCGCGCTTCTTTGGCCGCGGCCAGCGCGGCGGCGGGATTGTGTCCGTCCAGATGCAGGATTTTTGCATTGCGGACCAGTTCGAGGTTCACTTCCTCGCCTTTGAGTTCGGGCAGATCACCGCGGGTCCAGGCGACACTGCGTTTGCCGGTCGGCGCGTCGATCCAGCAGTAGGCGATCGCGGAAGTATGTCCTTTCCGGATCAGCATCGCCTCGGTGGAGACTTTTTCCGATTCGAAATCGCGCACGATCCATTTGCCGGGTTCGTCGTCCCCGGTCATGCCGATGAACGCCGCGCTCACTCCGAGACGCGCCGCCGCCACGGTCGCGGTGGCGGCCGGACCGCCTCCCTGCACCAGGTGCTGAAGCATCTGCACTTTATTATCGATAGGGATCTCCGGGAGCAGCGCCAGATAGTCATTGCTGCAGAATCCCAGTCCGACGAAATCACATTTTTTCATTTTTCACCTAGATTTCCGGTTCATCGTTTTTTCAAAAGAATATAATCTGCGCGGACAATAATTCAAGCTGGCAGAATGAGAAATTCTGAAATGAATTCAATAAAAAATGAGAAATTATCATTTTTTCTCAATTTTTCCTGAAAACCAGGTTGTCTTATGAGAAAAACCGGAATATATTAATTGAGGAATAAAAAGCGGAGGACGGGAATGAAAAAACTGCGGACTTATGCGATCGTGGATTATCTGAAACAGAAGAAATACTGTTCGGTCCAGGAGCTGATCGGTCATTTCCGGGTGTCGGGCGCGACCATGTACCGGGACATTGCCGAACTGGCGGCGCGGGACGTGGTGCAGCGGGTTCACGGCGGGATTGCGCTGAAGGAACGGTCGGCAGGCTCGAATCAGCCATCCGGCTCGCCGTTTCAGGAACGGCTCAGCTGGAACCGGGAACGGAAGGAGATCATCGCGCTGAAGGCGCTCCGGCGGATCGGTGAAAACGACATCCTGTTTCTGGATTCCTCCACCACGGTGCATTATCTGGCGCAGCTGCTGGAAAAATCCGCGTTTTCCAATCTGACGATCGTGACGAATTCGGTGACGATCATCCAGAATTTCCACAAATATCCGTCGCATTACGTGCGGATCGGGCTGGGCGGCAGCTACGATGTGCAGCTCAATTCGTTCCTGGGACAGTCCACTCTGCGCGAGCTGGAATATCTGGAGATCTCCAAAGCGTTCATTTCCGCGTTCGGCGTGGGTGACGACAAAGTGACGACCAACCACGAATATCATGCGAGCCTGCTGATGAAGGTGCTGGACCTGGCCAGCCACAGATATCTGCTGGCGGACCGGAGCAAATTCAACCGGAGCGGTTTGTTCCGGATCGCGCCCTGCCGGGCATTCGACGAGATCCTTTCCGATTCGGATCAGGGACAGTGAAAAAATAGCTGAAAATAATCCGTCATCGGCTTGACAAACCGGAAAGCGGGGTGTAAATTTATTTCGAAATGATAATACGTATTATCAAGGATGGGTGCCGATGAGTGTGACAATGGAAAGCATAGCGAGGGAGATCGGGGTCACGCAGCCGGTCGTTTCGGCCGTGTTGAACAACCGGAGCTACTGCCGGGTTTCCAGCCAGAAGCGGGAAGCGATCCTGGCCCTGGCCCGGAAACTGAATTTCCGCACTAACTCGGCCGCCCGGCGGCTGCGGGGGAAAAAGACCAACACCATCGCCATTTTTACCGGACGGAACTGTTCGGTATTGCAGAACGAAATCCTGAGGATCATGCTCGGACTGCTGGAAATCCGTGATCTGCACTCCTATACGATAGCAATCAGCGATGAACAGGAACTGAATGAAAAAATGCTGGATATGAAGGCGCTCGGGGTCGACGCGTTCATCGGTTTTTATCTGGATTTCGATCTGAATTCCAGCGGCTGGGCGCTGCCCGGGATCTGTCTGGGGGTTCAGCGGCGGCATCCGGATATTGGGGCCAATGTCTTCCAGGGAACGGAACTGCTCTGCCGTCATCTGCTGGAACACGGGTTCCGGCGGATCGCGTTTCTCTGTAATACGGTCGAAGCGAATATCGACAAATATACGGCCATAGAAAAAACTTTGCGCGAGGCGAAAAAGCGTTCCCTTTATCTGAAAACGCTGGAGTTCCATCACAATCCCGGTATCGTGGACGAGATCCTGGCAGCGGTGAAAAAAGATAAAATCGAAGTCTTCATGGCCTCGAATGATTATATCGCGGCACGGCTGATGAATTTACTGATTCACAGCGGGATCCGGGTTCCCGAACAGGTAGCAATCACCGGTTTTGACGGTCTGTCTGTCGGCATGATGACCCCGGTTTCCCTGACCACGGCGGTGCAGCCGTCAAAACAGATCGCGGAACAGACGGTCGAACTGCTGTGCGCCCGGATGGAAAACCGCGAGAAAGAGCGGAAGATCCTGCTGCCGGTCAAGATCAGGATCGGGGAAAGCTGCGGCTGCCGGATCCCGTTCGAACCGAGTTTTTACTGGGAAAACATGTCGCCTTTGCTGGAGGAAGACGAACCGACAGGAAAAATACATGATACGGAAATCCATAACAATAAACAGAAAAATCAGGAGGTAGAAAATGTTTTTTGAAAGAAAACAAGCAACACCTGAACAGAAAAAGGAAAGGAAACCCCCGGTCTTTTTTACGCTGATAGAGCTCCTGGTCGTGATAGCCATTATCGCGATCCTGGCGGGTCTGCTGCTGCCGGCGCTGAACAAAGCCCGGGAACGGGCGAGAGCCATCTCCTGCATCAACAACTTCAAGGAACTGGGACTGTCAGTCGGTCTGTATCTGGGCGATAATCAGGAATGGTATTTCAACATCTGGAACGGCGGTCCGGGGGGCAGCTATTCACAGTCCGGCGGCGGCTGGGCCATCGGCGAACCGGTCAATGCAGCCGGCAAGCAGGGGTTGCTGGCAGGCTACCTGAAGCACAACTCCCAGGCTTATCTGGGAGCCTGTTTCAGGGATCAGAACCAGATACACAGAAGCAAGCTTGCCTGTCCCAACTTCGAACCGAAAGACCTTCCGGTTTCGGAAACCCGTTACTCTTTGCTTATGACCCAGCATATCGGCACCCAATCGATCCGGGTGTCCAGGGTGGTCCTGCCTTCCAGAAGCGCCCTCATTGCCGAGGTCGATCACAATGCACTGAACGGTTTCTGGTATGGAGCGAACCGGGCCAGTTCCCTGTCCGAAGTCGTTACGCGGCACAGCAGCACGGGGACCGTTTGTTTCTTCGACGGACACGTCGATGCCGTCCACAACAGCAAGATCCCCTACCTCAACCGCTGGAACCGGTCCTACAACAACTGTTTCTGGAGTCCCTGGCCTACGGATCAGGCTTCCGCCGCAATAAAAGCATTTTATCAATAAGGAGAAGAACTCATGAAAAAGATCCTGCTGACCGCGGTACTGCTCAGTTCTGCACTGCTCTGGGGGTATGATTTCAAACGGCCTGCCAGAAGCATCGAGACCTCCGGGCCGTCCCGGAAAATCGATTCACTCGTCATCGTAAAAGATGTTTCCAACGCCAGCATTTCCCTTGCAGCGGGGGAATTGCGTTCCGCCGTGAAACAACTCTGCGGATTCGAGGCCAAGGAAGCCTCCGCTCCGGATAAGAAGTCCTTCAACATCATCCTCGGCAACGGGAAACTGGCCAAGGCTGCCGGGATCACCGACGATATGATCCCGCAGGAAGGTTTTGTCATGCTGCGGGCCGGCAATTGCCTCTACATTGCCGGAGCCGAACAGACCGGGGAGCGCAGCACCGTTTTCGGAGTTTACGATTTCCTGGAACGCTTCGGGAATGTCCGGTATTACTTCCCCGGCAAATACGGGACCCTCATACCCAGGGGGAAGGGGCTTTCCCTGCCGGAAAAGATCCGCATCGTGGACCGTCCCGATTACGTTTACCGGCATCTGGTGCCCGGCAAGGGCAAGTGGTTCGAAAAAAATCAATTTTACGAAGGCGGGGGGAAAATGCCCGGCCCGACCCTGCAAAAATACCGCTGGCGCGACGGGCATATGCTCTATCCGCTGATCCACTCGGTCCACCAGCTTGACATGACCCGGCGTTTCGGCAAGACGCATCCCGAATATTTCGCGCTCATGCCCTCCGGCAAACGCTACAACACCCCCGAACTGGTCTGCACCGAGCATTTCTGTTTTTCGAGCAAATTCAAAGAAGAAGTCAAGAAAGACGCCCAGCTCTTTTTCGAGGGCAAGGATCCGGCCATCCGGGATATCCGGATCAACAGCGGGAAACACGGCTGGCACTGGACTTTGGCCGGTTCGTTCCGCACGGGCAAATTTTTCGGCGTCATGCCCGGCGACTATCTCTACTGGTGCTGCTGCCCGGATTGTGCGAAAATCGCGCCCGGGGAACGAAGCTACACCAAAGACCCGGAGGCCGCCAAAAAGATCAGCAATGTGGTCTGGGCCTACGTCGCCGATATCGCCGAAATGATCAAGGCAAAAGGCTACAACGGCGCCGTGGCGATGATGGCATACAGTCCCTACAACCATGTCCCGGACATCAAGCTGCCCGACAATCTGCTGGTGCAGCTGGCCGTGACCGGAGGGACCGCCAATCCTCGGAGCATGAAGTCAGGCGACCAATTTCTTGATGCATGGTGCAAAAAACTCAACAGCAAGGTCTTCGTCTGGACCTATCCGGGCAAGCACATGCGCAAGGACCTCCCCGGCATCCCGGCCATGGCCCACAACCGCATCGGCA
>SUWI01000129.1 GCA_015061565.1 Lentisphaerota bacterium
GCGTCTGGCCAAATCGGCTTTGCTGGCCGCGGCGCGGGATGAGCGGTTCGATACCTGTGTGCCGGTGCAGTGCGGCGGAGGCGGCGTCACGCTCGCCAAACGCGATTTCGGCGAAAATCCGGCCAACGAAGTCGTCAATTTCCGGCACTGGTACTGCAAGGCATACGACAAATACGGGAAGAATCCGGCGAAACTGCTGACCTTCGACCAGCATCTGCTGGCGGCGGCCGTGGCCCCGCGGCGTCTGCTGATCGCGGGATTCGACAGTCCGTGGTTCGACACGGAAGGCGAATATCTCGCCTGCAAAGCGGCCTCTCCGGCGTGGGTGATCAACGGCAAAGCGCCCTTCCCCGATGTTCCGTATCCGGCGGATTTCGACACCTCGGCGATCGGCCCCGACCTGGGCTATTACCGCCGCAGCCAGGAACACGGCATAGCGTATTTCGACTGGCTCCAGCTGATGCGTTTTGCCGATAAAAAGTAAATAGACCTGTCAGCCCGCCGCTGCGCATTTTTTGCGCAGCGTTTTTCTTATAGGACCTATAAGTCATATAAGTCCTATAGTTCGCGGCAGCCGGCCGCTCAGCGGCTCCGCGACAAAGACTAGATATTCACCAGTTATTTTAAAATCATATATCTTACTGCTGAACAGATATTTATAATTATTTAACTGCTGCATTATTGTATTATTTGCATTATCGGTTATAATTATAACAGGAAAACAAGAGGATGTCCGTTCATGGCGAGAGTGTCGAAACCGAAAATCAAAAAGGAGCTGATTGCGGCTGATCTGCGTCAGAAGATCCGCAGCCGTAAACTGCCGCCCGGAACCCAGCTGCCCTCCGCGCAGGAACTGGCCGCGCAATACAAGGTCTGCATGATGACCGCCAATCAGGCGCTGGACATGCTGGCGGCGGAAGCGCTGATCGTCCGTCAGCGCGGACGCGGCAATTTCGTCCAGAAAAACGTTCTCCACGGCCGGAAAATGCTTCTCGGCATTGCCGATATGGTGGAACGTTCGGACAACTATGCGCGGAACATCCTGCTGGATGTTTTTCCCGAGGCCGCGATCGAATGTTTCAAAGCCGAAAACTGCGACTGCCGCATCATTCCCTATCGGGATTTTCGCGAACATAATATGGAAACTTTCCATGATCTCGACGGTCTGCTGCTGTCCCATTCCTATCTGGACGATACGACCCGGGATTTTATCCAGAACCTGAAAATGCCGATCGTCATTTATCGGGCGGAATACGAGATGGACTATCCCTGGCCGCAGGTGATTCCGGACCATTCGGTGGCGATGAACCGCCTTTTCACGCTCGCCGAACAGGACAGGATTCCCGGGATCCTGATTTTCAGTCATGACCATGTCAACGGCCGGGCCAGATGCCGCGCGTTCGAACATTATGCGAAAATGCATCATTTCACCGACGAACAGATCCGGAGCATCGTCTTTTCCCCGCTGGAGTTTTATCAGAAAGTCATGGAACAGCTGCCGGAGATCTCCGGCAAACTCCTGATCACCTGCTCGGGCCTGATCACCTGCGAACTGATCCAGATCTGCAGCGGCAACGGCCTGGTCTGCGGAAAAGATTATTTGCTGGTCAGTTACGACAACCTCAGCAAAAACTTTCCCATGCCGCCGTCGATCCCGGGGGTCACCTCCATCGATTATTCCCGCACCTCCGCCGGAAAAACCGCCGCGAAACTGCTGATCCAGAACGTCCGCAATCCCAATGCCATCAGTTATCAGACCATCAAATTCCTAACGAAACTGATCATCCGCGAATCCGCATTCGCCAACCGAAAGGAGCTGGTGCAATTATGAAATATGAAACGCCGGAGTTCGTGCACCGGAAAGGCGTGGTGCTATCGCACGAACTCGTGCCTTATGACAGTGCGCTGACCTTCAACGCCGGAGTGGTCCGCCGGAAAGCTGACTATGTCATGCTCTTCCGCAACGATTACGGATTCTGCCGAAAGGATTTCGATGATTTCTACGCGGGCATTTCCGACAACACCACGCCGAAAACCAATCTCGGCGCGGCCTTCAGTCCGGACGGAGTAAACTGGAGAGTCGGTGAAAAACCGGTCTTTTCGCTCTCCGGCAAAGGCATCTCCCGCGCTTACGATCCCAGAATCACCAAGTTGGAAGACGGCCATTTCGGGGTCTGTTTCGCAGTCGAAGGCTCGGCGGGGGTCCGCGGCGGGGTCGCCGTTACGCAGGATTTTGAAAACTTCGAAGTCAAAAGCATTTCCCTGCCGGAAAACCGCAACATGGTGCTATTCTCGGAAAAGATCGGCGGCGAATATGTCAGGCTCGAACGTCCTTTCCTTGCAAGCGGACGCAACCATTCCATCTGGCTCTCGCGTTCGCCGGACCTGATCCACTGGGGCCGATCCGAACAGGTGCTGGATGCACGGGAGCTGCCGTATGCCAACTTGAAGATCGGTCCCGGCGCACCTCCGGTCAAAACGCCCCGCGGCTGGCTGGCGCTGATCCATGCGGTGGAAACGCAGGAAAAACCGTTCGATGCCTGGTCCCGCGACTGGACCAGCTGTTATTATGCCGGAGTCATGCTGCTCGATCCGGATGATCCGGCGAAGATCATCGCACTGGCGGACAAACCGCTGCTGGTTCCGGAAACGGAATATGAACTCTCCGGATTCCGCGGCGGCGTGATCTTCCCCGGCGGGCTTATCGCCGAACCGGACGGCACGGCCAAAATCTATTACGGCGCGGCAGACACCGTGGAATGTCTCGCCGAAGCGAAAATCAACGATCTGATCGAATTCTGTCTTTCAAACAACATAATCAACAACGGAGGTTTCAAATGAAACAGCGTCAACATTTTACATTAATCGAGCTCCTGGTCGTGATTGCGATCATCGCGATTCTGGCGGGGATGCTGCTGCCGGCATTGAACACGGCCAGACAGCGGGCTTTGTCGATTTCCTGTATCGGCAATCTCAAACAGATCGGCCAGGCGGAATTTACGTATGCGCTGGATTCGAACGATCAGTATCACGGCTGGTGCCTGAAAAACATCGTGGTCAAAGAACTCGATGTGACTGCCAGTCCCGGCTGGTCGGTTTTTCTGTGGACAAGCGGATATCTGCCGAAACCAGGCACACCGAAATCGGTGTTTTACTGCGCCGGACAGAGCAAGATCCCGGACAATGAATACAGCACCTCAGGTTCGAACGCCGAATTGAAATTACTGTATAAAAACAACAATTACGCCTGCAACGGAGAATTTATGGTAAGCTGGGCAGGAACCACGGCAACCTGCATCAAGACCGCTTCGATCAAATCGCCGGGAAAGAAATTCCTGTTTACCGACGGTCTCCAGAGATACAACGGTTCCGAGCTCACCGAAGGGATCGCCAGCCAGAGTTTCGACCATAATAAATTTACGCTGACCTCCACGTATGGCCGCTTCACTTACCCTCATGCACGCGGGATCAATGTTTCCTTCGTGGACGGACATGCGGAATGGCTAGCCCGTTCCAAGGTTTTGAATCAGAACAACCAGTCAAAAATCGACCCGGTCCTGTGATCCGATCGAGGCTTGACCATGAACGATATTGAACTTGAACGAGGTGCCCAAATGAAAAAAATCCTATTCGCACTGGGGCTGTCCGCCGTTTCGCTTTTCGGAGCGGACAATCTGATCCGCAACCCCGAGGTCGACGGCGATGCCTGGCAGAAGGAATTCCGGGTCGGCGAAGGCAAAAATCAGGTCGAACTGACCCAGTTCGTCGAGGACAGCACCTGGAACCGCTGTCTGAAAATGACCCTCAATAATTATTACATCAGTAAAGACGGTTTCAAATCGGTCAATGCCGGAGTCATGCTCGGCGGGGACGCGAAAAAACCGGGCTTCCCCTGCAAGCCCGATACGGTCTATGAGTTCAAATTCGAACTCAAGGGCGATGCCGAACGCTGCATGCTGAATTATTATCAATGGGACAGCAAGGGGAAAGCACAGAAAAAGCAGACCAAAATCCACCTGATCCGGCCGCAGAAAGAATGGAATGTTTACAAAGGGACTTTCCGTACTTCCCCCACTGCGAAACGCGCCGCCCTGTTCATCCAGTTCTGGGGCGATGCGAAACGGAAAAACCTGCGGGAGAAGATCGGTCAGCATATCATGATCGACAAGATCACCGTTCAGGAGATCTCGGAATTCACGCCCGGCGCGGCCCCGGAAAAAGCCGGACCGGTCAACCTGATCCCCGCTCCCGTGTTTGTGCTCGGGGAGAATCCGGTGGTCGTCGACGGTTTCAAAGACCTGATGGAAGACAAGCCGGCCAAGCTGAAAACGACAGCCGAAATTTCCCGCTCCGCCGATGCGCTTCGAGTCAAGATCGATTGTTTCGGCCCGGTCACCTCGGATGCTTACAGCGGCACCGGCGGCGGAGCGATCTGGAAAGACGACCTGGTGGAACTCTTCTTCGAATCGAAAGACCCGAATACGCCTTATCTGCAGTTCGTGATCTCCGCCGGGAACGGCCGCTGGATGGGCAACGGGAAACCCGGCACGTCCGATGATTATTCCGGCTGGAAATCCAAAGTCAGCCGGGGATCCGGCCGCTGGACAGCCGAAGCCGAGATCCCGTATGCCCTGCTGGGATACAAGCAAGCGCCCGCCGACGGGGAAACACTGCGTTTCAATCTCTGCCGCCAGCATCCAGCTCCGGGAACTTTCGACCAGCCCGATTATTCCAAAGGAAACCGTTTCGGCGCACACATGATGTTCGACAATTCGTCCGTCGTCTTCGGCCGCGGCAGCAACAGTGACACCAAACGCTTCGCGATCCTGTTCTTCGGAACGATGAAACCGTATTGCGACCAGGCGCTGGCGGGGGTCTCCGCCGGGGAACGGAAAGATCCAACGGTCAAGGAACTGATATCCAAGCTCGATCCGGCCCAGCCGGGGATCGCCTTCGCCGCAGCTGCGGAATTGGAAAAACGGGTCCGGCTCCTGCGTCTGGGCAAGGAACCGTTCCTGCTGGCGCAGCTCAAAACGACCAAGGATTTCGCCCTGCCCTTCTTCCCGAACGAACTGCAGAACCACGGCCGGCTGCTGAAAATCCGTGCGGCAGTCAATGAACAGGCCCCGCTGATGCTCAGCCTCGCCAATATGACCGCACTTCCGGAAGAATACCGGGTCATCGTCAACAGCGGCTGGGCAAAACAGGACCCGTCGCAGGAATGGGGCAGTATGGTCACCGGACTCCGCAGTGCCGACGGCACCGCATTCCCCGCCGCGAAGATCGAACTCCGGCGCGGCGTGCCGATCCGCGATGCAGAAACGCCTAAACACGAACGTCTGCTGGATGTTCTGGCCAAAGTCAACGAGGCTGCAACCATCCCGGTCCAGCCCAGGGAAGCCGGTCTGCTCTGGATCACCTTCGACTGCACCGATGCCAAACCGGGCATCTACAAGGGACGCATCACAGTCCTGCCGCTGAACGGAATCAACCAGACTTTCAAGAACAGCCGGAGCGGCGGCTATGCCGTCAAGGGTGCGAGCCGGGATTTCTCCGTCGAACTGGAGATCCTGCCGATCGTCCTGCCGAAAAAGTCATCGATCCCGTTCAACGGTTATGTGCGGCCCGCGGACCGTTCCGGTTTTCTGGACCGTTACGACTGTTTCATGCGCATGGTCACGCCGTGGTATTTCACGTTCACCTACAACGACGACGGCTCGGTCGCGGAGGAAAAGGTCCGCAGTTTCCTCGACCCCCAGCTCAAACTGATCGTCGATGCGATCCGGAAGAACCCGGATATCAATGATCCGAAGATCATGGTCGGATATTCGGTTTATCAAGTCTGGAAAAAACGTCTCCTTCCGAAAAAATTCAAATCAGGCACGCCGGAATACTGGAACGCCTGGCGCAATTTCTGTCTCGGCATCGACCGGATCCTCAAAAAGCACGGCGTTTCCCGCAAGGAATACACCATGGAAATTTTCGATGAACCTCATCTGAAGGATTTTCCCATGGAGGAATTGTCCAGGGCTTTTGCCGAATACAAAAAGGTCATGCCGGATGCTCAAACGCTCCTGACTTCCGGGACGCTTTATTCACTCCTGCCGGGCTGGACGGAAAAAGTTGTTCCATACCTGGATCAATGGATCGTCCACTCCTCCGCCGCCAGCATACCCGAACCGCGGAAAATGTTCGACCGCTTCAAGGTCCTGCCCGGCAAAAAGACCGGGATCTATATCTGCGGAACCAATATGCGGCAGGACTGTTACCGCTATTACCGTCTGCTGCCGTGGAACGTGCTGGAAGCCGGTGCGGATTTCGTGTCGCTCTATCAGCTGTTCCCGCAGTCGATGGCCAACGACCTTTACCGGATCCCGTTCGGCGATGCGGCTTACGTGCTGCCCGATACCGTCGTGCCGTCCGCCCGGCTGGAATTCTTCCGGATGGGCATGACCGACATCAAATATCTGCGGCTGCTGGAAAAGCTGGCCTCCGGCGATTCGAAGCAGGACCGGGAGGACCGCGACTTCGTCCGGAAAGCGGCGAAGGAGGTCTATCTGGTCTCCCCGCATGACGCCGGTCTGGCCGGCAAAATGCGCGAAGAAGCGATCAAGCGGATCCTGAAACGGATCAAGTAAAAACTGGTTGACTCCGGCGTTTTTCCGACCCTGTTCGTCAGACAGTAGAAAAAGAAAAAGTATTGAAAAGGTCCGGATTTCAGATTGCAATTTTGCTCCGCCGGGAGTATATTTTACCGGATCGCTCGATTGAAAACCGACTGCATCAGGGGTGTATGGACCGAAAAAAGGCGTGGGAGGCGTATCATGCTGGATAAAATATCCATTTCCGGATTTAAATCTATCAAATCAATAAGCAATTTTGAATTGAAACCGATCAATATTCTGATTGGAGCCAATGGCGCGGGGAAAAGCAATTTCATTGATTTTTTCCGAATGCTGCGCGCCATGCTGGAATTCAAAATTGCGGAGTTGAAAGACTGTCCGTCCCTTGCCGCTTTTATAGAGGAAAAAGGGGGAATGGCCAATCTGCTGTTCAACGGACCCAAAACTCAAAAGATCTCAACCGAACTTTTTTTCAACAGGGGAATGAACGGATATCGTTTTGAACTTGATATAACTTCAGCAGCAGGCTTCATGATCAATAATGAAGCCTGTTTCTACAAAAAAGCACCCAACGGACAGTCATGGAAGTTACTGGGCGGAGGGTATACCCGGCCCCGGCTGCTGGAAGAAATAAACACCAGACATAACCGGGCCCGGTTTGATTACATTTATGGCACCATCAACGCCTGGCAGATTTATCATTTTCATGATACCAGCCGGCTTGCCGGAGTCCGGATGCCATGCAACATTTCAGACAACCGGTATTTCCAGTTTGACGCCTCCAATCTGGCCGCATTCCTGTATGCGCTGAAAGAAGGAGATTATGAAGCGCAAGTGGTGAACGGCAATACGCCGCAGCGCAGGATGGTCCCCAATCAGGCAGCCAGAGATTCCTATGAACAGATCGTTGAAGCAGTCAAAGTGATCGCTCCTTATTTCGAAGATTTTATTTTAGTTCCACCCAAAGAAGGGAAAGATGATATAAAAATGCAATGGCGGCAAAAAGGTTCGGACATAAACATGCAGGCGTATCATCTGTCCGACGGGACATTGCGTTTTATCTGTCTGGCTGTGGCTCTTCTTCAGCCTAATCCTCCGGAATTGATGCTGATCGACGAACCTGAACTCGGCTTGCATCCGGAAGCATTGAAGGTTCTGGCAGAGTTGATCAATCTGTCAAAAGAGCATACGCAAATCATCGCATCGACCCAGTCGCCGGCTTTTGCCGACCTGTTCGCACCGGAGGATATCGTTACAGTGAAGCGTCAAGACGGAGCAACGACTCTTGAACGGCTGGATGCCAGTACGTTATCTGTCTGGCTCAATCATTTTTCCATCGGTCAGTTATGGCGGAAGAATGTAATCAAGGGAGGCATCGTAAATGAGTAATATAACTTTTATTTGCGAAGGCGCTTCCGAAAAAAACCTGGTCGAATATGTTTTGATCCCCTACTGGAAAAATAAAGGGTTTTCGATTTCCGGAAACGTAATCATTCTGGGCGAAGAAAATCCCGGCTGCCGGGGTGCGGGAGGCGATGTGTCCTTCGAACGTTTGAAAATCGATTTGTCGTCTGCCATGGCAGCAGACAAGAACGACTCGTGGTTTACTACCATATTCGATTTTTATGCGCTGCATGGTGAATGGCCCGGACAACAGTCTGTCAAGGAAGGACTGTCCTCGCTGGAAAAGGTCGAAAAAGTCGAAAATGCGGTAAAAGGACTCCTGGCATCGCAATTGGAATCTCTGCCGGCAGCGGAACGGTTCATCCCTTTTTTCATGCTCCACGAATATGAAAGTCTTCTGTTTGTCAAACCGTCGGCCATTACCGAAGTGACCAAAGCCAGGAAGGCGACAGCCGATCTTCAGAAAATCTTATCGGGTTTCAACTCAAAGCCGGAAGAAATCAATACCGTTCTGTCGCCTTCGCAGAGATTGGCCCGTGCCAAGGCAAATTACGGCAAGACACTGCATGCACATCGGATCATTCAGATCATTGGCATCGATCCAGTAAGAGCCGTCTGTCCGCACTTTAATGACTGGATGACAAAACTGGAACGTCTTGATTGATGTTTATTTCCGGAGCGTCAGCGCGAGGATGTTCACGATCACTTCATTGGCGACCGCTTCCACCGTGAATTTGCACAGTTCCTTCAACGGATCCAGGACGATCTTCTGCACCAGTCCGTGCGTGCCGTCGCTGAAATAGACCGTCTCGTTCCGCTCCTGGAATGACGCGATCAGGAAATCGTCGAAATTCACCGGCGGGATCAGTTCGGCCGTCTCTTCGGAACCGTCGGCGTAAATGACTTTCAACCGGGCGTTGACCACATACGACTGCATCGCATTGGTGGTGCCGCACAATAGGACCGCGAGCTCTTTCGCCTGGCCGGAAAGCGGGATCTCCGCCGTTGTCGGGAAGTTGTCCCAGATCGAAACTGTGACCGCATTGGGACCTTTTGACGGAGTAGCGAAACGGATGCCGGAACGGGTCAGCAGTTCCCCGCCGCAATTCCGCAGACCGGAGTCGTCCACATTCAGCGCATTGTGTCCGAACTGGTTCCATTCCCAGGCGTAACGTCCGTTCAGCCGCATGCCGATCGAATAGCCTTGCGGACGCGGCGAGAGGAATTTCTGCTGATGGATCTCCGTCAGCGAAGCATTGAAATACGGCGTCAGCGCCAGCGGCTGCTGCACGGGATAATTTTCCGGTTCGGGTATGGTTTCAGCGGAAAGGATCTCGACCTGAACGGGCAGGAAAACGGCAAACGCGCCGACCTCCGCCCGTACGAGCACATCATAACTGCCCGGCCGGCCGGCGATCCGGCAGATCCCCGGTTTCACTTCTTCGAGGATATGATCGAAATCGATGATCTGCGCGATCGAACCGTTGCGGACCTCCAGCGTTTCCAGATTGCCGCCGAAAGTGCGGAATCCGCTTTGGACCAGCGTCGGATACGGCTTTTCGGCATAACAGATCTTGATTTCCAGCGAACCGGGCTCATCGCTCTGGAATTCGAGGAAGCTCAGTCCGTAACCGGGAATCAGCTGATATCCATGTTCTTTGCCGTTGACGAACAGCTGATCGACCGCGGCGAAGCGCAGCGGCAGCCGGATCTTTTTCCGGATCTCGGATTTCAGCGAAACCGTATAGGAATCGGTCAGCTCCGAACGGCTGAGCGTCATGGCGATGTCCGGCAGGGAGATCGAGGCGCCGGTCCATTCGTCGGGCAGCTGCGGGGTCAGATCGAGCCGTCCGTCCAGCCGCCGGAACCGGATGCCCCAGAGCCCTTCGATGAGCAGACGCAGGTAACAGCTGGACACATCGGTGAAGTCGATATCGCCGCCGTCGGCGCCGCCGTGAGCGGACATCACATGCGTGATCGAGCCGGGATACGGCGAGAGCGTGAAGGCATCGGCCAGACCGTTGACGATCTCCATGGCCTTGTCCCGCTGTCCGTTCTGGAAATACGTGAGCGCGAACGCGGCGTTTTCCGCGGGGAAGAGCCCCTGCGTGGAATATTTTTTCGGTTTCCAGTTGGAGGAATAATAGACCTTGCCGCCCCGGACCAGCGTCTTTTCGAACGGGATATTGCGTTCGGCCCAGCGGAGCATGCGGAAAGTCTGTTCCGGCGAGGTGTTGCCGCAGTCGGCGGCGAGGTAGAGGGTGGAAAGTTCGGGCGAAGGATGCACGAGTTTATTGCCGATCGTGTCGATCGACTCGGCGGGAGAGCCCTGCCCTTCCAGCCAGATCTTCTGCTGGAATGCCTGTTGTATCTTCGCCGCGCGTTTTTCCAGTTTGGAAACATCTTTGCCGAGCATGCGTCCGAGTTTCGCGGTGCGGAGATTGGCGGCGTAATTGTAGGAACTGGCCTGGGCGCACCCTGCCCCGTTGTAGCAGTGTCCGTCGGAGATCCAGGTGTTGAGGAAACTCTGATAAAGGCCGTCATGATCCGGATCGAGGATGCGTTCTTCCCAGTTCAGGATCTCGCAGAGGCGGTCATAGATGATCGAAGCGGTCTCAAGGTCGCCAGTGTGTTCCAGATAATGGAGCGTCATATCGACGGCCACTTCCTGCATGTCGTAAATGTCATCCCGGTGGAGCAGCGCGGTCAGATGCCCGGAAGAGTTTTCCAAGTGATGATACTGCGTGCCTTCATGGTCGAGATCGGGCCGGTCGGCACCGTCCCACCAGACGCGTTCCTTTCCTTCGAAACGGGTGATGGTGTCGAAATGGGCCTTGATGGCGGAGCGGACGCGGTCCGCCCAGCCGAGCAGAGTCGGGGCATACCAGCCGCGCCAGCCGAGGAACGGGGCGTGATACCCGATCGCGCCGTGATAGAAACTTTTGCCGTGGAACGAGGCGTCGAGTGCGATCATGGTGTCCGGCACGCTGTCGTTGAGCACGGCATCGGGCGTATGGAAGCTGACGGAGGCGAATTTTTCCCGGATCCTGCCGCGCAGGAAAGCGCAGGGATCGGGCATGGCGAGATATTTCTTCAGCGTTTCGGGCGAACCGTTGCGCAGGACCAGGATATTGCCGGTGAAATGTTCGCCGGCGAGCAGTTCCTTCCGCAGTTTGACGATGTTCTTTTCACCGTCATGGGCAGAGAGGAACAGAGACGGGAATTTCTCTTCCATGGCGGCGGCGGAATCGAGTTCATACCGGCAGTCGAAATCGGTTCCGATGAGCATGGAAACGTCCCCGGGACCATGGAGACAGGCGAAACCGCCGTCCAGCTCCGCCGTATTGTCCTTGCAGTCCTTCACGCTGAAATCGCGGCGGAGCGAAGTATGATATTCGAACCGTCCGAAGAACGGCGTGATGCCGCCGAATCCGGCGCAGAAGAGCACCCGCTGATCGGTCGTGATGTCGTAATGCACCAGAAAACCGTCATCGGGATTGACCGGATAAACGGCGACCTTGACTTTGACCGCAGGGAAATACGAGGAGAACCGGGTCAGTTCATAGCTCATATAACCGTGATCCCATTTCGCGGCAATATCCGAACTGTTGTGGAACCACGAGGAAAAGCTGTCATGCGCCGTGCCGAGGGCATAGCCGGGCGTGGTGGCGAGCCCACTCATGAGGACGCCGTTCTTGGCCTGATAGCACCAGGTGTCTTTGGTGTAATCGCTGGACGCGCCCATGAAGACCGGCGTATCGCCGGCAAACGTGAAGAAACGTCCCTGATCGTCGTCGTGGGCATGCCCGCCGTAAAGCACGCGGTTGAACCGTTCGCAGGAACCGAAAACCGTATGGGAATCAAGTTTTTTCATATTCATACCCTCATTTCAGCGGCAGGTTGAAAAAGCGGATGGCATTGCCTCGGGCGATTTTTTCGAACACGGTTTCGGAGATGCGTTTTTCGTTCCGGAGCTGAAGCAGCAGGTCCATGGCGCCGAAGGGCATGCCGACGCAGCAGAAATCGGTGCCAAAGAACAGCCGGTCCTGAAATTCGGTCAGGAAATCGGCGGCGAGTTTCAGGTCCATTTTCAGGATCGACGCGGCATCGGAAAGTTCGCCCATCAGGTTCGGATACGTGCGGAACAAGGCCGGCACCACGCCCTCGCCCAGGATCTTCCCGGAGCGGCCGCGTTTGCGGACATAATCGGCATCATCGTTGAAGATCGGTTTGCGGAGTTGGGGGATGGAGAGAGTCCACAGTTCCGACCAGAAGATCGGGCCGTGCGCGAACACGGTCAGGTTCGGGAAATTCAGCAGGGTGCGCTCATACTGCGGGATGCCGGGATCGTCGTAAAGGCCGAAATCGCCGCCGAGCTTGTCGGAACCGTCCCAGGTGACGGGCAGACCGACTTTTTCGGCACAGCGGAAAAGGTTCTGCACACGGGGATCGTCGGTGCGCAGGTTGGGCATGATCTCGCCGACGCCGCGGCAGCCTTTGTCCTTGTAGTAAGCCAGCACGCGGTCAAGCGGGGCATGGCTGGAATCGCTCAGGGCGCGGGGATCCACGTTGCAGAACGGCACGATGCGGTCCGGATGCCGTTCGGCCATCTCGAGGATATCCTCATTGGCCTGCGGCAGATAGATCTCGGAATTGACCACGGGCATCAGGAATCCCATCTCGATCCCGCATTCGTCGTAGCGGGCGAGCAGTTCATCCACGTTCGGGAAACGGACCACGAACGGCACGGGAAAACGGTAGGCATGGGCATGGACATCGACGAACATGATCTTTATCTCCTCATATAATAATCAGTTTTTCCGCCAGATGCGGCGGCAGGACAGATTTTTCGGGTCATCGCTCAGCAGCAGGTTGGGATCGGCGGAAAGCAGTTCGCAGCCGATCTTGTAGAGCTCCGGCAATTCCATCATCAGGATGGTCCCGAGTCCGAGTTTCGCTTCATGGATCTGCAGACCTTTCGCAGTCGCGGCCTTGAAGAACCGGATCGTCTCCTGCGTGCCGTGATAGAAATCGCGGTCGTAAGGCAGATTGCGCGGAATGGCCGCAGTCGTCAGCGAGCCGTCCGGCTGCTTCACTTTGCAGAGCGCGGTCTCCAGCCCCGGCAGATCCAGCCGGTCTTCCAGCAGATGCAGGAAGGTGGTCGAACCGATGGTGTTGCCGAAATGGACGACCTTGCCGTTATGCCGCAGGGCGAATTCGGGCACGCTGTTCACGCTCATGGGCGGTTCGTCGGCGGCCTGGGCGGAGCATGCCTCCTTCGCCAGCGGACCGAGGCCGACCCAGCTGTGCGAATAATGCGCGCTGCGGATCGCTTCAGGATACTTGGCGATCAGTGTCCGAGGCAGAGTTCCGGTCCAGATCGCCTTCAGGTTCGATGCGTCATACGGACGCAGCTTTTCCCAGGCATTCGGAGCGCCGATGTAAACGAACGGCGAATTGAATGCGGGCAGGAAGATGGTGCCGGTTTTGCCGACCGCCTCGCGGAAGGCTTCGATCACGGTTTCCGCCTCGATCTCGCCAAACGCGGACAGGGACGAATGCACCAGCAGACAATCGCCTTCGGCAATGCCGGCGGCGCGCAGGGATTTCACGATCTCGGCTTTGCCGATCGGTTTGAAGCTGCCGAGGGAAACATAACCGTAATGGCTGAGATGGAGGACCGCGCGGATCAGACCTTTGAGCTCCTTCTCCGGAATGATGCGCCGGATCTCGTGCTCGACCATGCGGACGATCTGCGCCAGATCGCGTCTGCCGTCCATATCGGCCAGGATCGCGGCCAGCGGACTGTAGAGCACGCTGCCCGGCAGGGTGATGCGTTTTTCCGGCGGAACGTCGGCCTGGTCGTGCGGGAAACCGCATTTCGTGCGGGACGGGACGATCTGCTGCGCCAGCGAGCGCCACGGCGACTGCGGGATCTCGTCGGTCAAGCCGGAAACCAGCAGGTCGTATTCGGCTTTCAGCGCGGACTGGATCGGGTCGATCTTTTCCGCGGGGAAGCAGCGCCTGAAGTTGTCCAGATCCTGTTTCAGGATCTCATACCGGCGGGTCAGATGCTCCTTCTGCGAGCCGGTGAGGAATTCCATTTCCGCGGCAAGCTGTTTCAGCACGGAAGCCTGCACGCGTCCGAGCAGTTCTTCACGCGGACTGATCACGCTCGAAACGAACGTCGTATTCATGGCGGTACTGCAGGCGAACGCCTCCTTTTCCACATAACCGAGGACCTGTTTCGAGTTGTGCCAGAGTTTCTTTTTGCCCGTGCGGATCGGCCAGACGGTCGGAATGCCGGTGGTGGAATCGCTCAGGGAGGAATCGTCGTCATACATGCAGGCGAAACTGTTCCGGAAGTCGATCCGGGGACACTCGCCCATGCCGTTCAGGTCGGCGGCAAAGATGTCGCCGAGGATATTGCCGTAGAACGGGGAAGCCGGACCGGCGCAGTTGAACAGTATCTCCCATTCCCGCCGCATATACATGGCATCGTAATTGATCCCGCCGATGACCTCCTTGCCGAGGAAATTTCCGCGGCGGGCCGCATAGGAGGCGAAGCCGTAATATTCGAGGCCGAAGATCACCCGCAGGGAGAATTCCGGCTGTCCTTCCGCCATCAGCACCCGCGCAGTCTCGATGGCGGCTGCCACCCCGGCGGAATTGTCATTGCTCAGGGGTTCGTAGAGATGCGCCAGGATCCAGAACTCCTCCTTGCGGCGGCCGGGAACGAGCGCGGTCACCACATCGACCGTGGTCTCGAACCGGCGGGCATCGGATTCGATCCTGGCGGTGATGCCGCCGCGGTCGAGGGCCTTGCGCAGACGCGCACCCATGGCGGGCGTGACGGAAAATGCGATGAACGGCCGGTCGTCGACAGTAACATGCCAGTTATGGCGTTCCGTGAAGGCATTGCACCATTGGATCCCGTCGGGCTCATCCGCGGCATTCATGGCGAAATCACTGATCAGGCCG
>SUWI01000130.1 GCA_015061565.1 Lentisphaerota bacterium
AACGGATCCCGCCCGCCTGATTCCATAAAGTCTCCAGGATCTGCGCCGCGGACAGCTTGAGCGAGCCCAGTTTCAGGCTCCACAGCATGCTCCCCGCCGCCAGAACCAGCAGCAGGACAAGCACCAGGCATTTCCCCGGATTCGAGCGCAGAAAGGCGCGGATCTTCATTTCGTTTTCTCCGGATAAAGCAGTTTTTTCAGATGCCGGAACGCCTTCGGATAATCCGGTCCCGGCAGATACAGGAAAAGTTCCGTCGGCAGGAAATGCACCCGGCCGCTTTTCGCGGCCTTCAGCTCCTTCCACGCGGGCTGGGACATGAATTCGTTCCGGAATTTTTCCTTGAGCATCTTATGACTCCCCATCATGATGATGAAAATCACCTCAGGATCATCCAGCAGCAGCTGTTCGTAACTGAAACTCATCCGCGGACGGCTGGATTTTTTCAGGATGTTTTCCGCCCCGAGCATTTTCACCATCACGCCGGTATTGGTGCGGTCCGATTCCAGCGAAAAACCGGCGGCCGAGGCAAACACGATCGCACAGCGCGGCGCTTTGCGGCCTTTCACGCTTGCACAGACAGCCTCGACATCCGCCGTAACCTTCGCCGCCGCGGGCAGCTGCCGGATGGTCTTGCCGTTCAAACGGCAGAAGAAATCCAGCAGCGCGGAAAAATCATGGTAGTTGTTGTAGGTCAAGCAGACCGCATCCACACCCGACTGCCGCATCAGGGAGGCCACCGCCTGATGACGCGTCAGTTTGCAGCTCAACAGCACCAGATCGGGCTTCACCAGCGCGATCTTTTCCGGATTCGGCACCGTCGGCAGTCCAGTTACGGGAAGTTTTTGCATACTCGGCGGCAAAGCGTCCTTTTCCTTCAGTTTCGGCACGCCGACCGCGGTCCCGCCCGCCAGATCCCAGACTTTCGCAAAAGATCCGTAGCCGATGACCGTCCGTTTCGGATGTTTTTTCAGCGTCACTTCCTCGCCGTTCTCCTGGCGGTAGACGATCTTGCTGTTGTCTTCCGAAACGATACTCTGTGCCGTTCCGGTCAGCATGACCGCCAGCAGCATTGCCGATAATACGATTTTCATTTCATTATTCTCCATTCCAGGCGGACGCCGCCGCTTCCAGCAGTTCCGAACCCACGGCGGCATAATAAAACCGCCCTTTCGCAGTTAGTTGATGATCCGTTTCACGCCGGACGAAATATCCCTGTGCCGTCTGTTTTTCCAGCGTTTCCGCCAGTTTTCCCAGCACCGCCGGACGCACCTTTTCCGGAATGACCTGTTCCAGTTCCGCAGTCCGCACGGCCATGCTCCGGTACAGCTGAAAAGAGATCTTCGCCCCCAGCGGATAATCCGCCGGGAATTTCCCCGCGTTTTCCATCGGTTTCACGCCCGCCCGCACTTTTTCCGCATAGGCTTTCAGATCGGAATACTGCTTGAAACGGAAGTTGCCGAGCCGTCCCCCTGCCCCGGCGCCGAACGGCAGACACGCACCCTTGTATGCCGAAAGTTCGTTATGCAGATTCCGTTCCCGCGGCGTCAGACCGTAATGTTTCACGGAAATACGTTTCACGCCCGCCGTTTCCAGAAAATGTTCCCCCAGCCGGTGCAGTTTGAAACATGCCGTTTCATCCGGGACGGCGGGAAGCCGTCCTTCTTTCAGATGCTGCGACAAAGCCAGGTTCCCATGCACCCGGAGACGGTAGAACGAAAGCCCCGAAAGCGCGGTTTCGTTCAAAACGGTCCGGAGATCGTCCAGCAGCATTTCCGGCGTCTGACCCGGCAGACCGTAAAGCAGATCCGCCGCCACCGAGGCATGGTTCCGCGCGGTCAGCCGCGCAATGGTGTCCAGCACGGTTTCACGGTCCGACACCCGGCCGAGTTTCCGTCTCAAATCCGTGTCGAAGGTCTGCACGCCGAGTGAAAAGCGGTTCACTCCGCATGAAAGTGCGGCATCGATCAGTTCATCCGTCACCCCGTCGATCCGGGATTCGAGCGTGATCTCGCAGTCGTTGGCGAGCTTGAATTTGCGGTGCAGAATCTCCAGCAGTCCGGCGAGTTCGTCCGGCGTCAGATCGCTGGGCGTGCCGCCCCCGAAATAGGCCGAATTCACCGGGAAAGACAAAAAAGAGCCTTCCGCATCGGAAAGCTCCTGTTTCAGCAGTTCCACATAATCATGCCGTTCCGCCGCCGTCCCCGTGCCTGAATAAAACGGACAGAACGAACAGCGGCTCCGGCAGAACGGGAAATGGATGTAGAGGATCAGCGCGTTTCCGCCGAACGGAGCCGCAGCCGCCTCCTTCCAGGCCGCATCCGGCGAATCCACGGGCGCGGCGGGATACCCCATCGTACTCCGCTTCTTTATCCAACCGGATGTTGTGCCTGGATTATTCACCGGCCCTCACTCCGTCATTTGGTTGCGCTGTAATAATCTTTGCCGACATAACCGATGAAACCGACTTTCCCTTTTTGCGACAGGGGATCACTGTTCACAGTGGCAATTTTCTCCGGACTGACATGTCCATCCACCCAGGCGATATTGGCAAAACTGGAATGGCGGCCATAGGTAGTCCCATATTCAGATGGGGTTTCCTTACCCGGCTCAAAAAGAGGAACTACTATCGTTACAGAGCGAATCGTCGGATAAAATGTATCTGATCCCATGTTTACCCGGCCGCCATCACAAAACAAGACAACACTTGACGGTTGAGTTGTCCGGCCTCGTTTGGTGGGAATAAAATCCGAATAAGAACCAAACCAATAGCCGTTATAAGCATACCCGCCGCCACTGCTGGCGATTTTGGTTATGTCTTCTGTATAAACCGGCATATAAGAGGGCTTTTTTTCATATTCTTTGACCAATCGTTCTGCGGGACATATCAACACTTTTGGTGCATTGCCATAGTAAAAACCCAAAATCGGACTTGTAGTCATATCATATACTGAACCATCAGCCGAACTGCCGAACCAGTAATCGCCTGGCTTACTTTTTCCGGATGCGCCGGGTGCGGGATTCAGATACGGGCAGAACCAGTCCCCGTTGTCTTCTGCATAAGAATTATTTGCCAACCCCAGCTGTTTCAAATTGGAAATACAATTATTGGCTTTTGCTTTGTTCCTGGCGGAATTCAGCGCGGGCAGCAGCATGCCGGCGAGGATCGCGATGATCGCGATCACCACGAGCAACTCTATCAAGGTGAACCAGTTGCGGCGCAGCAGGTTGAAATGGACGGTACGGGCGGGTTTTACGGGCGTGGACGAACTAAAATTCATTTTTCACCTCTCTGTGTCTTTCGCACAAGTTGTTAAGGTTGATCATATAGCTCAGAAGGTCAGGCTCTGACTCATGCACACCCGAAGTGCATTCACAGTTGCGGGACAGTTCCCGGTTCGCACGGGATTCACTGATCCATCTGATTTTTAAGAGTTGGTAATATACATCTTTTTTCCGCAAATGCAAGAAAAAAGAAAAAATTTAGTTTTGGCGCGGTGGGTCACTTCGCCGATGGATATTCGATCACCGACGGCCGGTAACGGGCGGCTTCGTGCGCTCTCATCATGGTCTTGATCACGTTGTACGCTTCCTCCGCCGTGACCGGATAGGGCGCTTTGCCCTGGTATGCCTGATAGACATGGTACCACATCGTGTCCGGATAGGTGTAGCCCTGGTCCGGATCCTCCTTGCCCTTCTCGATGACCTTGCCGCGCTGAAGCAGATGGCCGTAAGTGGCGGCGGGGATCGGACGGGATTCTTCGATGAATTTCAATTGTTCGTTCGGATTGCCGTAGACCAGCGGGAAATTCTCCCGGACGCCGTCCAGCCGGGTGAAACGGATGGAGGGATCCAGATAGCGGAGCTTGAGCTGCTGTCCGTCCGCAGGAATGACCAGCGACCCGCGGCTGCCCCAGATCTCGTAAAGATTGCCGTAAATGGTCAGGATCGTGGAAATTTCGATATCGACCACGCAGTCGTTTTCGCCGACCAGGACGAGCTTGACCTGATCGTCGGCATCGCCGCCGCCGACCACATGGGAAAGTTTGCACCACAGATCCCTGACCGGCGAATCCAGGAGCTTGAGCCCCTGATCGACGAAATGCGGCCCCCAGTTGTTGAACAGTCCGCCGTGGAATTCGGTGAGAGTCTGCCAGTCGAAACGGCGGACATAGCCCGGATGCCGGTGGATCTTGATCATCGAAAGATCGCCGAGCAGACCGGAGTTCAAAACCTCCTGCATCATCAGGAACGGAGATTCGAACCGGCGGTTGAAGCGGAAGAAAAGTTTTCCCGGATACTGTTTCGATGCTTTCAGGAGCGCTTCGCCCTGTTCCATGGAAGTGGCGAAAGGTTTGTCTATGACGGCCGCCTTGCCGGCCTCGAGCGCCATCAGGGTATGCGGCGTATGATCGTCGTTACGGGTGGCGACCGTGATCATATCCAGCGTGGGATCGGCCAGCATTTCAGCGTAGTTCGAGTAGATCCGGGCATTTTTGAACTGTTCGGGCAGGTTTTCGCGCCGGTCGGCGGCGTGGTCGCAGCCGGCGGCGATCTCGTAAAAGTCCGGGAACTGGGCGATTTCCGGTGCGTGCATATTCCGTCCTGCCCGGCCCAAGCCGAGGATCCCGACTCGAATTTTCTTTTCCATGAATGATTCTCCGGATTATTGGATTTTGACGATCTGATCGGTTTCGGCGGAGCGCATCATGGCCTCCGCGACGGCGAAACTGGAGAAAGCCTCCGGAATGCCGGGCGAAAAAGTCTTCCCGGTCCGGACCGCATCGGCGAAATTCATCAACTCATTCAGGAATCCGTTGCCGGTGCTGGCGTTGTTGACTCCGATGCTCTGCGCGGCCTCATCGCAATCGATCTCCTGCACGGGAACCCCGAGCTTTGCCAGCTGAAGGGTCTTCGTGGAATTCATGGTCAGGGCGCCTTTTTCACCGTAAACTTCCATCATCTCGCCGGTACGGCCGAAACGCTGCCAGGTGCACATCATGTTCACGATGACGCCGTTGGCATAAGTGACCGTGGCGGAAACCTGATCGGAGGGGAGTTCCTGCGAGGGATCCAGCAGAAGGCCCTGCGCATAAACGCGCTCGGCCGGACCGAAAAACCAGTTCGCCAGATCGATATGGTGAGCGAGCATGTCCAGGATCACGCCGCCGGAACGGTTGTATTCGGTGAACCAGTCGCCGGGCAGCCGTTTGAAACCGCCGAACGGCAGGTCCACGTTGCAGAAACGGATGCGGCCGAGCTCGCCGGCATCCAGCATTTCCTTGAATTTCAGGGTTTTCAGCATGTGCCGGCGGACAAATCCGATGCCGAAAGGTTTGCGGAAATCTTTGAGGAGTGATTTGTATTCTTCGGCCTGTTCGGCGAAACGGCAGAAGGGTTTTTCGGTGAATACGGCTTTTCCGGCCTGAACGGCGGCGCGGACTCCCGCCAGGTGGCAGTCGGTGGGAGAAGCCACAATGACCGCGTCCACTTTCGAGGCCAGTTCCTCGGCAGAAGAGCAGACGGCAGGTCCGTATTTTTCATGCATCGTGCGGGCTTTTTCCGGGTTGATGTCGTAAACGGCGACGAGTTTCACGCCTTCCATTTTCGAGAGGCTGTCCGCATGGGTGGTTCCGAGGCGCCCGGCGCCGATGATTCCGAATTGAAGCATTTTTCAGTTCCTTTCTATGAAATCGAAGATTATTTCAGTAAAGCCACGGATTTTTCAAGGAGACGGGCGATACAGAGAGTCTGTTCTTTGGGAACGGGCGAAACTCCGGTCGCAAAGAATTCCAGCAGGGCGTTGGTGAAATTGCCCCAGTAACCGGTCGTCTCCTGATGGATCTTCACGCCGGAAGCCGAGGCCGCAGTGACCATAAACGGGTAGTTTGCCGCATAGACGGCGGCGGCCAGCCGGCCGCCGGAATATTTCAAGGTCAGCACCAGCTTCCGGAAATCTCCGGCGAGCTCGATATCCTGCACTTCCGTGCCCATGACCGAAACGATCATTTCCAGCTGGTGAATGGCATATTCCGGGAAATTGCTGCCGCCGCCGAAAGTGGTAAACATGAAAGGATCCAGCGCCTGGATCTCACCGTTGATCAATTCACTGCTGAAACGCAGGGCCGAGGAGGTCATCAGCGGGGTCGAATATTGATCCGCAATTTCGAACATTTTTTCCGCGGTTGCGAGCGAATCGGCAAAAGGTTTGTCAACATAGACCGGCTTGCCGGAACGCAGCGGGATCTCAGCCAGACGGGCGTGGACTTCCGGGTTCGACGGGGCAAGGACACTGACGGCATCGCAGTTTTCGACGACTTCTTCGATGGACTTGGCGGCGATCATCCCATGTTCATCGCACCATTCCTGAAGGTTTTTCCGTCCCGGATACGGCTTTTCCTCCCATGCGTAAGCGAGTTCGAATTCATCTTTGCGGACCGCTTCGGCGATCCATCCGGGCAGATGATTGGAATGCCATTCGTCAATAAACAGGTCGACCAGACCGATTTTCTTTTTCATAAAACACGCCTTTCCTGCTGGTTTGCTGTTATTATACACTGAAAACGGTGTTTTGACAATGTACAAAAAACACAAATGCATGCACAAAATGCGCATTATGCCGGATTTTCCGGTCCTGCCGCATTGCGGAAACCCGGAGAAAATGCAATATCCATTCTCCGCACGTTTCGGGGAATCCCCAACTTTTTCTGAATGGACTGCTTGAATTTTACTGGTTTCGCAGTAAATTATAAAATGTGAAACAACCCGGGAAAGGAGGCGGAGATGTGCCAGCTTGACAAACTGCAGCGCTTGAGAGACGAAATCTATCAGATCGTGAGAAAGCACAAAGCGGAAAAACTGTATGTATTCGGGTCCTGCGCCAGAAAAGAGGAAACGCCGCAGAGCGATATTGATTTTATCGTCGATTTCAAGGAACATGCTTCCATCTTCGATCACGCCGGACTGGAATACGATCTCTCCCGCCTGCTTGGCTGCAAGGTTGATGTCGTTGCGGAAAAAGCCTTGAAAGAAGATCTCTTTGCCGCGAATGTAAAACGGGATATGGTCCTTTTATGAATGATGATAAAACCAGAATCGAACATATGATCGGGCATATCCGGCGGATCCAGACGATATTGCAGGGCGTTTCCGAAACTCAGTTTTATAATACCTGTTCGCTGGTTGACAGTGTGTCTTTCAATTTTGCCGTTTTAGGCGAGGCCGCAAACAAAATTTCGGCGGAATTGCAGGACCGGCATTCCGAAATTCCATGGAGCAATATTATCGGGATGCGCAACATCTTGATTCATGACTATGAGAAGACCAATCCCCGCTATATGTGGGAAGCTGTTCAAAATGATTTGAATCCTCTTTGTCTGCAGCTGGAAGAAATACTCCGGAACTTTTGATTTCTATGCCATTCTTTCCAAGGGAAATCGGAATATGAAACCTCATCCTGTCACGGTTCGGACCAGCGTGAATTTCCAGCCGGCGTTCCGGCTGGTCGATTTGTTTGTCGAACAGATCGGCTATACGAAAAGCTGGAATCTTCCGTTCAATATGATCAGCCTCGTTATGGCAGACGATCCTGAGGATCCCTCCTGGGTGGAACTGCCGGAACAAAATCTTCACTGCGAGTTGAAAAAAGGCTTTATCGCCTTCACTACCTGCAATACGCCGCTGACTCTGCACTATACGCCCGCAAACCGTCACTGCTGCATCCATTTCAACTACGAACTGCTGCCGGGGATCGATCTGTTTTCCGGAATCCGTCAGCGGTATATGTTCCGAGATCCGGCCTTCGCGAAGGAAATGAAAGCGGTATTCACCGATCCCGATCCCCTGCGCCGGCTGGCTCTCGCGGAATGTGCGGCGATGAAAATGGTCATGCGCTTCTGGCCGGAAAAGATGCCGCTGGACCTCCGCCGGATGGCCGAATTCGAAGACGTTCTGCGTTATGTCCGCAAAAACCTTGCCTCGCATCCGGGCATTTCGGAAATGGCGGCGAGAAAGGGCTGGTCGGACGCCCATTTCGCCCGGACTTTCCGCGAGGTGTTCCACATCACGCCGAAACAGTATCTGACGCGGGAACTCTTCGCCGAATCGCTGAAAAGACTGAACGATCCGGACAATAGCGTCAAGGAGGTCGCTGCCGAGCTCGGTTTTTCTTCCGAATTCAATTTTTCGCGGTTCATCAAACAATGTTCCGGACTTGCCCCGTCCGGACTGCGGAAAGGCAACGACCGTCCCCTCTATATCAAAAAATGATATGCTTTCTTCATAATCCGATATTCCTTTTCTGCTATTCCAGCCTATATTATGTGAAGAACAACAACCGAAAGGAATCAGGATACCATGAACGCACGAATTGCGAGGTTAGTCAAGGCCGCCCGCGCCGGGGAAATTTTCCCGCCCGTCAAAAAAGTCGAATACGATGAATTTGACCTGAAACTGGCCGATCCGCTGCGGATCGCCAAACGGCTCTCCGAATATATGGAAGCCCAGCCGTGTTATTTCACGGATGACAACGAACTGCTGGGCATGATGCATTTCGACGGTTCGGTGGAAGCGGAACTGTTTCCCCGCACGGGACACCCGTTTTTCCATGAGACAGCATCGAAATATTATTTCAAGCCGCAGGAAAACCTCTGCACGTTCGAGTGGCAGCATTCCAACGCCGATTTCGGCAAGGTGATCCGCCTCGGTTTGGAAGGCTTCCGCAAAGAGATCATCGAATCGCGCAAACAATATCCCTGCGACCTGCAGAAGCTGAATTTCCTGGCCGGACTGGAAGCGATGATCCGCGGCATCGTCCGCCGGGCTAACCAATATGCCGAGGAATGCCGGAAACAGGCGTCCGCGTGCAAGGATCCCGTCCGGAAAACAACGCTTCTGCGTATGGCATCCAACTGCATGCAGGTGCCGGAACATCCCGCCCGGAGCTTCGAAGAGGCGGTCCAAAGCCTGTATTTCTGCTTCATCTTCCAGCCGGACAGCATCGGACGTCCGGACCAGTATCTTTATCCACTTTATCGGAAAGACACGGCCGAAGGGACGCTGACGAAGGAACATGCCAAAGAACTGCTGCAGGAACTCTACGTGATGATCCACGGCTGGACCCGCTGCACCAGCACGAATTGGGACAAAGGCGCGGAATCGCATTTTGTGGTCGGCGGTTATACGGTCGATCACAAGTGCGCCTGGAACGAGCTTTCCGAACTGATCGTTGACGCCATGATGGAAGCGGACCTGATCCGTCCGCAGGTGTCGCTCCGCTGGAACCAGCTGACGCCGCGCCCGGTGCTCCGCAAAATGCTGGACTGCGAACGGAAAGACAAAAACAAACGCATCGCGCTGGTCAACGACGAGCCGCGGATCGCGGCCATGCTGAAAAACGGCATCCCGTGGGAGACCGCTTATGATTACATCATGGTCGGCTGCAACGAACCCGCATATCAGGGCGGGATCTCGCTCGGAGGCAATACCACCAACATCGTCCGGTCGCTGGTGAACACCCTGAACGACCGGCGCGCCGAAGTGCTGGGCTGTCCGGATTTTGATTCGTTCTATGCGATTTATGAACAGGAACTGCACCGCGACCTCGAAACGATCCTGAATTATTCCAACCGGTTCAACATGCTGCGTTCGCGCGACTGCAATGTGCTGACCTCGCTGTTCATGACCGGCTGCATCGAGCGTGCGACGAGCGTGACCCAGGGCGGTGCGGTCCGTGCCAGATGGTGCGCCAATTTCATGGGCTCGACCAACCTGATCGATTCCCTGTGCATCATCCGCCAATTCGTCTACGAGGAAAAACGCTGCACCATGGGAACTCTGCTGGCGGCGCTGGACGCGGACTGGAAAGGACATGAAGCACTGCGCACGGAAATCCTGAAACACGGCCGGTTCTTCGGCAACAACGACGAATTATCCAACGGCATGGCGAACCGTTTCTACACTTCTGTGTATAATTTTGCCAAAGGCCGGACTGACATTTTCGGACATTACCTGTGCTACGGCAACCTTACCGGATACCGTCTGCATTTCTCCCAGTATGGGGCGCTCACTCAGGCGACGCCGGACGGACGGATCGCGGGCAGCGCCCTGCTCTTCGGTTCCGGCCAGTCGGAAGGCAAGGACCGCGACGGCATCACCTCGCTCCTGCTTTCGGTCGCGCACATGGATCCGACTCTGATCATGTGCGGGAACACCATTCTGAATCTTACCGTCGATGAAAACACCGTCCAGAACGAGGAAAGTTTTGAAAAACTGGTCTCGCTGATCGAGATCTATTTCCAGGAAGGCGGCCTGCATCTTCAGCTCAACCATGTTTCCGCCGAGGACCTGATCGCGGCGAAAAAGGAACCGGACAAATACAAGAGCATCCGCGTGCGGGTCTCGGGATTTTCCGCCACCTTCGTCAAACTGGAAGAGGAGATCCAGGACAATGTGATCGAACGGACGGTCGCTTCGGTTTGATACTTGGGAGCCCCCAGATGATGGATATGGAAAACGGTTACCGGATCCTCCGGCAGATTTCGGATGACGACAAAAAGGCCGATGCCGCTGTTTTGTCGATTTCCACACTGGAGGAACTGAAGGAAAAGCAGAAGCGATGGCATGCGGTCTGGCTGGATATGTTGGGCGGCATGCCGGAGAAAACCCCGCTTCAGCCTCAAATCACCGGAAAGATCCGCTGCGATGGTTTTACGGTGGAAAAAATCCTGTTCCAATCCCTGCCGGGGATGTATGTGACCGGTTATCTTTATCTGCCGGACGACCCGCGGTTCCGGGCGCCGTACCCCGGCCTGCTGCTGGTGAACGGTCATTCCGATACAGGAAAACTCCGCGACCGTTACTGTGACATGGCGGTCATGGCTGTGAAGGCGGGATTTGCCGTTTTCACGCCCGATCCATACAGTCAGGGAGAACGCGTGCAGCAGGATGCAAAATATCCATGGCAGGAATGTGCTGTCGAGCATGCTTCGCTGGGCGCGCGTTCGTGGCTGGTCGGCTGGAATTTCGCCAGGTTCCGGATCTGGGATGCCATACGGTCCATCGACTATATGGAAACCCGGCCCGAACTCGACCTTTCCAAACTTGCCGTGGCCGGCTGTTCCGGCGGCGGCACCATGAGCACTTACATGCAGGCGTTCGACGACCGGATCAAGGTTGCCTGTCCCTCCTGTTTTGTTTCCTCGCTCCGGGAAGTGATCGGGGAACGCGGCGTCCATGATGCGGAACAATTCTTCTTCGGACAGCTCCCGCGCGGCTTCAACCATGCGGTCCTGCTGGCGATGGGACAGCCCAGGACGGCGGTCATGCTGGATGCCAGGCATTCGGATTATTTCCCGATCGAGGGGATCCGTTCCACGACGGTCCTGATCGAAAAATTCCGGGAGAAGCTCGGAATCGAAACGCCGTTTGCCCTGTTCAGCAGCGACGGCCCCCACGGGTGGCCCCTCTGCGGCCGGACCGCCGCCCTCTCATGGCTCGAATATACAGTCAAAGGAAAAGAAAGCCGCTTCTGCAAAAGCCTCGGTGAAAAGCCGGTTCCGGATGTGGATGCTCTGCAGGGAATACCCGACAGCACGCCGCCGATCCCGTTCCCCGAAGAAGGACGCAACGTGACGCCGACCGGACAGGTCCGCGATCTGTCCGGGTTCAAATCGCTTTACACGCTGATTGCGGAGGAGGCTGACCGGCTGCGGAAATCGCGCAAAACCGACCGTTCGAAGCTTCGTGAAATCGTGCGCCGCCATGCAGGGATCCATCCGCTGGATCAGCTGCCGCCGGAACCCGAAGCATTCCGGCATGATTTCAAATGGTGGTATCTTTCCGGTTCGGAAGGGTTTTCCGTGGAACAGCATGCGGCAATTCTGGCAGTGGAAGGCCGTTCCCTGATCGGGGAACGCGCCGAAAGTTTTTTGAGAAAGGCGCTGGAAGAACGAAAGACCAATGGCGGAAAACCGGTTTCCCTGCGGGCTGAAGGGGATTGGTGCATTGCCGCCGCCCATGCCTGCGCGGCCGAACCCGAACTCTTTTCCTCGGTGGAATTCATAAATCCGCCGCCGAGCTGGACCGACATGCTGAAAAATCCCGATCCCACGCACGACTCTTTCGCCGTGACGGTCTGGGGCGCACTGAAAGAATATGACTGGACCGATCTGGTCCCTGAAAATTTATTGAAAGGACAACTTGCCAAATGAACGAGTATTACAAAGGGAAAACCGCGTGGATAACAGGATCCTCACGGGGACTCGGACGCTGTATTGCCGAAATGCTGGCCGAAGCCGGATGCAATGTGGTCCTTTCCGGCCGCAACCAGACCAATCTGCGGTCCTCAGGCGAAGGCAATACGCTGGACGAAGCAGCCGAAGAGATCGCCCGGAAATACGGTGTCCGGACCATGGCAGTCTGCGGGTTGCTGTCCGAGGAAGACACGGTCAAACGCAATCTGGACGAGATCCATGCCAAGCTCGGCCAGGTGGATTATCTGATCTGCGCTGCGGGCGGCGGAAACGTCGGCTGCGCACTGAAAAACGGATTGCCCGGAGATTACGCCGGTGATTTCGTGCTGGATTCGGTGAAAGCCACGCTCGACCACAACCTGATCCCGACCATGCTCTGCTGCCGCGCGGTCATACCGGATATGCGTGCAAGCGGATTCGGCCGGATCATCACGGTCGGCAGCATCGCCGGATGCGGAGGCAACAAAAACGGATCGGACGGATTCGCCGCTTATTCCATGAGCAAGGCCGCAGTCCACCAGTATACCCGGCTGCTGGCGAAATATCTGCGCCGCGACGGGATCCCGGTGAACTGCATCATTCCGGGGAACATCAACACGCCGAGCACGCGGATCCGATTCGGCGGCGACCGCGCCAAGCCCATTGAGGGGTTGAGCCGGCTCGAACATGTCGGCAAACCCGAAGATATCGCCCATCTCGCCGTTTTTCTGTGCGGTCCGGGCGGCGAATATATTTCCGGACAGCTGATCCGGGTGGACGGAGCCGAACAGCTTTCCCCCTGCTGATCCGGGGTTGAAAACGGCCGGAAAGATGCTATATTTTTCCCTGAAAGCCCAATATCAGGAGATACTGAAATGAAACAGAACGGCGAAACGCTGGCAATGCTGAAATCGTTTGAAAAACTCGGAATCCCAGCCATGGACTGCTTGGTTTATCATAAAGGGAACTGCGTTTTCCGCTATCAGTCCGGATTTTCCGACGAAGCCCGAAAAAAACCGGTCGACGGCACGGAACGCTATAATATTTATTCCTGCTCCAAGGTGATCACCTGCACCGCGGTCATGCAGCTGGTCGAAAAGGATGTCATCCGTCTGGACGATGCCGTTTATGAATATCTGCCGGAATTCAAAAACATGAAAAAACTGGTTGGCGAACGGCTCGAAGAGGTAAAAAACACCATGACGGTCCGTCATCTGCTGACCATGACCGCGGGACTGACTTACAATACCGCCTCCGAGAATATCAAACGAGGGATGGAGGAAACCGGGGGCCGGATGCAGACGCGCGAAGCGATGAAATATCTGGCCTGCGATCCGCTGGTGTTCGAACCCGGCTCGTCCTGGCGGTACAGTCTCTGTCATGATGTGCTGGCGGCCATTGTGGAAGTCGTGTCCGGAAAACGTTTCGGGCTTTATGTGAAGGAAAACATTTTCGACCGGATCGGAATGAAACGTTCCAACTTCCTGCTGCCGGAAAATGAACTTCCCGAAATCGCCGCGCAATACCGTTTCGATGCGCAGAGCGGCAAATACAATTTCTGCGGGCCGAAGATTCCTTACAAACTCGGTTCCGAATACGAAAGCGGCGGCGCGGGATGTATTTCCACGGTGGACGATTATATTGCGTTTCTGGAAAATCTGCGTTCGGGCGAACGGCTGCTCCGCCGCGATACCATTACGCGGATGACTTCTCCCGAGATCGGCAAAGCGGCTGAAACGGCCTATCATCGGATGTCCCGGCCGGAATATTCATACGGTCTGGGCGTGCGTTGTCCGGAACCGGGCAGCCGCGCGCTGGATTGGGGCTGGGGCGGCGCCGCCGGAGCGTATCTGGCAATCATTCCGCCGCTGGAAACCACCTTCTTTTATGTCCAGCATGTTCTCGGTTCGCCCGTCCAGCAGCCGCGGAAGGACTTGACGGACGCGGTGATCCGGGATATCATCTGAAACAAAAAACAGGATCGATATGAGCGCGGAAGCAATCGTTTTCGACATCGAAAAATTCGCGGTGCACGACGGACCGGGGATCCGGACCGTGGTCTTCATCAAAGGATGTCCGCTGCATTGCCTCTGGTGCCACAATCCTGAATCGCAATCCTTCGAACCGGAACTGCTGTTCTATTCCGGCAAATGCACACGGTGCGGCAGTTGTGCCGCGGCCTGTCCGCAAGCCTGCCATACGGTCAGCGGGACAGGGCATGTTTTCGAGCGTGGCAGATGCGTAGCCTGCGGACGCTGTGCGGAAAGCTGTCCGGCGGATGCGCTGAAACTCTGCGGCCGGAAAATGAGCGTGGACGAAGTCATGGCCGAGGTGCTGAAAGATCAGGTTTTCTATCAGAATTCCGGCGGCGGGATCACGCTTTCCGGCGGGGAACCGCTGGCGCATTTCGCATTCAGTTCCGCCTTGCTGAAAGCGGCAGAAGAGGCAGGACTCCAAACCGCGGTCGAAACCAGCGGATTTGCCCCGTGGGAACGGATCCGGGAACTGCTCCCGCTGGTCGATCTCTGGCTGTGGGATGTCAAGGCAGCGCCGGAGAAACACGAAGAACTCACCGGCGTCCCATGGGAAACCATTTACGACAATCTGCTGAAACTGGCCGGATCGGGCGCCGAACTCATGCTCCGCTGTCCGCTGGTGCCGGGGATCAACGACGAGGACGCGCAGCTGATCCGCATTGCCGAATTGGCGGAACAGCTGGGCTGTGTGCAGCGGATCGACCTGGAACCGTATCATCCGCTCG
>SUWI01000131.1 GCA_015061565.1 Lentisphaerota bacterium
GAGCTGAAACTGATCCTGGGACCCGAAATATGTGGAATTGGAGATCTACCGTCCGCTGCCGCACCTGATCACGCCGCTGGTGAACGATCCGACCAAGGTGCCGTATGCGCTGCGCTGGGGCGTGAACGAGATGGAACACCGCTATCAGCAGATGGCGCGGGTCAAAGCGAAAAACCTGGAAGCATTCAACGGCCGTCCGCCCGATCCGGAACCGGTAATGGACGAGAACGGCGACCCGATCCCGCAGAAACTGCCGCTGCTGATCATCATCGTGGACGAGCTGGCGGACATCATGATGACGGAAGCCAAGAAAGATGTGGAAACGTCGATCTGCCGGATCGCGCAGAAAGGGCGTGCCGCGGGCATCCACCTGGTGATCGCCACGCAGACGCCGCGTAAAGACATCATCACCGGCACGATCAAGGCCAACCTGCCGACCAAGATCTCCTTCAAAGTGTCGACGGGAATGGACAGCCGCGTGATCCTGGATTGCCAGGGTGCGGAAAAACTGCTGGGCAAAGGCGACATGCTGTTCAAGGGTCCGGCCGGTGAAATGGAACGCATCCAGGGGTCCATGGTGTCCGATCCGGAAATCCAGAAAATCTCGGATTTCGTCTCCTCGCAGGTCGAACAGCATTTCGACACGACCGTGGTGCTGGAAAACAAGGATGGCGAAGACGAAGAGGACGACGGCGAAAACTCGTTCCCCGATTTTGAGCCGGAAGAAGAAAACGGCCAGGCGGACTATCTCCGGAACACGATCAACCGCTACATGCAGCCGGGCGATGACGAGAATATCCGCAAAGCGCTGGAGATCATCCTGAGGGAAAACAAAGCCAGCACCTCGTATCTGCAGCGGCGGATGGGGATCGGCTACAACAAGGCGGCGGAAATCATCGACAAGCTCGAACAGCGGGGCATCGTGTCCGCTCCGCTGGCCGGGGGACAGAAACGCAATATTCTGATTTTCGATGAACTCAACCGTCCCTCTGAAAACTGACAATTGACCGAATAAATAAGGATTTTGAAAATGGAACAGGATAACGAAAACCGCCAGCCGGAACAGCCGGTCGAACATGATCTTTTCAATTTGACGGATACGGAAACGGAACAGCCGAAGGACGCGGGACAGGCTGCCGCTCCTGCCCAGAGCCCCGTCAGCGAACCGGAATTCAAAGTGAATCAGGAAGAACATCCGGTGCTCATGATCAATCCGGATCCTGCCCGGCTGCAGCCGGCGAATGATCCTGCTGCAGCCGGGAAAGAGAAACGTCAGATCTCCCTGCGGGCAGGAACGGAAGCCACGCTGGGAAATCTGCTGTCCGAAGCCAGGACCGCAGCCGGGTATTCGGTCGAGGAGGTCAGCCAGGAAAACCGGATCCGCCATGATTTCATCGAAGCGCTGGAAGCCGACCATGCGGACGCCTTGCCGAATTATGTTTTTCTCCGGGCCTATGTGCGTGCCCTGATCGATTTCTACAATCTGGACCAGACTTCCGCTGCCCGGGTCGAGGAGCAGATGGAAAAATACCAGCCGGTGCAGGATGTTCCGGAAAAGCTGGTCGAAGACATCGGACGCGGCGGACAGATCAGCGAAACCGAGACCCGCCGGATCAAAATGGCCATGATCTACGGCGGCATTATCCTGCTGCTGCTTATTTCGCTGGTGGTGACCAGCATATTCGCGATCAATGCGCGCAATAAACGGATCCAAGCGCAGCAGATGCCGCAGAAAGACCAGAAGTTCGATACCGCCCGGCTGGAACCCCTGATCCCGCCGCAACTGCCGCAGACTCAGGTCCTTCCGGTGCCGGGAAGCAACCAGAACAGCAGCCGGTAAGGCAGCTGCCGCCGGCAGCCGGGTCGTTTTTCCGATCTTTTTTGAAAATATCGGCGTTTTGTTCTGGACAAATCGCCGATTCAGCTGTATATTACGCGCCTGCATGAAATTGCGGATAAAAATAATCCATAAAAATAAACAGGAGATATGACAATGGCAAAGCTGATGCTGGGACTCCCGAAAGGCAGTCTGGAAGAATCAACCGTGGCGATGTTCGCCAAAGCAGGCTATAAAATCCAAATCAGTTCGCGTTCCTATTATCCGACGATCGACGATCCGGAGATCGAATGCATGCTGATCCGCGCGCAGGAAATGTCGCGCTACGTGGAAGAAGGCGTGCTGGACTGCGGTCTGACCGGATTCGACTGGATCCAGGAAAACGGTTCGGACGTGTATGAGGCGGCGGAACTGGTTTACGGCAAAGTCGGCCGCAATCCGCTGCGCTGGGTCCTGGCGGTCCCCGAATCCTCCGGGATCGATTCGGTCAAACAGCTGGAAGGCAAACGGATCTCCACCGAAGCGGTCGGCATGACCAAACGCTATCTGGAAAAGAACGGGGTCCATGCCAAAGTGGAATTCTCCTGGGGCGCCACCGAAGTGAAGCCGCCGCGGTTCGCCGATGCGATCGTGGAGATCACGGAGACCGGTTCCTCGCTCCGCGCCAATCACCTGAAGATCATCGACACGCTCTGTGTGAGCACGACCCGTTTCATCGCCAACAAAAAAGCGATGGAAGATCCGGAAAAGAAACACAAGATCGAAAATATCGCCATGCTGCTGAAAGCGGTGCTCGCCGCCGAAGGCAAGGTCGGCCTGATGCTCAATGTGAAAAAGGTCGATCTGGACAATATCGTCGGCAAGCTGCCGGCGCTCGAACATCCCACGATCTCCCCGCTTTCCAACGGCGAATGGCTGGCACTCAATACCATCGTGGACGAACACACCGTCCGCGAACTGATCCCCGAGCTGAAACGCTTGGGAGCCTGCGGTATCGTGGAATATCCGCTCAACAAAATCGTGGAGTGAGTCCCCATGCCGGACCGTCAGGAAATAGTCTTCGATGATTTCAATGCGAATCCGTTCCAGCTGTTCAACCGGCAATGGTTCCTGCTGACCGCGGGCGATTTCGCCTCGGGAAAATTCAACACGATGACCGTCAGCTGGGGTTATATCGGATTCATGTGGGGCTTCCCTTCTGCAATCGTAGCAGTCCGTCCGCAGCGCTATACGCTGGGATTCATCCGCGAATGCGATTCCTTCACGCTTTCCGCGTTCAGTGAAGATCATCGTGCGGCACTGCAGCTGTGCGGCAGCAAATCCGGGCGCGACTTGGACAAGATCGCCGCCGCGGGGCTGACGCCGGAAGCCGCCGCGCAGGTGAAAGCGCCGGTTTTCAAGGAAGCCGAACTCGTGCTGGAATGCCGGAAAGTCTATCAGGACAAATTCCTGCCGGAAGGATTTCTCGATCCGGCGATCGGCGCCAAAATCTATCCCGGCAATGACTACCATCAGTTCTTTGCCGGCGAGATCGTCCGCATCGCGGGAACAAAGAAGTTCGAACGGCCGGTCTGACGCGGATCCGTTTCCTGCTGGAGGAGCAATTTTTTATGGCGGAACGGGTGCTGTGGACCGGCGACAAGCTGAATTTGCAGATCGGCACGCAGACCCTGTTCCGCGATGCCTTTTTTTCCATTGCGGAAAATGAACGCGTGGCGCTGGTCGGCCGCAACGGCTGCGGCAAATCCACCCTCATGAAAGTGATCGCCGGACAGGACACCGTGTCCGACGGCAAGATCACTATCGCCAAAAACCTGCGGATCGCCTACATGCCGCAGGAGTTCACACTGCCGGGCGGGATCCTGGTCCGGCAGGCGGTCCGGGACGGGGCGAAATGGTTCGACGAACTGGCGGAATCCTACCGCACGCTCCCCGCGAATTCGCCCGAACATGTGCGCGCGGAAAATCTGCTCGATCTCCACGACGCCTGGGATGTCGGCCATAAGATCGACGTGCTGATGGAAAAACTGCATCTGGATTTTCCGGACAAATACTGTTCGGAACTGTCCGGCGGCGAACTGAGACGGGTCATGCTGGCACGGACGCTGGCCGCCGAGCCCGACCTGCTGCTGCTCGACGAGCCGACCAACCATCTCGATGTGGAAATGATCGCGTGGATCGAAAAGTTCCTGTCCGAATATACCGGTGCCTGCCTGCTGGTCACCCACGACCGTTTTTTCCTCGACCGGGTGGCGACCCGCATCGTGGAACTCGATCACGGCAGTTTCTATTCCTATGACGGGTCCTACGCCGATTTCCTGGCCGGCAAGGAAGAACGCGAATACAATGAAGACGTGCTGGAGCAGAAACGCAAAAGTTTCCTGCGCCTGGAAGTTGAATGGGTGCGGCGTTCGCCCAAAGCCAGACTGCGCCGCAACCTCGGCCGCATCAAACGGTATGAGGAGATCGCCGCCATCAAAGCGCCGCAGCGGACCGCCGAGATCGAACTGGTGATCCCGAAGGCGAGCCATCTGGGCAACCGCGTGGTGGAACTCAAAAACGTCTCCCTTTCCATCGGCGGGAAAAAGCTGATCGACGGCCTCGATTATGAATTTGCCAAGGGGATGAAAGTCGGGATCATCGGCGCCAACGGCATCGGCAAAACCTCCCTTCTGAAAATGATCACGGGCTCGCTCCGGCCCGATTCCGGCGAGATCTTCCGGGCGGAAACGGTGGAATTCAATTACGTCGACCAGAACCGCGTGGCGCTGCATGATGAAAACACCGTGCTGGACGAGATCGCCGAAGGACACAGTTACATCAACCTTGGCGATGAACGGGTCACGGTCTGGGGCTATCTGCGGCGTTTCCTGTTCGAAGACGACCGGATCAACACCAAAGTCAAACGGCTTTCGGGCGGCGAACGGGCACGTCTGACGCTGGCCAAGATCCTGCGCGGCGGCGGCAATTTCCTGATCCTGGACGAACCGACCAACGACCTCGACCTTTCCACGCTGCGGATCCTGGAAGAGGCGCTGATCCATTACGACGGCTGTCTGGCGGTGGTCAGCCACGACCGCTATTTTCTGAACCGGGTATGCACCCATATTCTGGCCTTCGAACCGGAAGGCACGCTGACGGCGAACGTGGGGGATTACGACACTTATTACGCGAAACGGCAGGAAAGGCTGGCGGCCCTCCGCCCTGCCCCGCCAGCCGCACCGCAGGAAAAAATCCCGCTGTCCAAGCCGAAAAACAAGCCGAAAAAGGGGCTGACCTTCAAGGAAGAGCGCGAACTGGAAGCCCTGACCAGCCGGATCACGGAACTGGAAACGGAGATCGGCCAGGCCGAAGCCCAGCTTTCCGATCCCGAATTTTACCGTACCCGCGCCGCGGAAGCGGGAATAGTCCAGGACCGGATCGGCGAACTCAAAAAAGAATACGAACAGGCACTGGTCCGCTGGGAAGAACTCGAAACCAAGCGGGAGTGACAATAGTTTCAAGGGCCGTTCGCTGCGCTCACTCCAAGTTTCAAGTATCGGCGGAGCCGGAAGAGGCGGACCGGGACGCTGCTGGAGCACGGTCGCGAAGGCAATGCGCTGACGCGATATTCTCCGTTTCAGTTCGCGCTGCCCAAATTTTGCAGACACATTGATTTTCTGCGGAAATTTTACAAGTTTTTACGGATTATCAGTTGTAAAATCGCGTAGAACTGCTAAGTTATACTCTTTAAGGAAAAACTGCGGGAGATTCATCGAATGAAAAAATACAGATGGCTGCAAACGGCCGGACTGGTCTTTCTGATCCTGGGATCGGGATGTTCCAAGCGCGACGTGCCGCCGCCGCCGAAGACCCAGCCCGAACTGCTGCTGGAGATATATGATTCTGCCCGTAAGAATCAATATAATGTAACTTTGCTGAAACTGCAGAAAATGCGGGCGCTGGATCCGACCAGCGTATTCCTGGCCGAACTGGAAAACACGGTCCGGTTCAATCGTCTGACCGGTGTCGTCAACACCTATCTTAGGATGGGTCATTTCGAGGCTGCTCTGAATGCCCTGCAGGATTATGAAAAACGCTACGGATACAGTGAATATACTTCCAGTGCCAGGGAAAGACTGTCGCTGATCGTTCAGCTGGACCGGCAGATCCGCCAAATCAAGCAGACGAACCGGTCGGACCAATTGGAACTGGAGATCAAAAACATGAGAAATCTGGCAAAAAATGTTAAATTATCTCCGAAAATCGTGAACTTTTTGCGAAAAAAGGAGTCTATGATCCCGGAATTGCGTAAAATTGAAGCGGAATTGACGAACCGGGAACTCCTGTGCGAAACCGAAGACTGGTTCCGGACCGGGGATCACGGGAACGGGGCAGTTCTGGCTGCGATATATGCAATGGCCGTACCGGGCAATGACGAGCAGATCGTAGCTCTTCTGTCCGGTCCGGATCCAATAAAGAAAGCACGTTAACAACCACTTTCCATAGAAAGGAAAAAAGAATGAAAAGACAGAAATTATGGATCGTCACGACCCTGCTGACCGCAGGTGCGGTATGCATGACCGGAACGCTTGCCGCCGCTGATGCCAAAGCTCAGCCGAAGAAAGCCGCTGCCCAGCCTGCGGCCAAACCCGCCGCCCAGACTCCGGCCAAGCCCAAAACCCTGAATGAGGCATTTGCCTTCCTGCCTGATGTCCTGGCGGTCATCGGCAACAAAAAGATCACCAAACAGGATTTTCTGAAACAGCTCGGCAATGTTCCGCCGGAATATATCGCCCAGCTCCAGCCGGAAATGCTCAAAGCCCAGTCCAAACAGATGATTGACATGCTCGTGAAGGCGGAAGTCCTGCTGACGGTTGCTGAAAAGGCCGGTTACAAGTCTTCCAAGGAATCAGTCCTGGCGGAGTTCGACAAGAAACTCAAAGCCATGCCGAAAGAACAGCTCGACATGATCGAAAAGCAGCTGAAACTGCAGGGCAAGACCCTGGATGATATAAAGAAACAGCTGGTCAGCGATCCCAATGCCATCCGTTTCTCCGCCATCCAGAAATATGTGGATGAGAAGATCCGTCCGAACATCAAAGTCACCGATGCCGATATCGAAAAATTCTACCGGGAAAACCAGGACAAGTTCAAACTGCCCGAATCGGTCAATGCGGCGCATATCCTGATCTCCACGATGCCGGATCCGAATGCCGCCCAGAAACCGGATGCCGCCGCCCAGGCCAAGAAGGATAAAGAAGCCAAAGCCAAAGCGGAAAAAATCCTCGCTCAGCTCAAGCAGGGCGCCGATTTTGCCAAGATCGCAGCGAAGGAAAGCGCCTGCGACAGCAAGAAAAACGGCGGAAACCTTGGCGAATTCCAGCGCGGCATGATGGTTCCGGAATTTGAGAAAGCCGCCTTCGCGCTCACCAAGCCCGGCGAACTCTCCCCGGTCGTCAAAACCCAGTTCGGATATCACATCATCCGTCTGAACAGCAAAAAGGCCGCCGGTGTCGCTCCGCTGGCGCAGGTCAAGGAAACCATCCGCGGCACTCTGCTCAACCAGGCCCTCGGCAAAGCGGTTGAGGATGCTGTTGAAAAAGCCAAAAAAGATATGAAGGTCACCGTCACTGAAATCAAGTGACCGTTTCCATTCGTTGAATTCAAAAAGCCGGCTCCGTTCTGCGGACGCCGGCTTTTTTCATCATGCGGACGGAAAGACGGGACAAGGGTAAAAATCAATCGGCGGAATTCTTTTTCAGGTTGCGCTCGATCCAGGCGTTTTTCTTGATCAGGGCGGCGGCGATGCGGTCCAGCGCGGCGCGGCGGCGCGGTCCCAGATCGCTGCTCTGATATTCTTCCCGGATGCCGCGTTCGACTTTTTCCAGGAAGGAATCGATCTCGTCGCGTCCGATGGGCTGCGGATCGGCGGCCCAGCGGCGCATGAAAACCTGTTCCGGCAGTTCGGATTCCCCTTTGGTGGGGATCGTAAGCGGACGCGGATGCGCGCCGAACTGATACCCTTTCAGCGCGATGATGATATTGGAATAATCGGTTTCCTCCGCCCGGAGACGCATGAATTTGTATTCCATGACATCGGCGGCTTCGTCCTGACTTTGTTCCGGCCGGCTGTAATGAAATTTCCGCGAGGAGAAATTGAGCGAGCCCATCATGTTGGTGTCCAGCTCATGGTTGAAAATGCGCCATTCGCGGAGCTGTCCGTTTTCATCCCGGTGCAGATCGCCGCCGAGAAGAAGCAGGCAGACCAGGTCGCTTTCCTCATGGCGGTTGAGGGCATCGTAAGGCAGCTTGTGACGCGGCAGCTCCATGGAAATATGCAGACTGTGCGGCGGAATGCCCAGGAAATGGACCGCTTCGTTGATGAGGCGGGACATGCCCCAGGGACAGTCGAACAGCGGCAGGGAGAGGTCGCCGACGATATTGAACCGGCCGAACGCATATTCGAAGAAACCGCGGTGACGCTCCTGCCCGGCAACAATATTCCGGTGGGCATCCACATGTCCGCCCATCCGCCAGGTGCGCCGCTGCAGATCGAAATCATTGAACCAGTAAAAGCCGTCGAAATAAGGGTCTTCGCCGGGTTCGCCGACGACCGCCCGTGCGCCCAGATAGCTGAATTCCAGTTCGGCGCCCAGCGGAGTCGGCGTGGAATACCAGTTCGATTCCACATAATCGCAGATCCCGCGCATTTCCTCGCGGCAGTAGATCTCCTCCACCAGATTGATGCAGAGCACGGCATAATCCCGATAAAGACGGCCCGGCACGATCCGGTCAAGCGATTTTTCCTTCATCATCGCTTCGATCTGGACGCTGTGGCGGTTGTAATAAAGGAACCCCAGCAGCAGGGCCAGTCCGTGCCGGAAATATTTATGGGACAGCCGGACCGATTCCGGGAAATGATGCCGGATCTGTTCCACGAACTGGTTGAAGATGATATGTTTGCAGGCGAACTTGATGTAATTGTCGGCATACGGTCGGAGTTCTTCCCGCTGGAGGACATCCGCCAGCAGCGGCGGCTGTGCGTCTTTGAACGCCTGCACCATGATATAATTGCAGATGTAATTGCCGTCGAAATGGGATTCGATCAGGGAGTCGACGGCCGAACCCATCAGCTCGCGCAGCGCCCGCCGGGTGATCTCGCGCCGGTCGGGATCAATGGTCTCGATCAGCTGGTCGATCTTCCGTTCCAGATACAGACCGTAGCGGTCTTCGAACAGGATCTCCTTGCCGAACGCTTTCTGCAGGGCGGGAATATTGCCGACGTAAGTCATGCAGCGGCGGCGCCGGTTGTCGGCGGTGCGCACCACCACAACGCGGCGGAAATACAGGTTGCCTTCATCCTCAAACGCATCCAGCCGCTGGAGCTCTTCGGGCGACAGGTCCTTGAGCAGACGTCCCGGCGCGGTGGCTCCGTGCTGTTTGACCACGAAATAAAAGGCGCCGGGCGGCACCACCCGCATATAGTTATGGAGCACGGCCGGTTCGCTTTCCACCTTGCGGTTCAGCAGCAGACGCACATGCGGATCGCTCATCATGGTCCCGTAAACGAACAGGTCCACATGATCCTCGAACACGCCGTGGAAATCCTCGTGGATCCGGGCCGACTCCAGTTCGTCCCGGTGTTTCTTTTCCATGTTCAGTTCCAGCAGGACCGCGGTTTCATCGCAGCAGTCTTTTTTGGCGCAGACCGCACAGTCGCTCCAAATCTTCTGGGGAAAAAGTTCCTTGCTGACGATGCGGAAACCGAGGCGGCAGAAAAAATGTGCCCGGTAAGTCAATGCGAAAACGCGGGCGGGATGCCCCTGCGCCCGGAGCTGGTCCAGCACGGCCGTCACCAGCTGCGAACCCAGTCCGCGGTTGTTGAACTTGGCGCAGACGGCCAGGGAGCGGACTTCGTAAAGATGGTCGCCGAAATCGCGCAAGGCAGTGCAGCAGGCAAATTCGCCATTCAGTTCGCCGACCCGGAAATTCTTCAGCTTCTCCAGCAGATCTTCTCGGGTGCGTTTCAGCAACAGTTTTTTCGCGGCGTATTCATTCAGCAGATTCAGGATATTGTCAACATCGCTGACAGCCGCCGGTCTGACGGCCAGGGTATCGCTCATTTACCCGCTTCCTTTTTTCCGGCATTTTCCTGATAGAATGCGATCTTGCGGAATTTGGCATAACGTTCGGTTTTCAGCTGTTCGCCGGACTTGCCGTCCAGACTGGACAGGGCATCCTTCACGCTCTTTTTCACCAGAGCGGCGGCGGTGTCGTAGTCGCGGTGGGCGCCGCCGAGTGGTTCTTTGATCACACCGTCCACCAGGCCCAGCTTGAGCAGGTCACTGGCGGTGAGATGCAGCGCTTCGGCCGCTTTTTCGGAGAAAGCGCGGTCTTTCCAGAGGATCGCCGCACAGCCTTCCGGGGTGATGACGGAATAATAGGCGTTTTCCATGATCAGCACCTCATTGCCGACGCCGATCCCGAGCGCGCCGCCGCTGCCGCCTTCGCCGATCACCACGCTGACCACCGGCACCGACAGCGCAAACATGTCGCGCAGGTTCACGGCAATGGCTTCGCCGATATGGCGTTCTTCCGATGCCACACCGGGGAAAGCCCCGGGAGTATCGATAAAGGTGATGATCGGCGCTCCGGCCAGATCGGCCACTTTCATCAGCCGCAGGGCTTTCCGGTAGCCTTCCGGATGCGGACAGCCGAAATTCCGGAACACGTTTTCGCGGGTATTGCGGCCCTTCTGGGTTCCGATCACCATGACGGGCTGACCGTCCAGCCGGGCGAAACCGCCTACGACCGCGGGATCGTCGGCAAAACGCCGGTCGCCGTGAAATTCCATGAATCCGGTGAAAATCCGTTCGATATAATCCAAAGTATAAGGCCGGTTCGGATGTCTGGCCATCTGCACACGCTGCCAGGGCGTCAAGTTGGAATAGATCGCCGCCTTGGTCTCCTGAATCAGTTTTTTCAGGGTCTTGAGTTCGCCGGCGATCTCCGGATTGCTGCTCAGCGCTTCTTCCAGTTCCGCCTGCCGGGCAGCCATCTGTTCGATCGGCTTTTCAAAATCCAATATGATATCAGCCATGATTGTTTCTCCGAATTTGCCATCAGGTTTCCATTTACTATACATCCTCTTTGCGCCTTTTTCCAGTCCGGAGCGAAAAAAAAACGGAAAGTGGCCGGAACGGAACTTTTCCGTTTCCCGGTTGATAAATCGCCCGGAAAGATGTATATTACACAAAGAAATCCTAACCGACGAAGGAAAAACATGAACCGTTTTCTGATCATGCTGGGCTCGGTGGTGAGCCTGATCCCGGGACTGGCCGCGGCCCAGGATGCGGAACTTCATCCGGAAAAATCCGAACAGGAACGGCGTCTTGCCGGGGTGTTCCCGCCGGGCGTCAAGACCATTGCCTGCATCACACCGGCATCTTATCCGGGCAGTTCGTCTCACCGCCGCTGTCCCGAACTGCTGAAAAAAGCCGGATATAAGGTAAAAATCTTCCCGCATTCGTTCGACCAGCCCGAACCGGGAAAAACCTATGCTCCGCTCAAGGGCCGGCTGGAAGATTTTTATGCGGCATGGAACGATCCGGAAGTGGATTTCATCCTGTGTTTCCGCGGCGGCGGGGGCAGCCAGGGTCTGATGAAAGCGCTCGATCTGAAAAAGCTGAAAAAACGCGATGATCTGTATCTGCAGGGTTACAGCGATGTCACCCATGTCATCAGCTGGATGCTGGCAAAAGGATACGGACGGCCGATCGCCGGACCGATGTGCGGTTCCCTGGTCGGCATCACGCCGGAATGTGTCCGCGAAATGAAAGCGATGCACCACGGCGAACAGGTCGGTCCGGTCCCGGTCAAAAAGATGCTCGGCGGAGATGCGTCCGGTCTGGCTTACGCCGGTTCGCTGGGCCGGATGTCCGAGATCGCCCAGTCCGATTATCGTCCTTCGATGGCCGGACGGATCGTTTTTATCGAATCGGTTTCCACCCCGACGGAGAAGATCCGGCGTTTTCTGCAGATCCTGGTGGACCGGGAATTCTGCAAAGGAGCTTCCGCAGTGGTATTCTGTCAGTTTATCCGGTGCGGCAGGAAGGCGGAAGTGGATGCCGTGCTGGAGGAATTCGCCCCGAAATTCGGGATCCCGGTCTACCGGGATTTCCCGTTCGGACATTCTCCGCGGTGCTATACGCTCGATTTCTCCCGGCGTGCAGAGATCCGGAACAACACAATTACCTTTCCCGCGGTGGAAGCATCCGGAAAATGAACTTTAACTGAAATTGAGTTTATCAAAATATAAAAAAGGAGGAATTATGAATCGTTTTCTGATTATGCTGGGCTCGGTGCTGATCCTGATCCCGGGCCTGACCACGGCCCAGGATGCGGAACTTCATCCGGAAAAATCCAAACAGGAAGACCGTTTTACCGGGGTGTTCCCGCCGGCCGTCAAAACCATCGCCTGCATTACGCCGGCCTCTTATCCGGCCAGCCCTTCACACCGCCGCGGACTGGTGCTGCTGAAAAAGGCCGGATACAAGGTCAAGGTCATGCCGCATGCTTTCACCAAACCCGCGAAAGGCGAGAATGCCTCACCCGTGGAAGGGCGGCTGGCGGATTTTTACGCGGCGTGGAACGATCCGGAAGTCGATATGATCCTCTGCATCCGCGGCGGCCGGGGATGCCGTGAACTGCTGGCGGCGCTGGACTGGAACAAGCTGAAAAAACGCGACGATCTGTATCTGCAGGGCTACAGCGACGTTACGCAGATCACCGCCGCCATGCTGGCGAAAGGTTACGGCCGGCCGGTCGCCGGACCGATGAGCGGCTCCATGTCGGGTCTGCAGCAGGATTGCATCAACGAGATGAAAGCCATGCATCACGGCAAACAGGTCGGCCCCGTTCCGGTCAAAAAGATGAAGGGCGGCGATTGTTCCGGCATGGCCTTTACCGGACTGCTGAGCCGCCTGGCATGGGTTGCCCAGTCTAATTACTGTCCTTCGATGGCCGGACGGATCATCTTCATCGAAGTGGTGAGTTCCACGCCGGAAAAAATGCGTGAGGATTTTCAGACCCTGCTGGACCGGAAATTTTTCGATGGAGCGGCAGGCGTGGTGTTCTGTCATTTCCTGCGCAGCGGCAAACCGGCCGAGATGGAAGCGGCGATGAATGAATTCGCCTCGAAACTCAGTGTGCCGGTCTACCGCGGATTCCCGTTCGGGCATTCATCGAAGTGCTACACGGTCGATTTCTCCCGCCGGGTGGAGATCAAAGACAGCAAAGTCACGTTCCTTGCCGCTCAGCCGGCGGGAAAGTAAACTGAAAGCGGAAGGAGAGACGGATCATGGCGGAACTGAGACAGCATCCCGGTTCGGGGACCCATCTGCTGCTGCATTGCGGCGATATTCTGGAATTCCGGGTGGATAGTCCGGAGCCGATCCGCGGCAAAGCTTACCTGCGCACGAACCTCGGCAATGCGGGGTATCACCGCAAGGAGATCATCGAGCACGTGGAAGATGAGATCACGCCCGGGTTTCAGGACTGGAACAATCTCCCGATGGAGAAGATCGACGATTTCAGCTGGAAGATCCGCCTGATGCTGACCGAAGAGGGGCATTTCGAAGCCAAATGCTTCATCTACAATTCCGAGACCATGCAGGAACCGTTCTGGGTCTCCGGGGACAATGTCCATATCAATGTGGAACCCGCGGCCTACTGCTGCGCCAACGGCGTTTACTGCGCCTTCGTCCGGCAGTTCGGCGGCAATAAGAACAAGCCGGTTTCCGAATTCCCGTCCGGGATCAGCCAGGGCGATCTGACCCGGCTGGACCAACAGGGTTACAGTGTCATCCCGCCCTCGGGCACTTTCCGCGATCTGATCAAGGAGCTGGACCATATTTTCAATGATCTGCACTGCCGGATCCTGCATCTGCTGCCGATCCATCCGGGTCCGACCGTGTACGGCCGCATGGGCCGTTTCGGCAGCCCGTATGCCGCGCTGGATTTCACCGGCGTCAATCCCGAACTGGCGCAGTTCGACCGCAAGGCGACGCCGCTGGACCAGTTCCGCGAACTGCTCGATGCCGTCCACATGAAAGGCGGCAAGCTGTTCATCGACATCGCGATCAACCATACCGGCTGGGCGGCGAAACTGCATGAGACCCATCCCGAATGGCTGGTACGCGATTCCGACGGTTCGATCCATTCGCCCGGCGCCTGGGGCGTCACCTGGGGCGATCTCACCGAACTCGACCATTCCAAACTCGAACTCTGGAAATATCTCGCCGGCGTCTTCCGCTACTGGTGCGTGCGCGGGGTGGACGGTTTCCGGTGCGATGCCGCCTACATGATCCCGGAATCCGCCTGGGAATATATCGTGGCGAAGATCCGCGAGGAATTCCCCGAAACGATCTTCCTGCTGGAAGGTCTCGGCGGCGAACCGGCCGTGACCGCCAATCTGCTCAACCGGGCCAATATGAACTGGGCCTATTCCGAACTCTTCCAGAATTACACCCGCAGCCAGATCGAAGGGTACCTGAAATATGCCTGGCAGCAGAGTGCGGGGGACGGCCTGATGATCCATTATGCGGAGACCCATGACAATCTCCGGCTCGCCGCCACCTCCAACGAATATGCGAAGATGCGTACCGCATTGTCCGCTCTGACCTCGTTCAACGGCGCGTTCGGATTCACCAACGGCGTGGAATGGTTCGCCCGCGAAAAAATCGATGTGCACGAAAGTTCCGCGCTCAACTGGGGCGCATCCGAAAATCAGGTGGCCCATATCCGCCGCCTCAATACCATCCTCGCCGAACTGCCCTGTTTCCACAACGGTTCCGTCCCGGCTTTCATCGACTGTCATGCGGACAACTGTCTGCTGCTCGGCCGGACCGATGCCGACGGCGGCAGTGCCGTCCTGATCGCGATCAACCTGGATGCCCGCCGCAGCGCCACCGTCAGCTGGAATATCTATTCCGCTCCGTTCGATGCCAATACCGTCCATGACCTGATCTCCGGCAAGGTTTTCGAACTCACCCGCGGACCCGGCGGCGAACGCTCCCTGCTGCTGCCCGGGGGCGCGG
>SUWI01000132.1 GCA_015061565.1 Lentisphaerota bacterium
CTTTGCGATGATGAGCCCGACGCAGTCGGTGAGGTAATACTCGCCCTGTGCGTTGTTCGGCTTTATCTCGCCGAGCACGTCGAGCAGAGCCTGTGTTTCAAACCAGTAGCAGCCCGAGTTTATCTCGTTTATCTCACGCTGCTGCGGTGTGCAGTCTTTGTGTTCAACGATGCCCGAGATGCCGTTGTCGGTCGAGCTTATCGCAAGGCTTCCCATTCCGTTGAGCGTGATGTCGGCTTCATCGAAACCGCAGGCGGCGATGGTATGACCGGAGCGGACCGCTTTCACGACGCTGTCGCGGCAGGGCGTTTCGCCGTTCAGGTAAATGAAATTGACCGCGGGATTGTCGAAGATCCGGCGCATGCCGAAGAGGTCGACCGAATTCATGACCGGGATCCGCCGTCCGGAAAGCCAGTATTTTTCGATCACCGTGCCGGAAAGCGAGGTCAGCGGCTCCTGGTCGGCGGCGTCATACGGATAATCATACCAGTAATCGTTCCAGGGATGGGCGGTGCAGACCGCGCCGTGATGTTCATGGATGAAATCGATCGCCTTGCGCAGGTAGCGGTCGACTTCTTCATCGGAAAAGACGCTGCGGGTGAATTCCTGGGTATAGGCATCCGGATCGATGCCCATCGCGAGCATGTGATAATTGTTGTGGCTGCGCTTTTCGTAACGGTCATGCCAGTTGAACGGGTGATATTCCTGACCGTCGAGGAACAGGACTTTGTCATCGGAATATTTCTCCGTGTCCAGTTTGCCGTTGTAGGGGGCGATGTCTTTCACGGCTATCGTGCAGATGTCGTAGCCCATGTAACGCATGATCGCATTGATGGTGCCGGGCGCGGAATCGCAGCCGTACCAGTCGAGCGAATGCATGTGGATAGCGAGCTTGTAATTTTTCTTGATCGGCAGGGTCGGCTTGGCCGTTTCCGGCAGAATCTCCGGCTCGCCGCGGCGGAAACGATCGAAATATGCCAGCAGATTGCGGACATATTTTTTCCAGAAGGCGAAACTGCGTTCCGCTTCGGGAGTCCGGTCTTCGGGGAAGAGGATCTGATTGAGGAAGATCATCCCTTTTCCGCATTTCGCACGCAGGATGAGAGCACCGTCGCGGACGGCGGGATCCATGTAGGAACCCAGGATCTCCCAGTTCGGATTGGCGAGGAAACAGGATTCGGCGGCGGTCCGAACGGTCCGTCCGGAATCCGCGGTGGTTTTCTGCACGACGCTGAAGGAATCCGCAGAGATCTTCCAGTCGAGCATTTCATCGGGAGTGATTTTTTCCGGCTCGCTGAAGAGCCGTTTGCCGGGAGCTTCGATCCAGGGCATCATATAGCACATGTAGGGAGTGCCGTCGGAATATTTGCCGCCGTTGATGGTGGGCACATGGCGGTGGATCAGCTGGTTATAGCCGACTTCCTCGGGCAGGAAATACGGCGCCCAGCGGCAGTAATCCTGATGCATGAAAAGCAGAATGCCGCCGCGCCGGATCCAGTCGCGGATATAGAGTTCGTCATTTTCGATATAATCGTTAAAGCCGTTCTGTTCGATCAGCACCAGATCGAATTCCTCCAGATATCCGGGATAGGAATAGTCGATTTTTTTCGCTTCGATTCCCTGTTCCTTCAGGAAATCGACGAATCTGTAGCGAGGTTGGAACCAGTGAGCGAGATAACCGATTCTGAGTTTTGCAGACATAAAAAACCTTTCCGTTAAAGTCGAATTCTCAAGGCAGACCTCCGGCAGCGGAAAAGCCGGCCGGCTGTCTGGTGTAACATAGCAGGAAGCAGAAAAAAAGCAAGTGTGAAAAGATAGAATTTTGACCTTTGCCCGAACACTGGTAACTGTCTTCTCCTGAGAAACAGGACAACAGGAGGAGGAGGAATACCTCAGCGCCATTTCCTCCTCGGCAGACGCCCCTGATCATAAACGAGGAGCAAAGGTGCTTCAATTTAACAGCCTTTTACTCTTTTTTACCGAATACATATATATCCTGACGATTTAAAATCAGAATATCACCATCAAAGAAAAAGATTGGTTTTTCCCAAAAAGGATGGGCCGAAGGCTGTTTGGGCTGAAGAATCAGGAAACCATTTTCAAGATGATAATTACCGGAAGCCGGATTTGCTTTATCCTGCAGATCGGAATACTGCACAGTGAAATCATTTTTATCGGAGAAGATTATTTTGAAATTGGCTTTTCTTTTTTCATTCGTATTTAAATTTTTTTGCCAGAATTGCCAGGTCCCTGCTAATTTGCGGCCGTCCAACGATTATGATACAGTCATAATTGGCACGAAAAACGATAACCCCATTTTTTTCAAGATAGACGAACCATTTTCCATTCAAATCCGTTTTCCCGAAACAAAAAAAGGAAAACAAAAACAGCATCAGGCAGACAAAAAAATATTTCATAATATAAATCGAACAGTCAGCCCAGTGGTATTATCCATCGGGCTGACATGCATTACGCTGAAAAAAAATCAGAAGACCCAAAAGTTTTTCGGCGGATTGTAGAGATTGAACAGGCAACGCGGTTCAACCATTTTGTCCAGGACGGTGATCTTTCCCTGGACATCGACATAGTAGAACATCGGTTTCACAATTTCGAGAGAAACGACCTTGGCGGGGAAACCGGAGATTTTGACATTCATTTTCTGGAAAATGAAATAATCGACGGTGTTCACTTCATAGCGAGCCGCGACAACCGTATCGCATTTTCCAGCCTTGCAAGCTCTGTAGAAGGCCGCTTTGGAAGCGATGTTTTTCGAATTCGGGAAGATGGCAAGCAGTCTTCCGAAGAAGCTGTCTGCTTTGAAAATGGACGCATTGTCTGCGAACTGGCTTCCATCACCCCAAGTGAAGATGCCAAACAGAACATTGACGTTTGCCTGACCGGAAACCCGGACTTTTTCATTGACCGAATAAATCGGACGATAACTGTCAACGGGACCGACAGTTTTTGGATAAATGTTCATGGTACCGCCATCACTGCTGTTGGTGGTAGTGCAAGCGGAAAGAATGATTGCCATGCAAATCACACTGAGAAGAACGAATACTTTTTTCAATAAAAACTCCTATTATTGATTTTTAAACTTTCAGAAAAAAAAGCTGCTGTAATATCTGATATTCCCTCCTTTCCTTTCTTTGTTCAACAGACAATTGACTCTGAAAGATTTTTTAATGACGGTTGATTCGACATTTCTGTACAATACAATACGGGTTCTATGAATTTTCAACTCGATCTTCAGAAATAAAAACAAAAAAAAACCGTACCCTGGTTACAAGGTTACAGTTGCATATATAAAAAAGCATACCGGATAGAACTTGGGAAAACGCTTTTTCAAAGGTTTCTTGACGGTCTTGATCTCATAATCAGTCCGGCATTTCGTATTTTGCCGCCGGGCCGCAAACATTTCTCCGTCGTCTTCCCCTGGCATGGGAACAAGATGCCCCCGCAGCAAATCAGTTGGGATCGTCAGGATCCCAACTGATTTGGATTGACTCAGTACTTGATGGCGTCGGCGTACATGGTCACATCGACGGTGTTGATACCGCAGATGCAGGACATCTTGTAGTCGATCTTGATATTGGTCAGATCGGTGGCGCCGGGAGCCTGCTTCAGGGCAGCGGCTTTCAGGGTAGCATAGCTGGCATCGCCGAAATTGAAGGCGGTGAAGATGCTCTTCAGCTGGGCTTTGGCAACGACGTTGCGCTTCACGATCTTGGCGCCCTGAGCGGCATACTGCGGGACCATCGTGTTGGCGGAAACTTCGCTGAAGATGTTCATGCCAAGGCTGTTAACAGTGGGAGCTCCATTGGATACCGGGATTGCTGCACATCCAGTCATAACGAGCGCGGCCGTAAAAGCGCCGCCGATGAGAGCGAGTTGTTTTTTCATTATCCACTCCTGTTGTTTTTAGGATACTGGCATGCACCCATTGCATGACATTCCTCGCTGGGAAAGTAATAAAGCATAATTTTCTGAAAAGTCAAGCGATAAAAAAACCAAAAACTGGGTTTTTTCATAAAAATATTGTTTGTAAAAAACTGAAACCACCATTATATTGTAGCTGTTTTTACAGGAATTCATAGAAGGCGGTTTATGCGTAAAGATGCAAAATTTATTCCGCTTTATGAAAGAACGGCGGAAAAAATCAGTCAGTATATTCTCCAGAACGATCTGCAGAACGGCGATTTTCTCGGCACCCTGTTGGATATCCGGAAGCGTTATCACGTGTCGGGCAACACTGCGAGACAGGCAGTGGCCATGCTGGAAGTCAAAGGCATTCTGCGCTGCAAATCGGCAGTCGGCATTTACATCCGCAACCGCGGGATCCTGAATGTGCTCAACACCTTCAACCGGGTCATTCTGATCATCCACAATCATTACAGAAACCATCTGCGGCCTTTTTTCGAATTGAGGCTGAGTTCCCTGCTCCAGAATTTCATGCTCCACGGTTATGCCTGCCTGCCGATTTACCGTGAAGAACTGGAATCCGAGCGGATCCAGATCATTGCCCCTCAGATCTGCGGCATTGTCACCGGCAACCGCCGGTATCAGGAAATCCGGAATTTCTTTCAGAACCGGATCCCCCTGTTCTGCATCAATCCGCCAGGGAATCCGCCCGCAGACAAAAACAACTGCTGGGTCTTTTATGATTTCCAGACACAGCACCGGATGGCGTTGAAATATCTGGAGCGGCTGCCGTATCACAGTGAGATTTTTCAGTTCAATGCGGATCCAGCCTATCTTTTCCCGCTGCCGGATCGGATCTCAAAGGTTGAAATTTCCCCAAAAGAACTCCAGGAGAGTGCAGTGACCGTAGGCAACCGCCTCGGAGAACAGTTCTTTCACCGGGCGCCGCATGGGATCTTCTGGATCACGGACGATTTCGTCTCCTTCGGGTTTTATCAGGCTTTTCTCAGACACGGGATCGATCTTATCGCGGAAAAACGGATCCTTTCCTACGGCTCACCTTCCGGGCAGATCACGCAGGAAATGCAGATGCCGGTGATCGGATTCTGTCCCATGGAAATCGGCCGGCTGGCCGCGGAAGCTTTCAGCGCCTTCCTGGACTCCGCCCCGGCCTACAGGACCAACGTTCCTCTTATGATACCGCCGGCCGCCAATCCGGCCGCACTGGCAGTACTGGATCCGAAGATTTCCGTTCAATAACCCGCGGCCGATTCATCGGTGCGGCTGATCGGTACAAAAAAATGGAGCGAGCAATGGGACTCGAACCCACGACCATCACGTTGGCAACGTGATGCTCTACCACTGAGCTATGCTCGCACAAAGAAAAAAAATGGAGCGAGCAATGGGACTCGAACCCACGACCATCACGTTGGCAACGTGATGCTCTACCACTGAGCTATGCTCGCACATTTTATTATGGAACAGTAATATGCCACGCTTTTTGAAAAAATCAAGCCGGAAATCAAAAAAAACTTATTTTTTTATAAAATCGGCATTGCAGATTGAAAAAAACGGAATGCATGATATATTGACAGGACTTGATTTGCCGGGGGCCGGATCCACCCCCGAAGGGACATTTGCCGCAGAGAAAGGAAATGAACATGAACCGGGACCATTATGCCATCGGGTATGCGGCGGGGATGAATTTCCTCAGTTCGTTCAATCCGGCCTTGTTCTGCACCTTCTCGGCCTTGCTGGTCTATAATCAGTGCCCCGTTTTCGACCGGCTTTCCTATCATGTTCTGCTGGTCTTTGCCCTGCTGGCTCTGCCGATGGTGTTTGCCGGCGCGCCGGTCCAATACTGGACGACCCGGTATTCCTGTCGGAATGTCGTCATCATTTCCCGTGCGGCTGAAATGGCGACCATGCTGCTGGGGACTTTGGCGATCCTCCTGATACGGGAATCATCCTGGTGGACTCCCGGCGGCGGAATAACCCTGCGGGCGATCCCTCTGCTCATCATCATTCTGCTGCTCGGAGTGGAATACACCGTCTACCGCCCTGCGCTGAAATGCTACACGGCGGAAATGGTTCAGCGGAATCATCTGCCATGGGCCAGCGCCGGAACGGAAGCCGCCGGTTTTCTCGGCATCAGTTCGGGCGGGGTCATCGCACTGGCGACTTTCATGATCGCCAAAAACAACCACGGGGCATTCTGGCCGGTCGGCATTTACGGCGCCGTGGTTTCCTTCTACAGTCTGATCCTGGCGACTCGTCTCGATCCGGACCATGCGGTCAATCCGAAACTCAAGATCATGGAACTGCCCGGCGTCTGGCTGGAAACCTTCCGGAAACAGGCCCGGTTCCGGGAACTGGTCCTGACCGGCATCGGCGAAAGTTATGTTTTCGGCTCGCTGATCCTGGTTGCATCCATGACTGTCCGCTACATCGGCACCCAGTTCGGCGTATTCCAGGGAGAGCCCGTTTATCTTTTCCTGCTGCTGCCCGCAACCGTTCTCGGCAGTCTTGCCGGCTGTCTGGTCGGAGCCTGGCGCAGCCGCGGCAATGTGGAAATCGGACTGGTCCCGCCCGCGGCCGCGGCGATGACGATACTCTATTTTCTGATCGGCACCCTGCCCTATTATTCCGATATGTATATAGAAAGCGGACTGCTGTTTCTGCTGCTGACCGGGATCGGCTTTTTCTCCGGTCTGACCCTGGTGCCGATGCAGGCTTATCAGCAGTATTTTGTCAACCGCGACCAGCGCCCGGCCTATTTCGCCTGGTTCTATGTCCCGTTCGGCCTGGGGCTGATCGGCGCAATGGTGCTCTCCTATCTGATGTTCCATTACCAGATCCCGATCTTCCGGGTCACGCTCGGACTGGCGATCGTGACATTCACTCTGTCGATCATCACTTTCACGCTGATGCCGCAATTCCTGCTGCGCATGCTGATGAAAATGCTTGTGGGCACCCTCTACCGGCTGCGGATCATCGGCCGGAGCCGGATCCCCGCCGAGGGACCTGCACTGCTGGCCGCCAACAGCGCCTCGTTTGTCGATATCTTCCTGATCTCCGCCTGCACCACCCGGCCGATCCGGTTCATGATGCACGAACGGAATTTCCAGAACTGGTTCATGCGGCCGCTCTATAAAGCCGCCGGATTTCTGGAGGTCCCCGCCGGCAAACCGAAGCGGCTCCAGCAGCTGCTGGAAAAAACCCGCCACGCCCTGGCCAACGGCGAACTGGTCTGCGTTTTCCCCGAGGGTGATATCACCCGCAACGGGCTGATGTCCGCCTTCAAGGAAGGACTGACCATTTTCCTGCCGGATAATGTCGAGGTCCCGATCATTCCGCTCCGGATCGGCATGACCTGGGGCAGCATCTTCTCCTGCTATTTCGGCAAATTCAAACTGCGCTGGCCCAATGAACTGCCCCATCCGGCGACCGTGACCATCGGCAAACCCGTCAAACGGGATATTTCCGCCTATGAACTCCGGATCACCCTCACCGAACTGGGGGCAGATACCGAACTGGTGCCGGGGCCGGAAGAACGCCCGTTCCATTCTCAATTCACGTTCCTGGCCAAACGCTTTCCCTCCTTCCGGCAGGTCTGGGAGTACGGATCCGATTACACCAGATCCATCCGCAACCGCGATCTGCTGGTGAAGACCATCCGCCTGAGCCGCTATCTGCGCAGCATCTCCGAAGATGAAACCTCTCATATCGGCATGATGCTCCCCAACGGCATCGATGCGGTGATGACCATGCTCGGGATCCAGATGTCCGACCGCACCCCGGCGATCATGAACTATACTGCCTCCCTGGAAGCCATCCGGTCCATGATCGCCAGGACCGGAATGAAACACATTGTCACCAGCCGGGCATTTGTGGAAAAACAGCGTCTGCACCTGCTGCCGGAAATGATTTTTCTGGAAGACCTGGAAAAAACCTTGAACAGCCGGCCGGGCAAATTTTTCTGGAAAATCGCCACCATGCTGCTGAATACTCCGGTACTGACCAAGATGATCTCACCCGAAAGCTGGCAGGATGTGAACCGCTGCGCCGTGGTGATCTTTTCCAGCGGCTCGACCGGGATCCCGAAAGGCATCATGCTTTCCCACCACAACATCACCTGCAATGCCTCCTCGGTCATCTCCATCACCGGCTGGACCCGCAAGGACGCCATTCTGGGCAATCTGCCCATCTTCCATTCTTTCGGACTGAATGTCTGCCTGTGGCTTCCCCTGATCGCCGGCAGCCGCACCATCATGATCCCCAATCCGCTGGATGCATTGACCGTCGGCCGTGCCCTGCGGGACCAGAAGATCACCATCATGATGGCCACGCCCGGTTTTCTGCAGACCTACATGCGCCGGTGCAAACCGGAAGATTTCAAATCGCTGCGCCTGACCGTGACCGGCGCGGAAAAACTGCAGAGCGAGATCGCCCGGAAATATCAGGCCATGACCGGTCTGGAGATCGTGGAAGGCTACGGCTGCACCGAACTTTCCCCAGTCGTCGCCTTCAACGTAGCCAATTCCCTGATGGAACTCGGGACCAAAGCCGCCCGGCTGGGCAGCATCGGACCCGCCATCCCCGGCATCTGCGCCAAAATCGTCGATCCCGACACCTTCGAACTCCGTCCGGAAAATACCGATGGCCTCATGATCGTCAAAGGCGCCAATGTCATGCTCGGGTACCTGGGCGATCCGGTCAAAACCGCCGAAGTGATCCGCAACGGCTGGTACATCACCGGCGACATCGCCCGCATGGACCGCAACGGTTCGATTTCGATCACCGGACGGATCTCCCGTTTTTCGAAAATCGCCGGAGAAATGGTCCCGCATGAACTGGTGGAACATGAGATCAACCGCATTCTCAAGCCGGATCATCGGGTCCTTGCCGTGGCCGGCGGGGAAGATCCCAGGCGCGGTGAAAAACTGATCGCCTTTTATTCCGATCCGGATATTGTCAAGCCGGCGGAACTGGTCAGACAGCTCCGCGAGGCCAATATTCCGAACCTGTGGATCCCCAAACAGGAAAATTTTGTCCTGATCGATAAAATCCCCCAGCTCGGCAGCGGCAAGCTGGACCTCGCCGGGCTTTCGCGCCTGGCCGGGGAATTCACCAGCACCGGACATATCGGAGGAGAATGAGCATGGCGGCAGACGGACAGAACCGGCTTGATCGGAAGTTTTTTCGCTCCGGACTGGAAATAACTGGAAAGTGTGATATATTATGACTATGAAAATCTCGGTTTTAAATGGGCCCAACCTCCAGCTGCTCGGCAGCCGGAAAGTGGAAATTTACGGACACGTCACTCTGGAGACCATCGAAAAAAGGCTCCGGGAAGTGGCGCGCGAATTGAACGTGGAAATGAGTTTCATGCAGTCGAACCACGAGGGTGTCCTGGTGGACGCGATCGCGGCGGCAAAAGCGGACGGCTGCGACGGGATCGTCATCAATCCCGCGGCCTACACTCATTACAGCGTGGCGATCCGCGATGCGATCGAGGCAGTCAAACTGCCCGCGATCGAAGTCCATCTGAGCAACATTCATGCCCGGGAAGGTTTCCGGCATGATTCTGTCACTGCGCCGGTGTGTATCGGGCAGATCGCAGGACTGGGAGCGGACGGCTATGAATGGGCTTTCCGCGCATTGGTCAATTTTATCCAGAAACAACAAAACGCAACCAGGAACTGAAAAATGAAACTTGATGAGATCAGAAGTATTGTGAAACTCATGTCCGAAAATGATTTGACGGAATTCAAGATCGAATCCGAGGACATGCATCTGTGCATCCGCCGCGGCAGCGCCGCCGGCGTAACGGCCGTGGCAGCTCCGGTTGTTCAGCCGCAGGCTATTCAGACCGTCGCTGCACCGGTCGCAGTTCCGCCGCCCGCGGCAGCTGCAGCTCCGGCACCCGCGTCCGCCGCTCCCGACAAAAGCAAAATCATCGAATCCCCGATCGTCGGGACCTTCTACCGTTCCTCCACCCCGGGTTCCGATGCCTTTGTCAAAGTCGGCAGCAAAGTCGAAGCCGACCAGACCGTCTGTATCATCGAAGCCATGAAAGTCATGAACGAGATCAAAGCCGAAAAATCCGGCGTGATCAAGGAGATCCTCGTGGAAAACGGCGAACCGGTCGAATTCGGCCAGCCGCTGTTCGTTCTGGAATAAATCAAAATCCGATCCGATCCCGGAGTTCACTATGTTCAATAAAATCCTGATTGCCAATCGCGGCGAAATCGCCCTCCGCATCATCCGGGCCTGCCGTGAAATGGGGATCAAATCCGTCATCGCTTACTCCCAGGCCGATGAAGACAGCCTGCCGGTCCGCCTCGCGGATCAGGCCGTCTGCATCGGGCCCGCGCCGTCTTCCGAGAGTTATCTGCTGATCGAACGCATCATCAGCGTGGCCGAGATCTGCGACGTCGATGCCATCCATCCCGGTTACGGTTTCCTCTCCGAAAACGCCCATTTCGCCGAGGTCTGCAAAAGCTGCAATATCGCTTTCATCGGCCCCGGCCCCGAACAGATGCTGGCCATGGGCGACAAAGCCACGGCACGTGAAACCATGCGCAAAGCCGGAGTCCCGATCACGCCCGGCAGCAACGGTCTGATCTCTTCCGAAGAGGAAGCGCTGAAAATCGCCCATCAGCTGAAATATCCCGTGATCATCAAAGCCTCCGCCGGCGGCGGCGGACGCGGCATGCGCATCGCCCACAACGATGCCAGTCTGCGTCAGGGGCTCCATGCCGCCAGCACCGAAGCCGAGCACGCTTTCGGCAACGGCGAGGTCTATATCGAAAAATTCATCGCCAATCCCCGGCATATCGAAGTGCAGATCCTGGCCGATTCCTTCGGCAATGTCCTGCATCTCGGCGAGCGTGACTGCAGTCTCCAGCGCCGGCACCAGAAACTGATGGAGGAATCGCCCTCCCCCGCGCTGACTCCCGCTCTGCGCAAAAAGATGGGCGAGGCCGCCGTCAAAGCCGCCAGAGCAGCCAAATATGTCAGCGCCGGAACCATCGAATTCCTGCTCGGTGACAAGGAACAGTTCTATTTCATGGAAATGAATACCCGTGTCCAGGTCGAGCATCCGGTTACCGAAATGATCTCCGGCGTGGACATCATCAAGGAACAGATCCGCATCGCCGCCGGAGAGAAATTATCTCTTTCCCAGAAAAACATCGTTTTCCGCGGCCATGCCATCGAATGCCGCATCAACGCGGAAAATCCGTTCGCCAATTTCGCCCCCTGTCCCGGACAGATCAAGTTCTATTCCGCTCCCGGCGGGCCCGGCGTCCGGATCGATTCCCACGTCTACAACGGCTACCGCATTCCGCCCTATTACGACAGCATGATCGGCAAGCTGATCGTTCACGGCGACACCCGTGCCGAAGCGATCGCCCGCTGCCGCCGTGCTCTGGCCGAATTCATGATCGAAGGGGTCAGCACCACCATCCCGTTCGAACAGTTCATCCTGGATTCCCGCGAATTCAACGAAGGCCATTATGATACCGGGTTTATCGAACGCGTCATCAAAAGCGGCCAGTTCAAGAAAGTCAAGTCTCAGGAACAGTAAAAACCGGGGTAAAAAACGTCATGACAGACAAAAACCAGAAAAAAGCCATCCTGTCTAAAGCCGACTGCGCAGAAGCGGTCCTTTCCGTGGACAGCAATTCCCGGGGGGAGATCCGGATAGCCGCTCCGGCTTTGTCCATGATCATCCGCAAGGCGGTCTGTTCCGTCGAAGGGGTTTCCAGACTCGCCGGCAGCAGTCTCGTTGACAATATCGCCGAATTTGTCGGCAGCAATAAAGTCATGCACCGCGCCATCCGGATAACCATCTGCGAGTCTTCCATCGAAGCCGTTATCGCCATCAATATCCGCTACGGTTTTGCACTCCCCGAGATCGCCGCCGAAGTCCAGAAAAATGTGGTCAGCCAGGTTCGGGAGCTGACCGGTCTGACGGCATCCCGGGTGGACGTTATCATTCAGGAAATGGAACTCGGCGATGATGATAAAGAATGATTTTCAACATAAGGAGGGTCTCTAAATGAATCGGAACGAAAAAGACAAAACCAACCGGAGCGTTTTCCCCGACGGGACTTCCATCCCCGAAAAAAAGTCCGAAAATGTCATGGGCGTCGTCAAAGTCCATGAAAGCGTCATTGCCTCCATCATCCGCAAAGCGGCCTGTTCCGTAGACGGCGTTGTCCGCCTTGCCGGCAATACGCTGGTCGACAATATCGCCGAATTCGTCGGCAGCAAGAAAGTCATGGACCGTGCCATTTCCATCGAAATGGGTGACAATTCCGTCAAGATCGAGCTCCGCATCATTCTGGCCTACGGCTGCAAAGTCCCGGAAGTCGCCGCCAATGTCCAGTCCACCGTGATCGAAGAGATCGCCAGGATCACCGGCATGCAGGTGCCGCGCATCGACATCGTCGTCATGGATCTGGAAGATCCCAATCCCGAGGAAGATGAGGAAGAAAACGTTCAGGAAAACGAATAACTGATTTTTCAAGGTGATTGTCATGAAAAATATCCTGCTGAAAATTTTCCCCTCGCTCAATGCCGAATCCGGTTATTATTTTCTCCTGGGAATGTTCTGCACCATGGTGATCCTTTTCATCATCTGCATCATCGCGATCATCATCTGGCTGATCATCCGCAAAAACCGCTCGGTTTCCGGTATTTCCATCCCCTCGGAACATGGGTCCCTGTTCATTTCCGCCACGGCCATTTCCGATCTGCTTTATTCACTGGATGACAGTTTTCCGCAGCTCGAGATCGTCCGCATCAAACTGATCCGCGACGGCAATGAACTCGCGATCCAGGTCAAGGTGTATTACTCCGCCGCGTCGGAGATCTCCATGCTTCAGCTGACCGAAGGATTTCAGACCAAAGCTCTGGAACTTCTGAAAAAATCTTTCGGCATCGAAAACATCAGCCGGATCGATCTGGCCGTTCCCAAAAGCAAATTCTGATTCCGACGCCTCTCATGAAGGTGCTCTTCGTCATTACCGGACTGTTTCCCGGAGGCGCGGAAAAAATCGTCCTGGAAATGGTCCGTTCACTCCTTAAAGCAGGACATCGGGCAGCTGTCGTATCCCTGCAGAAAGAACCGCTTGCCGGCGTCCGCACCATTGTCGATCAGCTGGAACAGCTCGGCGTCCGACCGTATTTCCTGGATCTTTCCGGTTTCAGATTCTTCCGCATCTTCCGTCTGCTCCGCATCATCCGGACAGAAGCGCCGGACCTCGTCCATTCCCATCTGATGCACGCCAATCTCGCCGCCCGGCTGGTCCGGCTGTTCTCCCGTTTTACGCTCGTCAATACCATCCATATTGCCGAACGGAGATCTGCCTTGAAAGTCCGGCTTCTCTTCCGGCTGGACCGGCTCTCTTTCCGCCTGGCGGATGTCTGCACTGCAGTCTCCGCCGCAGCGGCCCGGTTCCACGAACAGCGCTGCGGTCTTCCCGAAGGTTCGATCCGCGTCATTTACAACGGCTCCGATCCGGTCCCGCCCAAAAGCCCCGCGGATATTGCCGCGATGAAACGTCAATGGGGACTTGAGAACGCGGCAAAAGTCATTGGCTCCGTCGGCCGTCTGGATTATCAGAAGGGATACGATCTCTTCCTGATGAGCCTGCCGCATCTGGCGCCGCTCATCCCCGCGGGCGAACACTGGGGGATCCTGCTGATCGGCGACGGTCCCGAACGGGAAAAACTCGCGAAACTGGCGGCGGAGATCGAGCAGAAATTTCCCATGCTGCATATCGTTCTTACCGGCTATCTGCCCGATGCGGCCGCCTGGCTGCCCGCGCTCGACCTCTTCGTGATGCCGTCGCGCTATGAAGGGTTCGGCCTGACCTTGACCGAAGCACTGTCTTTCGGCATCCCCGCCTTGTGTTCGCAGGCCGATTCCCTGCCGGAATTATGTGCATTGTCTCCGGAGAACACGCTGACGGCCGATTTTACCGGCCCGGACCTGACGGACGTTTATCGAAAGGCTCTCCAGCTCCCGAAACTGCCGGGAAAACTCTTCCATTCCACAGAACAAATGACCTCCGAATATCTGACCCTCTATCAGGAAATCCTGCGGCCGAATGAATAATACGAATGAAAAGGGTATGAACCATCATGAAAAACAATCTGAAAAACTTGAAACGCCAGATCCTCGATGAACTGAACGAATCCCTGTCTTCGATCGATGCGGATTCATTTGACCGATTGACCGCGGCGGTCCTGCGGACAGCCGGCCGGGGCGGGAAAGTCTACGGGGCAGCCGCCGGACGCATGCTGTTCGTCATGCAGGGCCTGGTCATGCGCCTCAATCAGATGGGCATTCGCGCCAATTGCGTATCGGATACCTACGTCGAACCGATTTCCGCCGACGACCTGGTGATCGCACTGACCAGTTCCGGGACCACGCATACCGTGGTCGATTTCGGCTTGCGCGCCAAAGAAAAAACCGGCGCGGAAATGTGGATGATCGGCTGCAATCCGGACTCCCCGCTGGCCGCGAAAGCGGACGGCATGGTGCTGTTCCGTCCCTCCGGTTCGACCCGGATGCTGAGTCAGAATGACCGGCTGACGCCAATCAACTCGGCCCAGCCGATGAACTGCCTCAATGAACAAACCGCACTGCTGCTGTTCGACGCGCTGATCATGAACCTGATGAATGAACGCGGCATTACCGGCAGCGACATGAATGCGCGTCATTTCAACCTGGAGTAAAACTCCCCGGTCAGTCGACGAAAAGGTCGCGGCTGGCGAAAACCGGATCGCAGGTCAGGTTGATCCCGAGTTTCCGTAAACCCACTTCGTCGCCCGGCGTCGGCAGATGGGAACAATGCATCTCGCAGCCGCTGAGCTTGCTCAGCTGATTGACCGCACGCTTGGCCG
>SUWI01000133.1 GCA_015061565.1 Lentisphaerota bacterium
ACACCATCTGCCGCATCCCCGCCGATTTTCCGCCGGATAAAATCCAGCTGATCCATCTTTCCGGTCCGGGAAAAATGGAGGAAATCAGTCAATATTATCAGAATGCGGCGTTTCCGCATCTGATTCTGGAAGCCTCCCCGGAGATCCATCTCTTTTATTCCGCGGCCGACTGGATCGTCTGCCGGGCGGGCGGAAGCACGGTTTCGGAGATCGCCTGTTTCGGCAAATACACCATGCTGATCCCCTACCCCTACGCGACGCAGGACCACCAGACGCTCAATGCGGAGTATCTGGCTCCGACGGGCGGGGTCGATATCGTGCAGGAGCGGGACCTGACGCCGGACCATTTCGTCAGTCAGCTGAAAGCCATGACCGCCGATCCGGAAACGTTCCGGAAAAAAGGCGAAAGTCTGCTGGAAAAAGCCTTCCCGAATGCGGCGGACAATGTGCTGAACCTGATCGATTCCACCTTGACCGATCTCCGGAAGAATTGATATGCACATCTTCAGATACGAAGAACTGAACAGCTGCACGGCCGGCGATGTTGTCCGGCTCGACAAAGAGGAAAGTGCGCACCTGTTCCGGACGCTGCGGGCCGAACCGGGCGAAAAATGCCGGCTAATGGATGGCGCGGGCCGTTTTGCACTGGCGGAAGTGCAGGCTGGAAAACAGGTCAAGATCCTGCATCTGGAAAATGCGGAACCGCCCATACCGCCCCGTCTGCACATGTATATTGCCCCGCCGCGGCGGCAGAAAATGGACCAGATCCTGCGTCAGGCAGCCGAACTGGGCGTCTGGCGGATCGTGCCGATGACGACCGAACGCTCGGTGGCGCTGCCGGACAGCGATTCCATCAACGGACGCTGGAAAGAAGTGCTGTTCGAAGCCTGCAAGCAATCCGGCAATCCTTTCCTTCCCCAAGTGGCGGAACCGCTGAAATTTGCCGAAGCCCTGACCGATTCCGCGCTGAATTGCCAGGTACGTTTTTTCGGCTCGGTGCAGCAGCGGAAATCGGACGGTCCGGTCTCGAAACCGGACGCGGCGGCGTGGTTCGTCGGCCCCGAAGGCGGCTTTTCGGAAAACGAGGAACAGCGGATGCTCGACCACGGCATCCAGCCGCTGCATTTCGGAAACTGGACTCTGCGGGTGGAAACCGCCGCGATCTGCGGTCTCTGTCTGATCCATGAGCAGTTCAGCGTTTGAACCGGGAAGCATTCCGTTCCAAGCAGACCACCTGGATCTTCACAGCCTGCGGACCGTCTTTTTCCACCATGAACACGGTCCCTGCGGGGCAGGAATAAGCGGGATAAATCCCCTGTCCGAACGGCTCGGAAAAAGCACTTTTCGCTCCCTCGGCAGACTCCATTTCCACCAGCAGATCCACGTCATGGTCAGTCACTTTTTCCACCCGGACCAGGAAGACATGTTTATTGTTCCGATATAAATAACGGACGCTGAAATCACGATCTTCGACCTGAAGAGGGAAACCGATCCTGGCAAATTCATCAGCGGAAATGGTCTGCAGGGGCGGGAGCGGACTTTTTTCCGATCCGTCGGTGACTTTGAAAGCCGCGAAATGGCGATTGCCGGCCGATGCGGAAACGACCGGGATGATTTTGGGATCCGCCGCGATCTGCCGGCGGAGCAACTCCAACTGGTCCGGTGAATCCATCAGCCGGTCATCCAGAGAAAAAACGATAAAATCACCGACTTTCCGCGGACTCATAAAATTGACGGTCGGATGATCATACATGAAATGATTCCGCAGCCGTTCGGTCGCCAGGACCCGCGCTCCGGACGGGATCTTCTCTTTGATCCGGTTTATCACCGAGGTCATATCCGGCAGATTGGCAACAAAGGAAAAACTGTATTTGCCCCAGCCCGACTGTGCAAAACAATAATGGGCAATACCGGAAGTCATGAACAGAGTGACAGCAAAAGCATTCAGAAGGATGGAACGGGAACATTTCCGCCGGTTCAAACCGAAAAAGAGGAAACGGCACATCCCGTTGCCTCCGTGTTCGCGGAGCCGGTTGAAATTGACTGCCGCCATCGCCAGCAGAACAGTCGCCGTCTCCGTGCCATAATGCAGCACAATGCTTTTGATCTCCGGGGAACCGCGCAGACAGACACCGGCCAGCAGCGGCATCACGGCGATCAGCATGACCGGATCCAGCCAGATGCAGAAGAAAAACGGCACCAGCAGGGTGATCAGGAAAGCGAAATTCTGCCATTGCAGGCAGATATTCCAAAATGCCGCCGGCCGGGTAAACGGCGTCTGCATCACTTCCAGCGGCGTGCTGCCCAGCGAAGAATACAGGAACGTCAGCGGATAATCATCGGCATTCACCAGATACGGCAGCACCCGGCTGCTCAACAGCCAGAATCCGGCCAGACCGCCAAGGGACAGGACGGCACCCCAGATCCATTTTTTCCGGAACAGCAGCCAGACGCCGTAACCGAACCAGAAAATCATCATCGTCTCTTTGATCATCAGGGTGGCGATCAGACAGATCACCATGCCCCACCGGTTCCGTTTCTCGCGGAACAGGAAAAAGAGCAGCAGCAGAGGAATCGAAAAATAGATCGGATGAAATCCGTAGAAAAGGCACAGACTGAGGTTTCCATACACGGGACAGAAAGCCGCCGCCATGGCAAAACAAAACGAGTGGAACGGTTTCATCCCCGTCTTCGTTCCAAAGAGCCACATCAGCGGGACGGCTGAATAGATCAGCATGGAATTGAACAGGAACAGCGCTTCCTGAAAAGGAAACAATTTGACAAAACCGGCCATGAACACGTTGACCAGAGGATTCCAATGGGCGCCGGTGGACAGCCAGTCTTTCCAGGTCGAACTGCCACGGATCAGCCGAAGATAACTTTCCGTGTAAGTTCCCCAGTCGGAATAACAGATATACAGGCATTTCGCCGCCTGACACTGCATGTGGTATCCCCACCAGACCAGCAGAGCGTAAACCACCGCGAGGATCCAGGGGAAAATCAACAGGCCGTCATCATTATTCAGCACCCGGTATTTCCGCAGGATCTCGACCCCGGAAACCTTCAGCATACGCAGCACGCCCCAGCCCAGCATCACCAGAAAACACGGATAAAAGAAATAATTCTCCGGCAGCACAAAACCCGCCAGGAAAGGCAGCAATGAAAGCACCGCTTTTTTCTGGACACTTTCACTGTAAAACGGACTCAGGAACAGCAGGGCCGGCAAGCCGGCGGCCGCACACCAGAAAACCGGAAAACATTCCGGGTTCAATGCCACCTGATACCGGAACATGTTCACTTCGGTAATTTTGAAAAGATACAGCCGCAAGGCAACCGCCAAGCCGAATAAACAAACGAAAATCAGCCCGGTGTAACCGATCCGTCTCCTTGACAATATCATGCTGCGCCCCGCTTCTGAAAATTGATCCGTTCCTCTTCAATTACCAGCGGACAATTCCGGACTTGCGTCCATGCCGCACCGAGATATTCCCCGATGATCCCAATGAAAAACAATTGGACGAATGAAAAGAAAAACAAACCGACATGGGCATAAAACACCTGGAATATTTCCGTTTCGTTACAGCAGCCGACAGTTATGCTGATCGATTTCCTGTCTGCAGTCATAATGGTGAAGCCAAATCTGAGCTTATGCCAAAAGTCCGGTTGTTACGGAATACTCGGTATCATACTTTTTGACATTCGCACAAGTCACGCCCAGATAATAGAGACCGGCTGTAATATTTTTCTGGGAAATCAAAGTCTGATCATCATACAGTTTCAACGCCACGGCTTTGCCGGCTACATCCAGACAGGTCAGCTTCACTTCCTTCGAGCGGTATGCATCAGCAGTGACTTTGTCCAAATCCAGGGACAGCTGTCCTTTGGAATCCAGTTCGAATTTGATGAAATCAGCAGGGTCGCCATATCCGACCCAGCCGGTAATCTCTTCTCCCATCAGCCGCGGAGTCTGTCCGGATGCTTTCTTCCAAGTGTCATCACTGTTGTCGCCTGCCGGGAAGAATCTGGAACCACTGTTCACGCTCAAAGAATAATCCGCAGACCCGCCTTTCGAGGCATTCGCAGGAGTAACTGCCAGGTAATACTCTCCGGCATCCATGAACAGCTCCTTGGTACTCACTGAAACAGTCTTTCCGGAAGCTTTCACATTGGTCGTCTGCAGGACCTTGCCGGACGCATTCAGAATCTGGAATTTCACCGTATCATTGGCGTTCACGGTAAAACTCAGTTTGGCTGCATTATCCAGCCGGATCCGTTTATAATCGACTGTATCACCATAACCGACCCAGCCGTTGCTTTCCAGGACGCACGGCTCCGACACCTTGATCAGCGGCAGACTGGTGCTGCGGACATCATCACTGTTATCTCCTTTATCGAAGAAACTGCTGTTGCTGTTCACACTGACCGTGTAATCACCGCCACGTCCGCCCTTGGCTGCAGTGGTCGATTCCACTTTCAAGTAATAAGTTCCGGCCTCCAACAGCTTGTTCTTGGTCGTTTCGGTGATCTGGAATCCGCTCTTATTTTTCAGCGTTACCGACTGCATGGAACGCATATTCTTATCGTAGATCGTCACTTTGATCGGGTCATTCGACAAAATCGACAGGCTCAAACTGGTCGCATAAGTAAGTTCGAATCTCTGGTAATCCACGGCATCGGAGAATCCGACCCAGCCGGGATCATCGTCTTTTGAAGGTGCCAATGTTATCGGGGCATCTTCCACCGTCACAGGGGCCCGGCCGTCCGGCGTATCATCATCGTGGCGGCCTTTCCAATAAACTGAAACGCCCTGAAGGGTATAATTGAAAGAATATTTGGAACCGCTCTCGCCTTTCGCATTATTCTTCAGCACGACGGTGTACTCAACTGCGCTGTCCAGCAGAACGGTTTTCCCGTTGTTGAAAATCAATTTTCCATTTTTGACCGTCCCGGTTGCGACCTTGTTCTTTCCATTGTAAAGGGTCACAGCACTGCCGTTGAGTTTTTCGTCAAAACTGCCATAAAGATTGTAGATGCCGGAATAGTCAGGCTTCAATATCAGCGTTTCCGTGCTGTTTTTGGCTCCGGATACCGAACCGGAATGTTTAATCATAACGGTCTGATCTCCAGGAGCGGCGACCGTCAGCCCCAGGTTGCCGTCATCATTCACGGTCAGCGAACAGGAATAACCGCCGGACAGGAGAGTCGAATTGACAGTCAGTGTCCCCAGCTCATGGGAAGCGGTCGTTACAGTTATTGGATAATCCATCCCGGCTGCACCTGTAGCCAGGAAATAGTATCCTTCAGCCTGATGATTATTATCCCCCAGATAATCGTCCATTTTCAGGACAAAATTCGGCGAACCGCTGACCAGACTGATATTTTCAATGATCGGACTCGAAGATTCGGGTTTTGCCGAACTGATATCCAGCCGAATAGTGCCGCCTGATGCCTCGACGGAACCGCCGTCGGCTATTTTCAGCGAACCGGTCAGCACGCCGCCGGAAGACAGGCTGACCATTCCGCCGGCAGAGACCGTGATATCGGCGGCCTGGGCGGCTCTATTGACATTCATCGTGCCGGCAACCGCAGTATCATTCACCGATGCTCCGCCGTATACATTCATCGTGCCGCCGACGGAAATGGTATTACTGGAAGCACTTCCGCCGCTGTAGAGCTCCATGAGACCGGAAGCGTTGACAGTAATCGTATCGGCATAGCCTCCCCCCAGAACCTCCAGCCGGAGTCCGCTGTTCACCGAGACACCGGACAGGGTCTTGCCGGAATTGATCAGATACTCTCCATAATACAGATTGACCCGGTCTTTTTCCACACTTCCGGGGAGATAAAGCAGACCCAGATTGCTGCCTTCATAAGAGAGGACGTAATTTCCAGATTCGGGATTCGCGTAATCCAGAATTTCCCCGGACACTCCGGGAGCCGTCAGACTCACGGAAAAATTCTTCGTGACATCGGACGATGCGCCGGAAAGCAGATTGTATACCTTGGGCATGTTGTCTATCACATCGTCTGTAAGCGTGACATTCAAAACACCGCCCGTGGCATTATAGAAAGAAGTGAATGAGGAGCTGTCTTTCACCACGGCCATCGGACCGGAATAATCCGGAGAATCCACGGTCATATTCACTGTGAGGGTATTGACCGAACCGGTAAAGCTGCCGCAGAAAACCGAACCGTTCTCAATGTTCAGCACATTGCTGCCGCCGCCCAGGTCAAGTCCGCCGTAAATCCCCGATCCGCCGCTGAGAGTGATAATATCCGCAGCAGATCCGGATTTGACTGCATTGCCTTTGATCGAGGAATAAAACGAATCATCGAATTCACCGTAGGAATAGCCCGTTCCGGACGCCCGGTAAAGCAGATCGTTCAGCGCCTCCGCTCCCGCGGAATAATAGCCGCTGTAAAGGTAGCTGCTGTTCAAGGAGATATTCAGGGCATTGCTTCCGGTTTCATTGATGACATAGCTCGCCGAGGAGGAATTTACCCCCATGGCGCCGTCGTTGAAAGCGAAGGTCATCCCGCGGGCCGAACTCAGCAGCGAAGAGGCAGTCGTGATCACTGCGGCGTTGATGTTCTGGAAAGCCACATCCACTTTGGAAGTGATCGGCGCGGAGGATTCCATCCCGATCACGCTGTTATGCACGCTGTCGTCAAAAGAGAAAGTGGTGGATTTTTCATTCACGATATGGTTGATCCGTTCGATGCCGCGCAGGAACGATCCGCCGTAATAATCTCCCCGCGCACTGGTGACGCTGACAGTCACATCCGGAGAAATATCGACGATCACGAATTCGATATACAGCGGAGGTTCAGTTTTGCCGGAATTGACCGACGTGGTCAGTTCAGCCTCGGTATACCACCGGGTCGCAGATGATTGGGTCCCCCAGCCGTAATTCAGGTGATATTCATAGCCGTTGTCGGTTTTCCGGTAACCGTCCAGGTAAATATCATGGCCGGGGATCCCGACTCGGATCGGTTCCCCATAATCCAGATTTTCACGGATGATCGAGTAGCCGACGTCGGACAAGCCGTCGTTTTGAAAGAAAAGCGCGCCCGCGGCACCGCCGTTGATGCGGGATACGGAATAATAGCTGTCGAATCCGGCTGCCGCATAGGCCGCGGCATTCGTTCCATCGGTATAGGCTCCGTATTTCCAATAAGTCCCGGTAGAGCTGACCGAATAGCCGGAATGATTCTTGACTCCGCAATAGAAATTCAAGGCGGCAATGAAATCTCCGTTTCCAACTCTGCTGGTGGAGGCCAGCGAATTATTCAACCCCGAAAGCGTTCCCTCTCCGACATTGGCGGTATCGGAAACAAAATATTTGGTGTAATCCTCTTCCTCGTCATAACCAAAGAAATTTATGCCTTCGGAATTGTCCCCGTTCGACATCCCCTCGGTCGTCGTTGTCGTGGTGGTGGCCGTTTTCAAATAGAAATAATCGCTGGTGGAAACTTTCAGCGTCAGATTTTTTCCTTGCTCGATCCAATAGTAGATGATCTGCGAATCAGCCGTATTGGTACAGCCGGTCAAGGTCTTGGTCTTGTCACTGGACGAAGCATCCGGGCAATACTGGTTATAAGTGTAATCCGGCAGCTCTTCCCCGTCAACATAAATTGTCCCGGATTGATTCCACAGCGTAGAAGTAAGAATTATCCCGTTATTAATTCCTGCTGATAATGCTTCCATGAACAACCTCCTGTCTGTCTGAAATATTTATGACTTGGTCTCTCAAAACAATATTTATAAAAGCTAATGTATAATGATTTTCAGAAAAATCAAGTAAAAAACAGAAAAAAAACCGGCAGATAGAATCAAAAAAAGCCGCCGTCCGCCGCAATCCGGAGGTTTTCTGATGAAAAGTCCGGCAGGACAGTGTCTTGCCGACGTTTCCATCCGGGGTGTTTTTCCAAAAAATAACGCCAGGGGCTTTGCATTCCCAAAAAATGAATGTATATTGCAGTCAAAAAAACGGAGGAAAGGGAATGTCCGATATTTATTGTGTGATCATGGCCGGAGGACGGGGTGAACGCTTTTGGCCGTGCAGCCGCGAAAATGCCCCGAAACAGCTTCAGTCGCTGGTGGGCAGCGAAACCCTGATCGAACAGACCGTTCTGCGGCTGATCCCCCTGACCCGGTTCGAAAACATCCTGATCATCACCAATTGGAAATATGTCGATCCGATCCGGCGTCTGCTGCCGCAGCTGCCGTCGGAAAACATCATCGGGGAACCCTGCGGCCGGGATACCGCTCCCTGCGTCGCGCTGGCCGCGGGGGTCATCAGGAAAAAGGCCGGCGGCGAAAAAGCCGTCATGATGCTGATGCCCGCGGATCATTGCATCCATGATGTCACCGCGCTGCAGCACGATCTGCAGAAATGCTGCGAGACCGCGGCGGCACGGCCGGTTCTGACCACCATCGGTATCCCGCCGACATACCCGAGTCAGAATTACGGTTATATCGAGTGTGGCAAACCGCTCGGCGACGGCATGTTCGAAGTCAAACGCTTCGTCGAAAAACCCTCGCGTGAAAAAGCGGAGCTTCTGCTGGCCGAAGGCAATTTCAAATGGAACAGCGGCATGTTCATCTGGCAGGTGGACACGATTCTCGGGCTCATGCGTCAGTTTGCCCCGGATCTGGCGGACCTTTCCGACCGGATCACGGCGGCCTGGGACACGCCGGATTTCGAAAACACCTTGCGCAGACAGTATGAAACCTGCCGCAAGATCTCCATCGATTACGCGATCATGGAAAAAGCGTCCAATATCGTCGTGCGGGAGGCTTCGTTCGACTGGGACGACATCGGCAACTGGACCTCGCTGCGCAACCATTTTCCCGCGGACAGCCTGAACAACGTGGCAGTCGGCAGATTCGAAACGGTCAATGCCCATGACTGCATCGCGTTTTCCAACGATCCGGACCACCTGACCTGTGCCATCGACACGGATGGACTGGTGATCGTCCATACCCCGGACGTCACGCTGGTCTGCAGCAAGGACAGCACGGAAAAGATCAAGGTCCTGCTGAATCAACTGAGAGAGAAAAACGAAATGAAAGGATATCTGTAAGATGGACGGCAAAATGAAAAACGGCAAATTCCGGCTGGAACGGGACAGCATGGGGGAGATCCAGGTGCCCGCGGACAAATACTGGGGCGCCCAGACGCAGCGTTCCACCCATTATTTCAATATCGGACTGGATTTCATTCCCGAGGAAGTGATCCGCGCCCTGGCGGTGATCAAAAAGGCATCCGCACTGGCCAATCAGGAGAGCGGACGGCTCAAACCCGAGCTCGCTGCGGCGATCTGTCAAGCGGCCGACGAAGTTCTGGAAGGCAAGCTGAACGGCAATTTCCCCTTGAAAGTCTGGATGACCGGCAGCGGCACCCAGTCGAACATGAATATGAATGAAGTGATCGCCAACCGCGCATCGGAACTTCTCGGCGGCGAACGCGGCACCAAAAAGCCGGTCCATCCGAACGATCATGTCAACATGTCGCAATCCTCGAACGATACCTTCCCCGCGGCCATGCACATTGCGGCCGTGCTCGAGACCCGAAACCGTCTGCTCCCCGAACTTTACGCGCTGAAAGAACTGATCGCGGCCAAAGCGGAGGAGTTCAAGGACATCGTGAAAATCGGCCGTACCCATCTGCAGGATGCGGTCCCGCTGACCCTCGGACAGGAATTTTCCGGTTATGCCGCCCAGCTGGAAACCGCGATCGGACGGATCGAAAAATGTTATCCGGAACTCTATGAACTGCCGCTCGGCGGCACTGCGGTCGGCACGGGTCTGAATGCTCCCGCCGGATTTGCCGAAGGCGCCGCGGCGAAAATCGCCGAACTCACCGGCCTGCCGTTCATTTCTGCCCCGAACAAGTTTGCTCTGCTGGCGGCGCACGACGGCATTGCCGCGCTTTCCGGCACGTTCAAAGCACTGGCCTGCAGCCTGATGAAAATCGCCAACGACGTCCGCTGGCTGGCCAGCGGCCCCCGCTGCGGCATCGGCGAGATCTCCCTGCCCGAAAACGAACCCGGTTCCTCCATCATGCCGGGCAAAGTCAATCCGACCCAGTGTGAAGCGCTCACCATGGTCTGCGTTCAGGTCATTGGACTCGATACCGCGGTCGCCATGGCCGCTTCCCAGGGAAATTTCGAGCTCAATGTGTTCAAGCCCGTGATGATCTTCGATCTGCTGACTGAGATCCGCATCCTCGCCGATTCCTGCCATAATTTCGGCAGTTACGCGGTCAAGGGCATCCAGGCCAACCGCGAACGGATCGATTCGCTGGTGAATCAGTCGCTGATGCTGGTCACGGCATTGAGCCCGAAGATCGGATATGACAATGCCGCAGCCATCGCCAAACAGGCTTATCATGAAAATCTGACGCTCAAGGAAGCCTGCATCCGCGCGGGATATCTGTCCGCTGAAGAATACGATCAGACCGTCCGGCCCGAAAAAATGACCGGCCCCGGGAAATAAGCTCCGGTCAGGAAATTTTCACCGTGCCCGGCCGGACCCCGGCGATCCGCAGTTCTTTCCGGGCAGCATCCCAGCTCAATTGATCGGCGGGCAGCTGCGTCCCGTTGTTTTCCACTTTGGCAGGAGCATGATCCAGGGCAGCGGTCACACTCCAATGCCGGACAGCCCCTGCGGGTGTATCCCCGATCGTGATGATCACGGTCCCGTCGGCTTCCTTCCGCTGGGTGATCTTCGTCAGCGAATATTTCCCCTGCAGATAATCGAACGTGACGCCGTCATCCTCGTAAAGCTCGAATTCGGTCGGCTGTGCAGACGGGAAGACATAAAGTTCCATCTCATCCAGCGGACGTTCGCCGCGGTACTGCATCAGAGGCCCGAACGGGATCAGCGCGCCTTCGCGGACCAGGAGACAGCCGCCGCGGTCATCCGGCCATTCCGCCTCGAACGACTGCCGCCCGGCAAAGACCTTGCCGGTCCAGAAATCCTTCCACGAACCGGCCGGCAGGTAGAGCTCTTTTTTGTAAACCGAAACCAGCAGGTCGCGTCCGAGCAGATATTCATGCAGAATAGTGCGGCAGGCGGGATCGTCCTGGAATTCGATATGGAGCGGAAGCATGAGCGGCACGGCGGTGACCGAAGCATAACGCGCCCAGGAATAGATATAGGGGATCAGCCGGGCGCGCAGACGGCTGTAATAGCGATGGGCATCGAGCACTTTGCCGCCCTGCACCCACGGCATCCGGAAATAACTCCAGCTGTTGATCTGGCTCCACGGCTGCAGATAGCCGAAATGCACACCTTCCATTTCGATGGCGCACATGTCGTTGGTGGCCCAGCTGTGCCCGACCGAAGCGGTATTGAGCATGGCCGCAAGGGTATCGACGCGCCCGCCCGTATCTCCGGTCCAGGTCCCGCACCAGGCCTGGAATCCCGCCCAGCCGGCCACCGTGTACACCACCGGCCTACGGTTGGTATACTGCGCAAATCCTTCCCACATCTGGCGCGAGTAGAACAGCGGATACAGATTGTGCATTTCCTCATCGGTCATGCCGTTGCCGTAAAGACGGTCGGGATGCGTCAGCACCTGGGCGCTGCCATCCTGCTTGAAACAGTCCGCGCCCCAGTCGACGAACTTTTTCAGATGCTCGAACCACGGTTCGTCTTTTTTGGTCAGCCGGTCCGAATAGCACGGCGAGACGAAATGCGGATCGACCATCATGTCCTTGTTCGGCTGGCGGACCTGTTTTTTCCGTTCGGGTTCGGGCAGTTTTCCGCCATTGATCCGCCGTTCCTCCTCCCAGGAAAGGTCGTAATTCTGGCAGAGCCACAGTTCCAGATGGAATCCCATGCGCTTGAGCGCCTGGATGAAAGTGTCGCAGGAGGGACGCTGCCAGGAAGGCAGCGGAAAACGTTCCGGATGCCAGGACTTCTCCGTGCTGAAATCGTAATTGTTTTTCATCCAGCCCGGCTCCAGGCCGATCAGGTCGCAGGGGATCCCTTCCCGCCGGAAATTGACCGCATCATTGACCGCCTCGGCGTCATTGGCGACATCCCGGCAGATATACCACAGTCCGAAGGACCATTCCGGCGGCAGTTTCGGCTTCCCGGTCAAATCGGTATAAAGGCCGATCAGCTCCTTGAAAGTCGGAGCCGCAAACACGTAAAAATCCAGCACGCCGCGCTCGTCGTCCCAGCCGAATCGGTCCGCGTTCGTGCTGCAGAGGTCGAATTCGACCAGATGCGTGGAGTTGACCAGGATCCCATAGCCGCAGGTGGACATGAAGAACGGCACGGGAATGTAGGAAGTGACGTTGCAAACCCAGCAGAGCGCTTTGGTCCCGCGGTGGAACAGCCTTTCCCTCGTCTGGTCGCCGAACCCGATCCAGTCTTCATCCGGCTGCGCCTGAAATTCGGGCATGGCGCTTTTTTCGCCAAATTCGAGACCGCACATGGAAAACAGTTTTCCGCCGTCCGCACGTTCCGCGGAGATCAGACCGTCGGCGGTTACTTCCAGGGTCATTCCGGCGGCTTTAAGCAATGTTTCCTGTCCGTTTTTCTCCTGTATCACTTCGACTTCTTCACCTGGTTCCTGAATGAACTGATACCGGTTGAGTCCGCTGTCTTTCAATTCCATATTTTCGGGGGCGCACTGAACCCGAGCCATTCGGGCGGTAAGGAAAGAAACCTTCAGTTTTCTGCCGTTTTCGATCTGCTGATAAGTAAACATAAAAATCCTTTTGCTAAAAGTTTCCGGGATATGAAAGGATCCCGCGGTTCTTTATACATCAAGGCCGCAGCCCCTGCAGCCGGACCCGAACCATTTCCCTATGAATATACGCGACATTATATTTTTTTCAAGTATGAAACACGGTAACATGTCAGAAAACAGTATTCGTATCTATGGCGTCAGTGACTTTCGCCGAGCCTCCCGCCCCATCGCGGCAATGTTATCTTTCATTTTGTGCCGTGATTTTTTTCCGTTTTCCAGGAATTTACTCAAATAAAAATTCCAAGGTCTTGACTTTCAGGATCGACGGATTATATTACTGGTACGGACCAGATATCAACGATAAGAATGAACTTAAAACTGATATTTTTTCGGATATGACATCTACTGGTATGGACAACCGTACCAGCAGGGATCAGCGCCGAAAAAAAGGACCGAATCTGAAAAACATGCAAAACCAGGAATCGGAACGGAGAATGCCATCGACTATGAAAAACAATTTGAAACGAACTCAGGAAGATCCCGTCCCGCTGTATTTCCAGCTGATCAATCAAATGCGGCGGGAAATACTCGTCCAGCTCAAACCGGGAGACCCGATCCCATCGGAACGGGTCTTGTGTCAACACTTCCACATCTGCCGAACCACCGTAAGACAGGCATTGGAACAGCTGACCGTCAACGGCGAGATATACAAGCTCCATGGCAAAGGGACCTTCAAATCTTTCAACCAGACGAACAATATCAAAGAACTGGTTTATGTCGTCTACAACAGCGCAATGATCTGCTCGCCGGGCCGTGAAATCACCATTCGCGCTCTGGCCGAAACCGCCGAAAAACGGGGCTACCATCTGGTCATCCGGGGATTCCATTCCGCCTCCGGGAAATCCGGATTGCGCGATTTCGCCAAACAAAACATCAACGGAGGACTGCTCGTCAGCGTGCAGGAACTTTCCAATGCCGACGTCCTCTCCCTGCAGCAGACCCGGATCCCCTGCGTTTTCATGAACCAGGATAAAGGCTATGCCGTCCGGCTGGATTACGAGACCGCAGGCAGCCTCGCCGCACAATGGTGCATCAAAAGGAAATTCCGCCGGATCGCCCTGTTTCTGCCCTCGATGACCTTGCCGGACATCCGGAATTTCCAGCAGGGATTCACAGACCATCTGACCCCGGAAATCAAAATCATCCAGACCGCCGAAACCGGCTATGACCGCGCAGCAGCGTCCGCAGCGGCAAAACGGCTGCTCGTCAACAAAAAAAATCCTGATGCAGTCATCTGCGCGGATGATCTGATCGCCGCCGGAGTTGCGGATGTCCTGACCGAAAAGGAATTGAACAGCCGAATTCAGGTCTGCGGGATCAACAACAGTTATCTGGCTGCGGAACTGCAGTTTTCCAGTGTGGATCTGAATCTGGCCGAACGTGCCCGTCAGGCGGCAGGTCTGCTGGCCGACCTGCTGGAAGGAAAAGCGCCCCCCTCGCCGCATATCATTCGAATCAAACCGAAATTCATAGAAAGGATCAAAAAATGAAAATCGAAATCATCTATCGGGATGCCGTGGTCTCTCAGCTCGAACATACCGGAAACTACAGCAAAATTCCAGTCAAGATTCCGGGACACGACGGCATCATGCAGATCCGTTTTGCCATACCGATCCTGAACATTCACGGCTACTGGCATCCGGAACTGCGCACGCCCACCTCGAAGATCCATTGGACCATCGAAAGCAAAAGCGCCGGACAGCGCAATTTCCCGTTCCTGGCATTCCTGAATTCCCGGCAGGACAACCGGTTCTCCTTCGGGCTGACCGACATCATCGACGACGCCCGTTTCTTTGCAAAAATGAATCAGGAAAAATGCACCTACGATGTGACGATTTTCCTGACCCTGCATCCTGAAAGCGCGGATTTCGAACTGATCCTACGAG
>SUWI01000134.1 GCA_015061565.1 Lentisphaerota bacterium
GCGGAACGGGTCTGTTCCGCTGGGGCATGCTCAAATATCTGGTGGACCAATGCGGCCCGGAAAAACTGCTGTTCGGCACCGATTTCCCGATCTGCAATATTGCCATGCAGATTTACGGCGTCTTGGGCGAACATATTTCCGATGAGGCGCGGAAGGCCATTTTCTCAGGCAATTTCGACCGCCTTTCCGGACGCTGAGTGTTCTTCCCGGCCCCTTATTTCAGGAGTCCGTTCAATTTCAGGAACGCCTGCCGGTTGCCTTCCCAGGTGCGGGATTCCAGAAACATCGGAGCGTGGTTCAGCTGTCCGGCCCGCAGCGCCATGAACAGACCGCCCAGCGAGATTAGCTTGTCATACCATCCCGTCAGCGGCGTGTGGTTGGTGAATTTGCCGTCATGGTATGCCACCTGATGCAGATGCCAGCCGTTGACCAGGCCGCCCATGGCGCAATACCAGTCGGACAGGTTCTCGCGGCCGGAGATCGGCGCATTGTTCCGGCAATGCCCGATATCGAGGTGGAATCCGATCAGATCGGAGGAGAATTTTTCCCGCAGCAGCAGGATCCATTGGCGGCATTCTTCGATGGTGCAGCCGAAGTTGCGGGTTTCGAACGTGTTTTCGCCGGCTTTCGTATGCAGATTTTCGATCCCGATCATGATGTGATGATCCAGCAGCGGCCGCAGGATCCGGCCGAATTTGTCGAGCAGCTGTTCCCGGACCTGGGCGAATCCGGCCGAGGTAACGCGCGGGACATGCAGAGTGACTCGTCCGCAGCCGAGTTTCAGCGCCAGCTCAATATAATACTGAAGCGCGCCGTCATCGCGGCTCAGTTTCAGGTCGGGCAGATGCAGGGAAAGCAGATCCCCGCCGCAGTTCCGCCATTTTCCGATGGCGCGCACCAAATCCCCGGAGTATTCATCAGTGCCCATGCGCAATTCCACATTCCGCACCTGATGCCGGGCGGCAAATTCCAATGCGGCAACCGATTCCCACATGGTGGTGAATCCGAGATCCCGGCGAAACGATTCCCGTTCACCGGCACTCCACTCGGAAGGATCAACGCCCGGCATGACGATATCGTTTCGTGTCCACATACCGTTTTTCTGCCGTTCCAGCACGGCAAACATCGGCGGTCCGCCGGATGCCTTGTCCGGATCGAGCCCGCGCAGGATCTCCGCTTCATCGTGATGGGAATGGCCGGCCATGACCATGGAGACTGCGCCACGCCGGCGGGTCTGTGCCAGTATTTCCTGCGCCGATAAGCTCCACTGCCTGGGAGGGGCATGGGTTGCCAGCAGGAAACCCGCCTGATCCGGCAGAACGGCAAGTTTGGCCAATTCTTCTTGAGAGGGTTCATTTCCGGCGGTATTGATCAGGATGACCGGCACATCGGACGGCGGCTTTACATCGAATCTGTCCGCAGTCCGGCCGTCCGGATAGATCCGCAGTTCGGCATTTCCCGGAGTCGAGAAATACGGTATCGAGCAGGCGTTCAGGCGTTTCAGAATTTCCGCCGTCTGCGCCTCGCTGCCCTGCGCGGTCAGGTCGCCGATACAGCACAAATGATCGCATTTCCAGAGCTTCGCTTCCCGCAGGGCCCAGTCCAGCGCGGGCAGTTTGACCGTATCGAAATTGTCGGTCAGATGCAGATCCGCCAGAACCGCTGTTTTCATAATTCGAATTCATCTCCGTCGTGCGCCATGACTGCCGGATACGGCAGCAGCGCGGCTTTTTCCCGGAAGAGCTTTTCCGCTTCGGCGCCGTGCCACTGGTCGCCGATATGGGTGAAAACCAGACGGCCGAAATCGGCGGCCGCCAAAACCGGCAGTGCCTGGCTGAGATCGTAATGCGTGAGTTCGCAGAAGGCCAGACCGGCGGAAACTCCGGCGGGGAAATCATGGAAATCTCTCGAAAGGTCGCCGGTGAAAAGCAAGGTTTTGTCCGCAATTCCGACCTTGAAAGCCCAGCTAGGGAAACGGCGTTTTTCATTGCTGAAATGATCAGTCGGAATCGCTTCGAGAATCACTCCGGGATCCAGCTCCAGAGTTCCGGCGGCGATCTCATGGACCTCGAAACAGTTCCGGTCGATGGGCCGGTGCGCCAGTTCGTTGAAGGCGAAAACCGTTTCCATGGCCTCCGCTTCGGGCAGGAACACGCGCAGAACCTTTCCCGGCAGACGCTTCACCCAGAATTTCACGATATCGGGCAGTCCGCCGAAATGATCCTGGTGCATGTGGGTGATGAACACAGCCTTGAGGTTGTCCAGCGGGAAACGGCGCCGGATCAGCAGACCCAGCACCGGAGTTCCCGCATCGATCAGGATCCCGCCGTAACCGGGGACTTCCAGCAGGGTCGAAGTATTGAACCGTTCGTAAGTGGGATCCCCATGTGAGGTCCCCAGCGTAATGACTTTGATTGGCTTATCCAAAACACCGAACTCCCGTAAATGCCGGATTCAATTTCGTTCAATATACTCTGAAATAACGGAAATTCAAATCCGGTTCCTGGAATTCGCGGTTTTCGGATCATTTGATGAAAATTCTTTTTCAAAAAACGAGAAAAATTTACAAGTCGGTGCCGTATGTGATGTTGAACCCGGTATTCGATCGGGAACGGCACAAACAAATGAAAGGAGTGTTGTCATGAGCAAAGTGAGTTATGAAATCGTCAGGAAAGATGAACGTCTGTTTTTTTATGATGGGAAACAGTATGTGCTTTTCGACAGCGGATTTACGAAAGGTTTCGGCAAAAATTCCGTTTCCGTCAGCGGTGAAATCGGGCCGTTCAAGGTCGGCACTATGAACGATGCATTTTTCTCGTCGTTCATCAACCTGGTCATGGATGATGGGAAAAAGGTGACCGCTGTACTGAATCCCATGGATGGGTATAACTGCATTCTGAAAGGGAACACTCTGACCGTCAGCGATGAAGAAACCGAACTGCCGAAACATGAATACGTGTTTGATTTCGTTGATGCCTATCTGCCTTTGATCGAAGGCAGCATCAATGGGAAACAGTGCAGATTCTTTTTTGACAGCGGCGCTCGTATGACGATGTTCGGCGAACGTTCAATCGCTGCTGAAAAAGTTCGTTCCTATAAAGAGTGGATGGCTATGTTAGGCCAATATGCCGAACTTGATGTTTATAAACTCACTCTTGAATTTCAAAACGGTTTCAAATATGAAGGGGAAGGAGCGTTGGTGGAAGATTACAGATACCGTGCGGCTGCGCAGATGATGAATATCAGAGCAATGCTTGGTATTGATATTTTCAAGCATTATGATATGGCAATCATCGCCAAAGGTGCAGGAAGAGGAATTTATCTGATGAGCAAAGCATAAAATCAGCCCGGCGGAAGGTCAAGGATTCAAACTTCACCAATCGCTGTTCAAACCTTAAAACTTATTTTGGACAGCGGTTTCTCCCCCTTCTCCGGGCTCTTTTTTTCACTGGCTCAGGCCAGCACTCTGGTTTTGATCACCTCGAAGGCGTGCTGATAATCTTTCAGTTCCGGTACATAGCCTTTCGGATAACCGAATTCGAAATTGCACGGTCCGCAGTAATCCGTTTCATAAATTTTGCGGATCACGGCATTCAGGTCGATGATCCCTTCACCCGGCACCAGGTGTTCTTCGCGGTGCCCGTGATTGTCGGATACATGGATATGCCGGATCAGTCCCTCGCACGCAGAAACCGCATAGAGCACATCTTCGTGCAGATTGGCATGGTTCACATCGAAGGTCATGAACATGCGGCCGCTGCCGAAGGAACGGGCAAAGCGGGCGATCTCGGCGATCTCCGGATACCGTTCATTGACTTCCGGTTTGTACGGCGCATTTTCCATGCAGAAAACGAAACCGCTGCGCTCGGTTTTTTCCAGCAGCTTGCCCACCGTATCCCGGAAACATTTCCCTTTTTCGGGATCGTTGAAACGGTCCCAATAATGTTCCACAATGGGACACGGCGCGAATTCGGCGAAGGTCGCCAGATACCGGAACGCATCTTCCGCCGCCTGGTTCCGGACTGCTTCCTCTGCCGAGCACGAGCGTCCGTCCAGAACACCGTGCACGGCGACGATTTTGACCTGGCTCGCTTTGGCGGCGGCCAGCAGAACTTCCGGCTTCCTATGGGACGAGCTCGAAAGTTCGAACCCGTCGAAGCCCGCTTTCTGCGCCGCTTCGAAATGATAGGGGAAACGTTTTTCCTCGCCCGCGGGAATGCGGAATGCGCAGGTCGCCAGAGTGATGCTGATGTCCTTGCCGTATTTTCGGATCATGGTGAAACCTTCCTTTTTTGAGTTTATCCAACCGAGGCCATGGCTATTATAATGCTGGAAAAGGTGTTTGTCAAGCGCCATAGCGGGAGAATACGGAGTTTCAGGCGGAAGTGCGATCGGAGCACCCCCGGACCGCTGACGGCACAAACGGATGCGGCTCCGGAATTCCGCCTTCCATGCCATCGGAATGCACCATTACGGTCCGGATATTTTTAACTTCGGCGCTTGACAAATCGGCATGGGATGTTATATTAGATTAATGAAACGTTTCATTCGAGGTGTTTTGCAGCATGGTTCGCGGGATCACGATCAAGGAAATCGCCAGGCTGGCCGGAGTATCGGTCGGAGCCGTCAGCACGGTATTTTCCAAACGGACCACGAATGTCCATCTTTCCGAGGAGACGAGGGAACGTATCCTCCGCATTGCCAGGGACTACCATTATGTGCCCAGCATCACCGCCCGCGCCATGCAGTCCCGGAAATCGTATCTGCTGGGTTTCTTCTACCATTCCAGCAACTGGTACCTGCAGACGGGGATCCTGAAAGGGATCCGGAAGATCTGTTCCGAATGCGATTACGACATTATCGTGTATCCGGCTTCCTCGCTGGCGGAAGAGGAACACAACCTGCAGACCAGCCACGTCAACCAGCTGGACGGGATCATCACGGTCCCGATGCTGGATGAAGGAAAGAGCAATGAAAAAATGTACCGTTCGCTCCATCAGCGCGGGATCCCGGTGGTGCAGCTGCTTTCCCGGATCTGGAACGATCTGCCGATGATCGGGCGGGATTACCGGAAAATCGGTTTTGAGGCGGTCCGGGTGCTTTATGAGCAAGGCCACCGCCGGATCGGCGTCATGGTTTTCGCGAATTATCTCGACCCGGTAGCCGGCTGCAACAACTATATTCTGGTGCAGGGCATCCGGGAAGGGGTCCGGGAGTTCGAAATGGAGCTGGAGATCTATCCCCTGTATACGGACATCAGCCAGATGAGTCTGGTGCGGGAATCCGAGAAACTGACCGAACAGCTGATCCATGCGCCGAAGCGTCCGACGGCGCTGGTGACGGCATCCAGCAATCTGGCTTACGGCGCGTATGCCTGTTTCACCCGGAATCACTGGTCGGTGCCGCGGGATATTTCCCTGCTGGCCTGCGGCGACGACACCGAACCGTTCTGGCAGCTGGCGCCCGATCTGGCATACTTCCCGGTCCCGCTGGAAGAAATGGGTATGCTCAGCGCGCAGTATTGTATGGGAATGCGGACGGATCCGGCCTTGAAACGGCTGCTTTTCACGCCGTTGTCCGAGGGCCACACCATCGGCAGGCCGCCGGAAAGAGCTGCAGTAAAATGACCAATCGTTTTTTCAATATCGAAAACAGGGAGATGAAACCATGGCGATGAAACAAATTTTGGCTGCGGGCGTTCTGCTGCCCGGCATTCTCGCATGCGCCGATGTCGTTCTGGTCAAGGACGGACAGCCGCAGGCGGAGATCCTGCTCGCCCAGCCGGCCACGAAAAGCGCGCAGCTCGGCGCGTTCGAACTGCAGCATCACATCAAACTGATCACGGGTGCGGAACTGCCCATCGTGAAAGAAAAAAGTTCACCCGCAGTCGGTACGGTGATCAGAATCGGCGGCGAAAACGAATCGATCAAGGAAGAAGCCAGCGTCATCAAGTTCCGTCCGGGCGAGATCCTGCTGACCGGCGGCGATACCGCCGATTACGGCAAAGTCGACTACAAAAGATCCGGCACGTATCCTTCAGTCTTCTCCATGGCGGATTCCACGGCGTCCGTCCGGGTCTTGTACAGCACCCAGGCATTTTACAATGCCCATGGCACCGGATTCAACATGCAGATGCTGGACGGCCATGTGGAATATTCCAAAAACCGTTATCCGCACAAAACTTCGCTGGAGATCATCAACAAGTCCAACGGATGGCCGGACAAGGCTTATCCTGCAGTCAATTTGGGTGTTGCTGCAACCAAGAGCCTCGGTTTCAAACCATTCTGGGGTGATGAGGACTGATCCGAAAACAAGCATAATGTAATGTGAATTCAGAGATAAAAATGCGCGAAACCAAAAAACACTATTACGCCTACCGGTCTTTCTGGCCCGAACTGGAGACCCGGAAAAGATTCCGGCAGGAAGTCGGGATCAACGTTCATAACATCATGATCTCCAATACGGCAAATTCACTCGGCTTTCCCTATACCAAATATCCGCCGGTCTGGAAATGGAACGGCGTCTATGATCTGGATGCGTTCGACCGGCAGCTCGATGATGTAATCTCCGTGGTGCCGGACGCTCATTTCCTCTGCATGCTGGATCTGAATACGCCGCACTGGTGGACCCGGTATCTGGGCGCATTCGGCGTGCGTTACGATTCCTTCTATGAGCTGGGCAAGATCAGCGCATCGGAGATCTGGCGCAAGGACACCTCCGAATACATGCGCACGGTCATGAAACACGCGCAGGAAAAATACGGTGACCGGATCGAAGCGTATGTTATCGGCTGCGGCGGCGCCACCGAATGGCACGACCGGTCCCGCTCCGAGGAGAGCATTTACCGCCTCGCCGCTTTCCGGCAGTGGCAGCGCGACCACGGCATGGAACCGACCGATATTCCCGGCCGGATGCGCCGCGATTCCGGCTCCTGCGATTTCTGCACCGGGTACCGCGACAAGAGCAGCTACTACAACGGCAACGACCCCACCGGCGGTGCGTATGAGGCTGTATTCCCCAACGGATACGGACTGTTCCGCACGCCCGAAAAAGATCAGGACGTGATCGATTATCTGCGTTTCTGCTCCGAATTCAATGTCGATACGGTCGGCTATTTCCTGCAGGAAGCCCGCAAGGTCATTCCGGACCGGGTCGAGCTCGGCTGTTTCTTCGGCTACTGCTTCGCTTCCTGGACCATGAACGCGTGCCATCTCGATTATGAACGGCTGCTCCGGAATCCGGATCTGGATTTTGTCATTGCGCCGGTCATTCAATATTCGATCGGCGAAGGCAGCATCAGCGCCACGGTGCACGGCACGGTTTCGCATTGCGGCAAACGCATGCTGCAGGAATTCGACCAGAAATGCTGGTGCTATAACCGGGTCATGTCGGACTGCTGCACCCTGCCGAAACCCGCAGCCGATTCCGACGATCTGGTCTGGGACAAGAATACCGACGGCGGCGATCTGTCCAAAAAATTCACTTTCGGATCAGGCAACGGCTGGACCTCACCGAAACGGATCGCCGAAGGCATCAAACGGGATTCCTCCATGGCGCTGATCAACGGCGATTCGGTCTGGTGGTTCGACATGTGGGGCGGCTTCTATCAGCACGATGAAGTGTATGCTGCCCTGCGGGCCAGCCGCGAGATCTACGAACGTGAGATATCTGCACCTGCTCAGCCGATGGCGGATACGCTGGTCGTTTTCGACCCTGAAAATCTGCTGCTGGTCAACGACCTCAACGAACGCGCGGGCACCTTCCATCATTACCCGCTCGGCGCTCTGGGACGCAGCGGTCTCGTGTATGAGACCTGTTCTTTCAACGACCTGAAAACCATTGATCTTTCGGGTATCCGTTTTGTGGTGCTCTGCCATCCGTTTTACCTGCCGGAACCGAAAATGGCCCTGCTCCGGGAAAAGATTCTAAATTCCGGGCGGACGGTGCTCTGGATCTACGGCCCCGCAATCAATGCGGAAGGAAAGTGGGAACCCGAAAATGTGGAAAAAGTCTGCGGCATTCCGTATGGCACAGCCGGACTGCAGCGGAAAGACATGGGCGATTGGAAATCCGTTTATGCATTCCGGGCTGAAGAGGCTGTTACCGATGAAGCCATGCGCAAACTGGCGGAAGATGCCGGCTGCCATATCTGGACCAGCCGTCCGACGCCCGTATTTGCCAGCAGCCGTCTGGTCTGCGTCCATGCTGTCGGCACCGAACCGGTGACCGTGTTTCTCCCCGAAAAGGTAAAACTGGCGACCGAGCTTTACACTGGAAAGACCTGGGAAAACACCGACCGGATCGAAATGGTTCCGGACGGCGTATCTTCCTGGCTGTGGAAGCTGGAAAAATAACTTTCCCGCGTTATTCGCTCAGGCCGATCCCCTGCGGGACCTGGGCGGCGCCAGGCAGCGGGGTCAGAATACCTTTTTCCGGGTCGAAGGAAAAGCGTTTTACAAGGTGGTTTTTGAGGTAAACCGCCCGTAATTCCGTCCCGTCGCGGTCCAACTGGATATCGCTCGGAAATTTCCCCTCCGAAACGATGTTGTCCAGCAGCTGAAAACCGCCTTTCCCGTCGGTGCGGAACACGGCGATGGAATCATGTCCGCGGTTCGTGACGAAGAAATATTTGCCGTCCGCGGTTATTTTGATCGCGCCGGGAAAATTCTTTTTTGAATTCGAAGGATCCTTCAGCGTGGAACGGACCGCGCCGGTACGCCATTTATTCCCGTCGCGGACAAAGGACGCGGCCGTGCTGTCGAGTTCATTGGCGCAATACAGGATCTTGCCGGAAGGATCGAACACCAGATGCCTGGGCCCTGCCCCGGGCGGCAGCTGAAGTTTTTCCGCACACGGCAGGATCAGGCCTTTTTCCGGATGCCGGCCGTAGATCCAGATCTGATCGGTCCCGAGGTCGCAGACATAGAGCTGTTTTCCGGCCGGATCGAAGGCGGCGAAATGTGGATGCGGCCCGCGCTGTCGTTTCGTGGCACTGTGCCCGGAATGCGGGATCAGGCGGGGCTTGCCGATGATCCTGCCGTCTTTCAGGGTGAATTCGGCAATATCGCCGGATGAATAATTGGCGGTATAGAGGAACCGCCGGTCGGGCGACAAAGAGAGGAAACAGGGTGTCCGTGCGTTCGCACCGACGATCTGTTTGACTGAAAACGTGTCGGCGGAGATCCGTTTCAGCACGGCGACCGCACCGTTTTTATCCTTCGAACCGGGCATGCGGTTGAGTGTGCCGTAATAGAAATCGGTTTCCGGATCGCGGATGAGACAGTTCAGGGTCGGCAGCTTCAGCAGGAATTGAGCCTGGTCCTTGCGGATGCGGTAGAGGCCGCCGTCTTCCTGGCGGGATACGGAAACCGCCAGAAAATCCTCCGTGGCACAGCCGGAAAACAGGATCAGGCCGGCGAGTAAAACCGTGATTTTGGCGGGAATGCGGATCATGGCTGCTTCTCCGGCTGCCGGATGCCGTTCAGGCCAAGCCTGGGAAAATGTCCGGTCATACGGAAATACTGGATGCGGATCGGTTCGGAAGCGGGATCGAGAAGGAAAGCGCCGGAGATCATGCGCAGCGCGGTCGTGCGGCGGCCGGTGCGGTAAAGACGGACCGCTTCCTGACAGAGACGGACCGCGCGAAGCCGGTCCAGCGGGCGGATCACCCGGTAAACCGAATAAACGCCGCTGATGTAGCGGTATTGCGCGGGCGGTTCGATCCGGTAGAACCACTGCAGTCTGTCGGGCCGGTAGCGCATCAGGTTGGCAGGGGCATCGCCACGGATCTTTTTGGCCCCGGCGATATAGCGGTCGGAATAGATATGCAGCGGGCCGGTATAACCGTGATTGCAGATCATGAAATCGGCATTCAGCGAGGCGCAGAATTCCGCCATCTGGCGTTCATTGCCGTGATAGAGCAGGTTCAGATAACGCTGGACGGGCCGCCGGATGCGTTCAAGCCCGAACTGAGGCTGCATGGCAATGGCCATGCCGGCATAACATTTCAGCATCGGACCGAGACCGAAATCGGTGATCACGCATTTGCCGGCGGGATTTTCCTGCCGGAACCAGGCGATCAGGCCGGCAGTCTCCCGCAGCCGGACATCGTTGGAATAATTCCGCCGTCCGAACAGGGAGACCAGCGTTTCCAGTACGATCAGAGCCAGACAGCAGAGGATCAGCAGGACCCTGGCTGTTTTCAGCAGCAGCCGCTGCCATCTGACCGGATGGTCTGCCGCGCTGAAATGCAGGGTGTGGAGCAGATCGTCGAACAGGAGCGGCAGCGCAAGCGCGAGGAACAGGATCAGGAATTCATGATAACGGACAATGTAAATGAATCCGATCGTGAAAACGAACGTGAAGACGAACGGGAAAAGCGAGCGCGGCAGATTGCGTTTCAAGCGTCCCGCCGAAGCCGGGAAAAACGGCGCGGCCAGCAGCAGAAAATAAAACAGTCCGAGAGAGAACGGCGTATAGACGATCAGACTGTTCAACTTCCGGAAAATGAATCTGGCGCCGGTCAGCACGCCGATGGACGGGAAATAGGTGATCAGGATCTTCCAGTCGGCCGAATGCATCGCGGGCGTCCACATCATCCGCGCATCGTAGGTGAGTTTGTCCGGATCGGGCGGCTTGACATTGTTGAATTTGAGCTTGGCGGCGGTGAGGTCGCTGAAATGGCTGTAATGCGAAACATAATAGGGCGTCTTGACCCCGAAATTCCAGATCAGCCAGAGGACCGAACCGAGCACGGCCAGCAGCAGGAAACGTTTCAGGAAAACCGGCGGCCGGCGGCCGTCCGGACCGAACATGACCGTGATCACCAGCGGCAGCAGCACGATCACCAGCGGCGACATGATGGTCTGGTAGGTCTGATTGAACGGAATGACCAGCGAGCTCAGCACGACCGCGCAGGCCACCATCAGCCAGGCGCGGCGTCGCCGGTTCGAGACCCGCCCGCCGAAGAGCCAGCGGCCGAGTTCGAACAGGGCGAGCGCGCTGAAAAATCCCAGCGAGAGGTCCCAGGTGGAAAACGCCGTAAAGGCCGCGAGGAAAAGCAGGGCATACATCCAGCGGGCGCCGCGGGTGCAGCAGGAATAGAACAGCAGCAGAAGCGCCGAAATCACGGTCAGGGCAAAATTGCCGCGGATGATGTCCTGTCCCGTGGAACGGGCGATCGCACTGATGGCGACCGCATGGAACATGCCGCCGAAAAACGCGAGCGAAGTGCGGCAGCGCAGCACGATCAGGAGAAGAAAGATGAATCCGGAAGAGAGACTGATCCACAGCCGCAGCTGAAACGCGACCCATTGCGCCAGATAAACGTTGTCCTGGAACTGTTTTTCGAGGGGAGACGGCTCCGGATCGGGGAAGAACCGCGACTTGATGCGGTAGCCCCAGCCGAGGAACCATTCCAGACCCATGATCATCTGCCGGTATGGTGCGATGTCCTCGAGTCCGTGCAGATTCTTATCCGACTGCGGAACGCCGCGCCCGGCGGCGATATCCTGCGTATAGCCGAACATCATGGCACACTCGATGGTGTAGGGTATGAAATTGTGATGCGTCACGGGGAAAAACAGCTGCAGAAAATTCTGGCTGACGGCCGGCTGGTCGCGGATGACGGCTGCCACGGACCGCGCCTCGCGGTTGTAGTTGTGGGTGCGCATGGCAAACGCGGCCAGAACACAAATCAGGAACAGCAGGAAATTGCGCCAGCGGGGATGTCTGCGGAAAAAGTTTTTCATGATCAATACACCTTTCGCAGCTGGGAAGAGGTGATGCCGAGCTCCTCCCGGTATTTGGCGATGGTCCGGCGGGCCACTTCGAAGCCCTTTTCGGCGAGCAGATTGGAGAGCTTGCTGTCGGAAAGCGGATGGGCCGGATCCTCGGCATTGACCAGATCCCGGATCATGTTTTTGATGGCCCGGGCGGAAACTTCCTCGCCTTCTTCCGACTGGAAGCCGCCGGAGAAAAAGTATTTGAATTCGAACAGGCCGACGGGAGTGAGCATGTATTTGCCGGAAACCGCGCGGCTGACCGTGGTCTCATGCAGACCGAGCTTGTCCGCGGCCTGCCGCATGGTCATCGGCTTGAGGGCGCGGGGACCGTATTTCATGAAATCATACTGGGCATTCACGATCAGCCCGGCGATGCGGAGGATCGTGGATTTGCGCTGTTCGATGCTGTGGATCAGGGACTTGCCGGAATCGATCATGGAGCGCAGATAGGCCTTGTCGCCCGCGGCCAGGGCAGGATTCTCCAGCATTTTCTGATAATCCTTCGAAATGGTCAGCCGTCCGTAAGGGGGCTCTTTTTCGATCAGGCGGAATTCATCGCCGTCGGGGACCACGGTGACCTCCGGGACGATGTAAGGTTCTCTGTGCTGGTCGAGGACCTTGCCGGGATGCGGAGTGAATCCGCGCAGTTCGGCGGTCAGCTGATTGAGTTTCTCCATGGAGATCTTCATTGCCGAAGCGATCTGGGGCAATTTGTTATGGGCCAGTTCTTCGAGATGATCGCGGATCAGAGTCTCGAGTTCCGGACTGCTGCCGGATGCACGGGCGGCCTGCAGAAGCAGACACTCTTTCAGGTCGCGGGCAGCGATGCCGGGCGGATCGAACGACTGGACCAAAGTCAACGCCTGTTCTGCCTCCTGCAGCGAAGAACCGGCGGCCTGGGCGGCATCGGGCAAAGTGCCCCGGAACCAGCCGTTTTCATCCAGACTGCCGATCACATATTCCGCACAGGAACGCACCGCAGGAGAGACGTCGGCGAAACGGAGCTGATCCAGCATGGCTTCCTGCAGTGAAGTCTCCGCCGCGATGGAATCAAACATGAACTGGCGTTTTTTTTCGGCGGCGTCGGAATCGGTATCCGGTTCTCCGGAATCCAGCATCCGGTCGAGATATTCCTCATAATCTTCCCGGTTGGCATCCGCCGGTTCGCTGCTGTCATCCGTTTTTTCATCGCCGAAAGCATCATCAACGGGAAAATCGTCCTGATCGGAGGATTCGGGTTCGGACTCATCGAATTCCAGGACCGGATTGCGGCTCATTTCTTCGGCGATGCGGGTTTCCAGTTCCATGATCGGCAGGGAAAGCAGGGAAAGGGATGCCAGCTGCTGGGGGGCCAGCGTCTGGATCTGTTTTTGCTGCTGCTGTTGTGAAAAACTGTTCGCCGTTTCCATATCCGTCAAAAAATTTCAGTTTTTTTTGCCCGATCCTGTTTATTTTTGTCAGGAATGGATTATAATAACCCATAAAATGAAAAAAACAAATGAAAAATTTGGAATAGAGGAGAAAAAAATGACAGGAAAATTCGGGATCACGGTGCTGGGAAGCGGAAGCAAAGGCAATGCCGCGGTCATTCACGGACCGGAGGGAGCGCTGCTGCTGGACGCCGGCTTCAGCGCCAGGGAGCTGGAGAGGCGGATGGAACTGCGGGAGATCGAACCGGACAGTATACAGGGGATCCTGATCACGCATGAGCATTCCGACCATGTCAGGGGCTGCCGCACGTTTGCCGACCGGCATAAGATCCAGGTGTATATGACCGCGCCGACCCTGATGGAAGCGAACCGGTGCCATTTTCTGCCGGAACGGAAAACGGTGATCAATCCGGGAACGGCATTCGAACTCGGGGGCATTACGGTGGAACCCTTTACCCTGCCCCATGACGCGGTCGATACCCTCGGCTACACGTTCCGCGCCGAAGAGAAGAAGATCGGAGTCGCCACCGACCTGGGACATCTGAACCTGCTGGCCCGGCAGAAACTGCGGGGCTGCGCGCTGCTGATGCTGGAAGCCAATCACGAGCCGGACCTGCTGCGGAATTCCGCCCGTCCGATCCAGCTGAAACGCCGGATCCTGAGCCGGCACGGCCATCTGAGCAACGAAGATACCCTGGCGGCCCTGGAAGAACTGCTCACCGGCGATTCCGCGTTCCTGGTGCTGGCACATCTGAGCGAGGAATGCAACAACCGCGATCTTTTGGAGGATATGGCGGAACAGACCTTGAAAAAAATGGGAAGGACGGATATATTTCTCTCAATTGCAGACCAGAACAGCCCGTTGGAGACTTTCTGGCTGGAAAAATAAGGAAAGCGGGAAATGTCGGAAGAGCAGGCAGATGAAACCAGAGAAACGGCTCGGGGAACCGCAAGTCTTCCCGAAGAGCTGACCGTTTCCGTCCCGCCTGCCTCGGAATACAACAATCCCGACCGGGAAGCCAGACAAGTCAAAATCTTCTGCCATCATTGCCAGCAGAAGCTGGAAGTGACCGGTCTGCAGCCGTTTGCCCATATCGACTGTCCCGCCTGCGGCACCGATCTGATCGTGCCGAAATGGTTTGACTCATATCTGCTGGAGGAACCCTGCGGACGTGGCGGCATGTCTTCGGTTTACCGCGCGCTGGATATCGCGCTGGACCGTGAAGTGGCGGTGAAGATCATGGATCCCAAAGGACCGGGCGGACAGGAAGGTTTCCTGAACGAAGCCCGCACGGCGGCAACCATCAACCACTCCAGCGTGATCCCCATTTATACCTGCGGCATCTATGAGGGGCAGGCCTACATCGTCATGCAGTTCATGACCGGCGGTTCGCTGGAACAGAAGCTGCTGCTGACCAAAGGCGCCCCGCTGGCCGT
>SUWI01000135.1 GCA_015061565.1 Lentisphaerota bacterium
CAATCCGCACCATCCCGAACCGCGCGAAGAGACCTGCGATACTCCGGGAGGAGAATACTTCTTCCGTTTTGAAAAGGTGATGAAGTGACCGACTACGACGACATCATCCACCTGCCGCACCACGTTTCGCAGAACCATCCGCAGATGCCGATGCTCGACAGAGCCGTACAGTTCGCGCCGTTTGCCGCTTTGACGGGCTACGAGGCGGCGGTAGGGGAAACCGCCCGGCTGACTGCCGAAAGGCTCTTTGCTCCCGACAGCACTTAGTTGGAAAATCTGCCGGAGGATTTGAAACCGCAGCAAGATAACTTTTTTATCAAAAAAATGAAAAAAAATTCTTTTCTTCCTTGATTTTATCAACCGGTTGATGTATATTGTCAGCAAAAAGGGAGGCAGAAAGCAGGGACAGATGGAATATTATACGAAAAGACTGACCATGCAGAATATCGCAGACTTGGCAGGAGTCGACAAGGCGATCGTATCCAAAGTGATCAACAACGCCAAACTGATCCCGGCCAGCAGCGAAAAGGTAGAGCGTGTTCGTGAAATCATTCGCAAGTATCACTATACCCCGCTCAGTTCAGCCCAGTCGCTGGCTACGAAATGCACCCGCCAGATCGCTTTCCTGCTTTCGGACAGGAGTGAAGCACTTCTTGCGAATCCGGCCTTCTCCCTGATGCTGACCGGGGTCGTCCGGGCCTGTCAGAAGCATCGGTATCAGTGCCAGGTGGACATCTGCGATTTCATGAACGTACATGACTTCATCGTCCCGGAAAATCTTCTGAACCGCAGTATCGACGGCTGTATCCTGGCCGGAGCCCTGCATGACGAGGCGCTGGAGAAGATCGCGGAGATCCGGATGCCAATCGTCGTTCTCGGCGGCCGGAGCATCCGTCAACAGGTGCCGATCATCAGCCGCGACAGCTTGAAAGAGAACGGGATCTTTCTGGACTATGCTCTGGGGCGCGGTCATACACGAATCTGGGTCGCAGGAAATTCCGCCAATACGCGACACGACTTCGGGATCCTGCAGAAGGAACGGCCGCAATTCCATATCCGCCTGCTGGACGGACCCCACCAGGATGAGATCGTTTATGCCTACCACTGGGCAAAATGCTTTCTCGCATTGCCCCAGGAGGAACGGCCGACGCTGATCTTCGGTGCCGATCAGTTCTGCTGCGTCATGGCGCGTGAGCTGGCACGGAACGGTGTGCGCTGCCCGGAACAGATCAGCTTCATCTCGTTCAGCGACACGGAAATGGCGGCCTGTTACAATCCGGCTTTGACGGTTTATTCGGAGTGTCATTCCGATGTGGGATACAGGGGAGCAAAAGTCCTGTTCGAGATACTGGCAAAAAATCTGACTCCGGACGAAGCGGTCCGTCTGGCGAACCGCGAGATCACGACCAGCAATCTCATCGAACGCGAGTCTGTCGGAGATCTGACGCAGTGCCGACACAAATAAGAGCAACCAGCTTACAGCAAGGAAAAAAGACAATGAGAAAACTTGCAAGGAGAAAAATGAAAGCAGTAACGATCCTGTGTGCGTCATTGCTGACCGTTGCCGCCTTCGCGGAAGAACGCGTCGTCGATGATTTCCGCAATTTCGAGGAGAAGAACTGGAAAACGTTCCAGAACGGCAAAGTCGAAAAAACGGCGGACAGTGTCAGAATTCAGACGTCCGGGGCCGGTTGGGTGACGAGGAACCTTCCCCAAAGCTGGAAAGAGAGAAGAGATTGGGATCGAAAATACAACGGGGTCGCATTCAAGGTGAAAGGCTGCGGGTCCGACGACTATTCATCCATCAGTCTCGTGCTGGACTACAACCTTCCTTTCCGCTGGTATTTTCCCCTAAAGAACACGGAGTGGCAGGAATACCGCGTCCACTTCGGCGACTTCACCCCGGCCAACCGTTTTGCTCTTCAGATCTCCTCCTCGCCGGGCAATCTGCCCATCAGCGCCCTGTGCGGCGTCACCTTCGGCGATATCTGGAAGATCACGCATAACAATGCCAGACGGAAACCGCTGTCTTTCGAGGTCGCCGACTTCCGGCTGATCTCCGATGCCGAGCCCCGGTTCGAAATAGGCAAGTATCAGGTGGCCTCGCTGGACAACGTCAAAAAAAGAATGAAAGCCGGTGAAAAGGTCAAGATCCTCTGCCTCGGCGATTCCATCACGGCGGGGACCGGACTAAAGCGGCCGGACGGGACCCGCTGGGCCGACGTTGCTGGACAACTTCTGCTGGAGAAATACGGGTTCCAGGGAGTGACAACGAAAAGTTTTGCCGTTGGCGGAGCCCACAGCTGGGATGTGGTTGCCTGGCTGAACCGCGATTTCGAAGAGATCCCCGATCTTGTCACTTTCATGTGCGGTTATAACGACTTCTCCTGCGGAATGCATCCGGAAGTCTACCGGAATTTCCTCACGCTGCTGATCGGACGCATCACCGCTCTTTCCCAAGGGAAAACGGCAATTGTTCTGTTCACTCCGATTCCCGGATGCGGTCCCCGCTACAATGCGCATGACCGGTATGCGCAGACAGTCCGGGAAGTCGCTGAAAAATACGGTGTTGCCTGTTTCGATCTGAATGCGGTCTTCAAAAAAGCGTTTACACTCCAAACTATTGGTAATGCCTTCAACGACATGGCCCATCCGAATCAGGCTGGACACCGTCTGATTGCGGAAAAGCTGGCGGAATTCCTTAACAAGTAATCAAGAGACACAAATAAAGAGCAAACAACTTGCAAAAGAAAGGAAATAAATCATGAACCTGTTTACTTCAACCGGCAATCATCATCCGTCTTTCCAGAGCAACCGATATTTCACGCTGATAGAACTCCTCGTAGTCATAGCGATCATTGCCATTCTGGCGGCTATGCTGCTGCCTGCTTTGAATAAGGCCCGGGAGTCCGCCAAGGGCATCAAGTGTGTCAGCAATGTCCGTCAGATCGGCCAGGGCGAGGCTATGTACTCCACTGACAACGCGGACTATTTCCATCAGCGGATCGTCTACAATCCCGATGACAACAAGTATTGGGACTGGTACCGCTGGGCCGTCAACGCAGGAAAATGGTGGAGACATCCCATTCTGGAATATATGGCCCTGCCGCCGGTAGCGCAGCGTCCCGCCAAGATTTTCAGGAATACCATTCTCCATTGTCCCGCCAACACCAAGACAGCTAACAACGGACAGAGTTATATGTGGAACAACAATGCCGTACATCGCAAAAACGGTACGGCGGAGGAGAGCAAGCCCTTCAAAACCATCAAGGTAAAAAATCCGGGGATCAAGATGCTGATGGTCGAAAGCAATGAGGCCAACGGAATGGGGTTCGATCAGACTTCGGTTCAGACCAAGCTGTTTTACTCCCATGCAGGAAAGAGCACTGTCCTCTGGTGCGACATGCATGTGAAGACCGCCTCAGGTCCCTGGATCAAAAACATTGAAAGCTGGACTCCCCGGACCAAATACTATCTGATGGAGGAAAAATGAAAAAACTATTCATGGTGCTGGTTTCGGCGGCCGTTTTCACCGCGCTGGCCGAACCGGTGCGTGTTACGGGGTTCGAAAGCCGGGACGGCCGGTTCAGCAAGACCTCGGTCTCCGGCAATGCAGCCAGTGAAGTGATCTCCTCAGATGACGTCCCCGAAGGAACCTGCGCCCTCAAGATCACTTTCGGCGGCAGAAACGACATTGCCAAAAATATGAAGCATTGGGGAATGGTGCGGATCCCGCTGCCGGTGAAAAAGATCCCGCAGGGGGCCAAGGTCATCCGTTTCTGGGTCAAGGGGACCCCCGCCAAGGGTTTCGGCGTCCTGGTCCGGCTGGGGAAATTCATTCACCGGGGCACGCAGAATGACAAGAGTGCGTGGATCGATTTTGCCGACGGCGACTGGTTCCAGTATGAATGTGCGCTCAAGGACTTCATTCCGGAAAAGAAGGATGCCGGAAACGCCGGGCTGAAAGATTTCAGCGGCATCAGCCATCTCACGATTTTTGCCATCGCCGACTGGCAGATCAAGGCTCCCAATCGCAAGGAGCAGGTATTTTTCATAGATCTCGTTGAGGTGGAATAATGAAAAGGATCGTTTTTTTTCTGTTAAGCGTGTTTTTCTGTTTGCGGGGGGTTTCCGGCATTGAATATCCGCTGGTGCCCATGCCCAAGGAAATCAAGGTTACCGGCAAACAGCTGGCAGCGCCGAAAGAATTCGTCATCGTTTCCGAGCCGGGAGAGCTTCCGGCCAGGGTTTTCAATCAGAATTTGAAGAATCACGGCCTCCCGGTTCTTCCCGTCAGGAAAGTTCCCGGCACGGCGAAAGTGATCATCCGCTTCGGTTCCGGAGCTCCCGCGCCGGAACACCCGCAGGGATACAGTGTGTCGGTCAAAAAGAACGGGGGAAAAACGGAAGTCCTGCTTTCGGGACATGACAAAACCGGTGTCCTCTACGCGGCCGTGACCTTCGCCCAGATGTTCCGGAACCGGCAGGGAAAACTGGAATTCCCGGTGACCGAGATCCGGGATTTCCCCGACGTTCCGGGCCGTTACTGCACCAGTATAAAATACCAGTACCGGCAGAGCTTTCTGGTCCGCAAAGACAGAAAGACCGACGCCGCCAAACGGCATGTGGACTGGGCGCTCGAACACAAGATCAATGTCATTACCGGCGAACTCACTCATTCCAGCGCCCTTCCTGAAACTGCCTCTCCGGCCGTGAAAAAATTTTTCAAGGAGGTCAATGACTATGCCGCCGAGCGGGGCATTGTCTCCTTTTTTGTCACCATGGACGATGTGGGGACCAAGCAGCGGGACGGCAGGAAACCGGAATTCAAGGATTGCATCGAACTCCGGGGCAAACTCTATGACTGGGGCAGTGACGAACTGCTTCAACGCCGGGCCGACGAAATCGTCCGCTATGTGGTCGACTGCGGCTACCGGGGGCTCATGGTCCATACGATGGATACGCGCAACAGTCTCTGGGGCGAACGCAGTGCCGCCACGAAAAAAAGATTCGGGGACGACCGTCTTTCGGCGGATGCCAACATCTTCAACATCTTTTACCGCACCTTCCGCAAGGCGGTTCCCGGCGGATTCTTTTTCGCGGTGCCCCGGCCCTATTGCGGCAATCCGGAAAAACCGGAATACCTCCGCAAAATCGGCGAGGTGAACTCGGGCGACAGTTTCCCCCGCTTTTCCAAGATGCTGCCCGAAGACGTTTATATCTGCAAGCGCGAAAGCTCCCCCGAGGAGCACGAGGGCTGGATGCATGTGTTCAAACAGCCGCTTTTCACTTATCTGGAACACGATTGGGGAACCATCCGGATGCGGGGAACTCCGCTGGGCACCTACTTCCGTTACATTCCCTGCCACTTCAAACAAGACCGAAAAGACTGGCTGTTCTATGAAGCCAACTGGCCGGAAGGTTATCCCGCCGCCCTGGCCGCCGTGGAGTTCGCCTGGAACCTGAAAACCCCCGGGGCGCGTACGCTCATCCGACCGCCCTACGGTTCGGGAAAACCCTATGACCGTCAGGCCATGATCGAAGAATACGACCCCTTCGGTCCGGACGGCAAACGGAATGAGGAACTGCTCCCCCTGATCCGCCGCGTGTCCGCCAGTCTCTACGGCAGCGCCGGACCTCAATTCGAAGTTCTGCTCACCGCGTTCATCCGGCCCGATCTGATCTGGAATCACCGGGAAGTCTGCGAACATCTCGAGCGGATCAATCTGCCAATGGATCCGGAGTCGGCCGCGGTCTGGGTGGGAAGGGTCGCCGCCGACAGCAGAAAAGCAATTGCCGCCCTGGAGCAGGTCCCCGCCGATGCGCCGCGGACCGTGCGGCAGACCGCCAACACGCGCATAGCTTCCCTGCTCAGGCTGGCGCCCGCCGCGGCGGCGCTGGAACAGGGGCTGCTGGGCGAGATCGCCCTGCGCAAAAAGGATTATGACCGGGCTGAAAAACATGCCGACGCCATGATGGAAATCTACCGCAAAGCCCTGGAGGAAGTGCCGGTGCAGTGGGCCGCATTGCGGAAAAAACCGCTCCTCGCGTCTCTCCCGGCCGACGGCCTCGGGTCGTTGAAAAAGTTCGGCGGCGAACTCCGCCTGCGCGAACTGCGCATCAAAAGCCGGATCCGGATGCGCCGGAAAAAGGCTGCCGCCCAGAACCTCCGTCCCGCGCCGGAAAAGACTTCCGCCGCCATGATCAACGCCGCACTTTATGCTCCGGAGGATGGTGAGTTCTACGGCGCAGAGAGTCTGAAAAAACTGCTGGCGTCGTGCAGCGACATCCGGTTCACGGTCATCAACGACCTCAAACTCGATACGCTGCTGAAATTCGACTGTCTGATTTTCCCCGACTGCAAGCGGTTCGGTAAAATCACCCCCGATGCGGACGTGCTGCGCGCATATTGTCTGAAACACGGCCGCGGCATTTACTTCGAACACGATTCCTGCGGTCATGCCCGATTCCCGTTCCATACCGGGCTTTTCCCCGAGCTGGGGGATTTCGACCGCGCCGTGGGATTCCCAATGCGTCACCGTTCCCACAATGACGCCGACCGGAACATGATCTGCAAGCGGACCGGCGAAAAGTTCAAAAACGCCTACAGCGATCACTTCACGTTCAAGGGCGTTGCTCCGGAACATGTTCTCGTGGTGGACAAATCCGGGGCGCCGGTGTGGATCGCCGGCAAAATCGACCGCGGCCGCGTGGTCTACAACGGCGGGATCACTTTCCACAAAACCGACCGTGAGACGGAAAAGAATGAAATCTCCGTCGTTGAACAGCAGCTGATCACCGATGCCATCCGTTTCTGCGCCGGGAAGAAGGGCCATATCATCACCCTCGAAGACTTGCGCGTCACTTCCGAAACGCAGACCGACGCCGAGCGTGAGGTGGTCCGGTTCAAGGTGAAACTGGAACTTGCCGCTCCCCTGAAGAACGGCAGGATATCGTTCCGGATCCGCCGGAACGGTAAAGAGGAAGCGGCCCTGAGCCGGAAACTTCCCGCCGACCTGACGGACAAGTGGGAAAGTGAAGAGCCGTATCGCCTTGCGGTCTTCCCCGGCCGCGAACCGGCGGTGCTTTACGTTACCGTGTCCGGTTCCGGAAAGGAAACGACGCGCTCCTTCCGGCTGCCCGCCGCGAAAAACTGAAGAGCGCTGACGCTTGAACTCAAGTCAGGGCTGCTGCATGAAACGTGCATCAGCCCTGATTGATTTTTTACCGGGATTTTTTGAGCAGCAGGGGTTTATGGTCTGCGGATATCCCCCGGCAGTTGGTCAGGATATTTTCTGCCGGACCGTCGAGCTGATTGATGATGCCGAATTCCGGAGCTGTCCAGTGGATACGCCGGGGCGCAGTTCCGTCCGGAAGCAGGGTGAAGGTCGAATCCAGGAAGCGGATGTTTTGAAACATTCCGGCTTTATGGGGGAACACGATCAGGCTTGCCTGGTTTCCGACAGCTTCGATATTGCGGAAGGTCAGATCGGAAACTTTTTTGATTGCCGGATCATTGATGTCCACACCCCAGTTCGGCACGATCAGAAAACACTGATTTGCGCTGATGGAAAAGTTTTCGAAGACAGCCTGGCTGATTTCAGTGCAGCTTCCGGGACTGTAACTCGGGCAGATCCCGATCCCGATGCTGGTATTGACGATTTTGACATTGGAAAGCCGGCAGTTGCGGATGGTCCCGTTGCCGACACCGATGCGGACGCCGCAGGCGGCGGAACTCAAAATGCAGTTGTCCACCGTGATATCCGAACATACGGCGTCTTTTTTCAGCGGGCGCTGATTGCCACGGATGGCGATGGCATCGTCGCCGCTGATGATCGTGCAGTTGATGATGCGCACCTTGCGGCAGCAGTCGATATCCAAACCGTCGGAATTGTTGGTCAGCCGGTCGGTTTGAACCGTGATCCGGTCGATATCCAGGTCTTCGCAATCGTGGAACAGAGTGGTCCAGTAGGCAGGGTCATGGAGAATGATCCCTTCCAGCCGGATCTTGCGGCAGCCGGCGAAATAGAGCATTGCTCCCGGCCGCCAGCGGGGCAGGACGTAGCGGGGACGGTTGCCGAATGGCGTGTGGACGAGATCGGTTTTGAAGATGCCGTTGCGGTTTCCGCTGATGATCCCCGCGCCGGAAATGGTGATGTCTTCACAATCTGCGGCAATGATCAGGTGTGCCCCGGAAGCTCTTTCTTTGACCGAAAAGGTGTTCCGCGGATCGAAATCGTTGGCATTGTAGTCTGCCGGGTCGGTGCTTCCCAGAATGACGGCGTCCGGATCGAGATGAATTCCGCCGCCGCTTCGCAGATAGAGGGTCCCGGTCCGGTAGACTCCGGTCGGGAAGTGAACAATTTTTCCGGTGTCCAGTGCGTTCTGGATGACTGCGGTTTCCGCCAGCAGCCCGTCACCTGTTGCACCAAAATTCTTTACATCGACCATATCCTTCATTTCTCACCCCGGATTTGCCAGGCAGCTTCAGACCGCTGCCGGGAAAAAGATTTTCATAATGATCCTGAGAGTTACCTGCTCTCAACACCCGCTTGATATGAAAATAATATACCCTTCCGTCAAATGAAAACAAGTCGCAAAGCGGGTATTTCAAGCCTTTTTACCGGAAAAATAACAAGTTTTTTTCGGGAACCCTCTTGACATTGAGAATTTTCCGGTTATAATATGTATTGCTTGACTAGTTTAGTTTTTGCCTGAAATTTTGTAAATCAGTCGTTGAAAGGAGAAACCGAGATGAAACAGAGAAGCGTGAAAACGGAAAAATCGTGGGTTTTCACCCTCATAGAACTCCTGGTGGTGATCGCGATCATCGCCATTCTGGCGGGTATGCTGCTGCCGGCTTTGAACCGGGCCCGGGCTTCGGCCAAGGACATCAGCTGCCGCAGCAATCTCAGATCACTTGGAACTTTCATGAAGATGTACACCAATGACTTCAAGAATTATTATCCGCATTATCCCGGTAAAACGACCGACAGACATTGCTGGACCTTTCAGCTGGGTTATTACTATATGAACCTCAACTTCAGCCCGACGACCGGAGCGATCAATACCGGTGCAAAAACCCGCGCTTTCCATTGCCCGGAGGGTAAAATTGTGACTTCCGCCGAATCGGTTTACAGAGACGCTCCGCGCGGCTATGCGATGAACGGTCATGTGGCCGGAGCGCCGAACCGGCAAAGTCTTGAAATCTATGACTATTACGGTTTCCGGGATGTCAATTGGAGAAGGAACAGTAAAATGATGCTGCTGGTGGAATTCTGGAATCCCGATAACCATGTTGAAACTTTTCTTGGCGGCGCCCAGCAGAATAACGAATATATCATCTATTCCGGCGCCACCAGGGTGGCCGACCGGCACAACGGAAAAATCAATTATCTGATGAAAAACGGGACGGTCCAACAATCGGCCAGACTTCACAACGGCAGCATTCACGATGTCGGAGTGGATATTTTCTGGTCTTTCCGGTCCGACGGCATCTTCACCGGCCGGCCCGGATACATTGTCAAGTATTGATCAGGAACTTTTCACGGGAGGAAGATCATGCTGAAAAACTTACTGCTGACGGTTTTGTTTGCGGGTTCCCTGCTGGTGCAGGCTGCACCTGAAAAAGTGGTCCATTTGTCTTTTGACCAGGCCGGCGAATTGAAAGACCTCTGCGGCCATGTGAAAGTTCTGAAAGCCGCGGGCGATCCCCAATGGCAGGCTGACGGGGTTTCCGGCGGCTGTCTCTACTTCGACGGCAAGTCGGCTCTGCGGATCAAAAAGTCGCCGTATTTCACTTTCGCGCCGGATCAGTCGTTTACGCTGGAAGTCTGTTACAATCCGGAACCGACCGGCGAAAAAAACTGGGGGACCCTGTTGATGCATTCCGCCCGCGGCTTCGGCTGGAGCCTGATGGCCTCCGGTTCCATCGGACGGCCGATGTTCAACGGCAACGCCCCCGGAAAAATGTGCCGGCTCCTGGCGCCTTATCAGGTGATGCTGAACAAATGGTGCCGGGTCGCCGTGGTCCGGGACGCCGCGGCCAAACGGATCTCGCTTTATCTGGACGGCAAGATGCTGGTCGAAGCCGATGATACGATGGCGCAGACCTTCAGCACGTCGAATTACGATCTGGTGATCGGGCGGAATTTCAAGGGCCGGATCGACGAGCTCATTCTCTGGAACGGGGTCAAACGGGATTTCCGTCCGGCAAAGGAGATCACGGCGAAGATCGTTCCCCTGCCGGTTTCCCCGGATGTGGCGGACAGCTGGAAAAAACTGAAAGAGAACCGTCTCGACCTGGTTCCGGCACCGAAAAAACTGCAGATCACCGGCAAGCCGTTCCAATTCAATCCGGAAGAGTGGCAGGTGGTCCGGACCGCCCCCGCCGACCTGCCCGGATTTGAGGTATTCACCGGCAAGCTGAACCGGATCGGACTGAAGAAATTCGGGAAAACGGGAAAAAAGACGATCCGCGCCGGGCTTTATGACGATCTGCTCCCGGAATTGAAAAAGGTCAAAGCCCCGGTGAAACCGATCCGGCAGGGATATGTGCTGGTTTCCTCGGAGAACTCGATCCTGATCGCCGGCAGCGATCTGCACGGACTGCTCTACGGCTGGCAGACGCTGGCCAGTCTGATCCGGGAAAACGGGGAAATGACGCCCGCGACGATTTCCGACTGGCCGGATTTCCTCAACCGCAGACTGGAAGCCGGCGTGGCGAGCTACGCCGGAAAATACGGGGAAAGGATCATCGATTCCTTTTTTCTGCAGCGTGCGAATCTTGCCTCGCTCTGCGGCCAGAGCGCCCTGCGGATGAGCCGGAGATATCCGGCGAAACGCTGGCGGGAACTCAATGCTTATGCGGCTGCCCGCGGGATCCGGCTGCTGCTGGTCGATAAAACTTCCGTGGTCAAACTGGGGGACGATTTCAGAAAACTCATCCCGCCCGGCTATTCGACGCATTATTATCCCTATAAACCCGAGGAAGGTCTGTTCGGCTATTTTGACGGCGCGTATTCATGGTCGCGGGACGATCTGGCGGAAAAAAACGGCAGGGAACTCGGCGATTATCTGGCGAAAACCGGGTTCGGAGGCATCGGGTTCCATTCGATCGACTGCGGCAATTACGACAACCCGGGCAACTGGGCCAAACGGACCGAGATGGACAAGAAACGGTGGGGAGACAACCGGGTCGGCGCGGAATCCAATCTGATTTCGATTTTCGCCCGCGAGATCCGGAAAAAGAATCCCGGGATCCTGGTCGGTTTCTGCCAGTATCCTTACACCTGCGTCAAAGATCCGAAAATGATTCAATACCAGGTGGGGTTGAACCGGGAGCTGCCCGCAGAGATCGCGCTGGTCTTCCGGGAAGCCCCGCGGCCATTGTTCCTCGAAAATGCCAAACGGCTGGCATCCCACCCGATCCTTTCATCGAACTACCCCTATGATTACAGCCATCTGCCGTGCTATACCAATTCCGGCCGGTATGCCGCCAACATGTATTTCAATCAGCTGAGCGGAATGGGGTTTGTTCACTGGCAGACCGCCACGCTGTTCCATAACGCCTCCGATATGGCGGCGAGCGAATACCTGTGGAATGCGTTTGCTCCCGGCGCCGCCGTGCTGCCGGAAGCCAAACATTCCTTCGAGATCGTCACGGCGAAATGCCCGGAAATCGAAGAGGAGCTGCTGCCGCGCATCTGCCGCCGGATCTACGGGGAAAAAGCAGGCGACACCATTGCCCGCGCCTATGCGCTGAAACTGAGCACCCGCGTCCCGGAGCATCCGGACAGCGTGTTGCCTGCCGGTATCAACCAGGATGAATTCTTCGCCAAAATGCAGAACGATGCCGCCGAAGCCTGGAAGCAGCTCAAAGCGGTCCGGCAATTCGTCCCCGCCGCGGAACTGATCATGTTCGACCAGCTGATGAGCTATGTCAAACGCTGCGAACTGCTGGCCGCCGCCCGTCTGCATGCGGTCCGGGCCCGCGCCGAATTGAACCGCGGAAATGTCGAAGCCGGCAAAGCCGAAGCGCAGAAAGGTCTGGCCCTGACCCAGCGCCGCGAGATCCGCAACGGACGCATCCCCTGCTGGAAGCCGATCGCCGATGACCTCAATATCGCCGGCATCATCGAACAGCGTCTGCGCCGGGCGGAATATTTGAAAACCGTCAAATCGGTCAAAATCCGGGTCGCTCTCTACGGTTACACCGGATCAGGCGGCGCGCGCGACCTCAATGCCGGGATCCTGAACGGGTTCGGCAACACTGCAGGCATATCCATGACCGTTTTGCGGAATCCAACGAAAAACAACCTGAAAAAGATCGATGTGCTGGTTTTCAACGCGACCAGACAGCTCGGCGACTGCGACGAAGATCCGATTGCCAATATCCGGGAATTCGTCAAGAACGGCGGCAGTGTGATTTTTGCGCATAATGCGGTCGGCAGACACCAGGGGTCGTTCCAGCCGGCCTGGTTCCCGGAGATCTGCCGCGGCTTCGATGACACCGGCACCAATCAGCCGGAACTCACCGTGCAATCGCCGGCCGCGGTTGCCGGATTCCTGAATAAAGGCGCCCGCTACACCCATCGTTATTTCGATCACTGCCGTCTGCTCCCCGGTCCGAAAGGACGGATCGAACTGTGCGATGCCGACGGCAAACCGGTGCTGGTTTCCGGAACCTTCGGCAAAGGCAGAGTTGTTTATACCGGAGAAATTTTCGGTGTGCTCCCGAAAAACGACCTGCAGGCCGAGCCCGACCTGGAAGAATGGAAGATGCTGTATAATCTCTTCCGCTGGTGCGCCGGACGTCCCCTGAAATGATCCTCCAATCCCGCTGAGATCTTCCGGCAGCCGACTCCTTCAAGGTGCCTGCGGCCGGAGCGGAACTTCGACACAGAAATTATCCGTTTTCATGATTTTTCATTTGACTTTTCATGAAATACGGTTATATTGGCCGATGTAACCGGTTACATTTTCAGGACTTGTTATGTTGTCCATACGGGAGATAGCGAAAAAAACAGGGTTGTCGACGGCGACCGTTTCACGGGCGCTGGACAGCCGTTTTGCCGGGAAGGTGAAGGAATCGACCCGGAAACGGATCATGGCCGTATGCGACCGCGGCAATTACCGTCCGAGCATTACGGGCCGTTCCTTTTCGATGAAGAAAACCTACAAAGTCGGAATGATCTTCGGCAGTATCGAACGGGACCTGGGCAATCCGCTGTGCGGCCTGTTCATGCGCGGCGTCTGTGATGAACTTCAGAAGACCGGCTATACCGCCATTGTGCTGCATGCGGCGCCTCCGCAGGACCGCGGGGTGATCGATCTGCTGCGTTCCCAGGTGGCCGATGCGTATATTCTCGGAACTTCCATGATCTCGGAACCCGTGCTGGATTCCGCGCTGCGGTCGGATACTTCGGTGATCTCCCTCGGATCGGCGGGACAGAATTGCGGTCTGACCGGCGTGCGGCGGAATCTGGAACCCGCTTACCGCGATATCTGGTCCCGCATCCCCGCCTCGTGGTCGGGCAGGATCGCCTTTTGTCAGGCCAGGATGTCCATGGCGGATGATAAGTTCTCCGTTTTACGGCGAACCGCTCCGGCGGGATTCAGATGTGACCGCATCGGGCTGGAATTTCCCTGTCTGGATTTCTGTTTCGACCGTTTTTCCGCCCGGACCGCTGCCATGTCCATGCTGGATCGTCTGGCCGGTTATAAACTGCTGTGGTGCGGTTCCGATCTGACCGCGCTCGGGATCAAAGACGCATTGGAAACCGCCGGTCTGACGGCCGGCAAAGACATCTTTCTGATCGGCAATGACGATCTGGAAAATCTGGCGGGCGGGATCGCCATGCATCCGGTCCTTTCGACGGTGGATGAGCACATGGAAGAATACGGCCGCCTGGCCGCGGCTCAAGCTGTGAACTGCATCGGCCGCACGGCCGGCGAACCGATGATCCTCAATGCCGATTACATCGTCCGGGACAGTTTTCCTTATGCGCCCCGGAAACCGGTCCCGGCAAATGAATCCAACTCGGGATGTCATGGAAAGAAATATCAAAAATGCTGAAATCTGATTTTACCATAAGGAAAGGAATTTTACCATGAGGAGAGACACTTTGTCGGCGGAATTCGTCGGGCAAACCGAATCGAAGAGCGCGTTGGCGGGACCTTGGACTGTTCTGCAAGCCGCGCTGCCCTTTGCAAACATCCGCGTCGCCGCCGGAAAGGCCGGACAGGAAACGGCGGATGAATCGGCGTTCGCTCCGGCGGCCAAACTGAAAGAAACCGGTTTCCTGTTCGATCTGGAACCCTATGCAAAGCCGGGGGAACCGCTTTTCTTCCGTGCCGATTTCGAGGTCAAAACAGCCGGCAGATACATCGCAGGGGAGGGCGCCGACTGGTTCTCGGTCGTCCGGATCGACGGCAAGGTCG